>JAHCJQ010000011.1 GCA_026126215.1 Alphaproteobacteria bacterium
GGACTGATCGACATTTTCCCGCCTGGTGGCGCGGAACCGGTGCGTCTCGACTTTTTCGGTGACAGCCTCGAAGGCGTGCGGCGCTTCGATCCGCTGAGCCAGCGTTCGACCTCGGTCGAGACGGAACTCCTGTTGGTACCGGTAAGCGAGGTGCCCCTCGATGCTGCCGCGATCGAGCGGTTTCGCGTCGCTTATCGGCGACTTTTCGGTGCAATCACCGACTCCGATCCGCTCTACGCGGCGATCAGCGAGGGGCGGAAATACATCGGCATGGAACATTGGCTGCCGCTGTTCCATACGTCCCTTGAGACCCTCTTCGACTATGCGCCGGGGGCGGCGCTGACGATGGATCACCTGGCCGAACAGGCGCGCGACGAGCGCCTGGCGGCGATCGCGGACTATTACGAAGCCCGGCGCGCCGCCCGCGGCGGCGGTCTTGGCGAGGCTGGCAGCACGTATAAGCCACTGCCGCCCGATCTGATGTATCTTTCCGCCACCGACTGGGACGGCGTGGCGCGCGCGCGTCCGCTCGCTGTCTTCTCGCCGTTCAAGCTGCCTGACGGGCAGCCCGACGCGATCGATGGCGGCGGCGTTCGGGGGCGGGATTTCGCGCCGGAGCGGACGCAACCGGGCAGCAATGTCTACGATGCGGTTCGCGCCCATGTGCACGATCTGAAGAAGGCCGGCAAACGGGTCGTGATCGCGAGCTTCACTGCCGGCGCCAGCGACCGCCTGGGCAGCCTGCTGCGCGACCACGGCATCGATCCGCTCGAGCATGTGGAGAACTTCGCGGCTGCCGGCGACTTGAAAGCGGCCTTCGTGGCACTTGCCGTGCTGCCGCTCGAACATGGATTCGAGACGGCCGACCTCGCCGTGATCGGCGAGCAGGATATCCTGGGCGACCGTCTGGTGCGTCCGCGCCGCAAGACGCGGCGGGCGGAGAATTTCATCGCCGATGTCTCGCAGATCACGCCGGGCGACCTGGTGGTCCATGTCGATCACGGCATCGGCCGCTATGAAGGACTGCAGACACTCGATATCGGCGGTGCGCCGCACGATTGCCTGTCGGTCACTTATGATGGCAACGACCGCCTCTATGTTCCGGTGGAGAATATCGACGTTCTCTCCCGCTATGGCTCCGAGCAGGCGGGCGTGGCGCTGGACCGGCTGGGCGGCGCCGGCTGGCAGGCACGCAAGGCGCGTCTGAAGCAGCGCCTGAAGGACATGGCGGCGGATCTCATCCGCATCGCAGCGCAGCGTGAGCTGAGAGAGGCCGACCGCCTGACCCCGCCGGAGGGCCTCTATGCGGAATTCTGCGCACGCTTCCCATACGAGGCGACCGACGACCAGGCGCGCGCCATCGAGGATACGCTTGAGGATCTGGCCACGGGCCGGCCCATGGACAGGCTCGTCTGCGGCGATGTCGGGTTCGGCAAGACGGAAGTGGCGCTGCGCGCAGCATTTGTCGCCGCCATGGGCGGCAGGCAGGTGGTATTGATCTGCCCTACGACGCTGCTGGCGCGCCAGCACTACCGCAATTTTTCGGAACGGTTCAAGGGTTTCCCGGTGCGCATCGCCCAGCTATCGCGGCTGGTTGCAAGCAAGCAGGCGAGCGAGACGCGCGAGGCGCTCAGGCGCGGCGATGTGGATCTGGTGATCGGCACACATGCGCTCCTCGGCAAGGGCGTCATGTTCAAGGATCTCGGCCTCGTCATCGTCGACGAGGAGCAGCATTTCGGCGTCAAGCACAAGGAGCGGCTGAAGCAGCTCAAGGCCGACGTCCATGTCCTGACCCTGACCGCGACGCCCATACCGCGCACGCTGCAACTGGCGCTCTCGGGCGTGCGCGAACTGAGCCTCATCGCCAGCGCGCCCGTGGACCGACTGGCAATCCGCACTTACGTGACGCCGTTCGATCCGCTGATCGTGCGCGAGGCCATTCTCAGGGAACGCTATCGCGGCGGGCAGGTGTTCTATGTCTGTCCACGCATCGAGGACCTTTCCGGTTCCGCTGATTTCCTGAAGAATCACGTGCCCGAAGTGAAGTTCGCGGTGGCGCATGGACAGATGGCGGCGAGCGATCTGGAACAGGTGATGACGGCCTTCTACGAGGGCCAGTACGACGTACTTCTCTCCACCAACATTGTCGAGAGCGGTCTCGACATCCCAACCGCGAACACCATCGTCGTGCATCGTGCCGACATGTTCGGATTGGCACAGCTCTACCAGTTGCGCGGTCGGGTCGGCCGGTCGAAGCTCCGCGCCTATGCCTATCTCACGCTGCCGGCGAACGGGCAGCTTTCGGTCGGCGCCGAGAAGCGCCTCAGGGTGTTGCAGGCACTCGACAATCTCGGTGCGGGATTCTCCCTCGCCAGCCACGATCTCGACCAGCGCGGGGCTGGCAACCTGCTTGGCGAGGAGCAGTCCGGCCATATCCGGGAGGTCGGTTTCGAGCTGTATCAGGAAATGCTGGAAGAGGCCGTGGCCGAAGCGCGCGGACAGGGTGCCGCGGAATCGGAAGGCGGTGCCTGGTCGCCACAGATCAATATTGGCACGGCCGTACTCATTCCCGAATCCTATGTCGCCGACCTAAATCTGCGCCTCGAACTCTATCGGCGCATCGCCCGCCTCGAAGGTCGGGAAGAGACGGATGCCTTCGCGGCGGAAATGATCGACCGCTTTGGTCCGCTGCCCGTGGAGGTCGAGCATCTGCTCAAGATCATCTCGATCAAGCATCTCTGCCGGCTGGCAGGAATCGAGAAGGTGGAGGCGGGGCCAAAAGGTGCCACCATCGCATTCCGCAACAACCAGTTCGCCAATCCGGCCGGGCTGGTCGCCTTCCTTTCGAAGCAGGGTGCCGCGAAACTCAGGACGGATCACAAGCTGGTGCTGCTGCGAGACTGGCAGGAGGCGCGCTATCGGCTGACCGGTGTCCTTGCCGTGGCCGAGCAGCTCGCCGAAATTGCGCGGATCGGCCAGACGGCCGCCGCCTGAAGTCTTCGGGCAATCCCTCGCGCAACCACTTCATCCGTGAAGCGAATCAAGCCCACAGGGAGAGTGCGACCCGACGAGACCCTCACCCAACCCTCTCCCACTCTGTGGGAGAGGGCTACTTCTTGCCTCCCTCTCCCACTCTGTGGGCGAGGGCTTCTTCTGGTCTTCTTCTCCCACTTTGTGGGCGAGGGCTTCTTCCTGTCTTCCGCTCCCACTTTGTGGGCGAGGGCTTCTTCTGGTCTTCCTCTCCCACCTTGTGGGGGAGGGCTTCTTCTTGTCTCCCTCTCCCACAGAGTGGGAGAGGGCCGGGGTGAGGGAGGGCCGGGGTGAGGGCAGCTATTCCGCCTTTGCCTCGCCCGCTTCGCCGCCGCGCAGGACGTAATCGAACACCTGGAGGAAGACTGCGGGATCCTGCGCCCCCGTCACCGCATACTTGCGGTCGATGATGAAGAAGGGGACGCCCTGGATGCCCATTTCGCGTGCCAGCCTGTCCTCGGCCTGCACCTGTTCGACGTCGCTGTCCTTCTCGAGCAGCTCGCGCACCAGGTTCGCATCCATTCCGGCTTCACCGGCTGCCTCGACAAGGGTCTGTGACTGACCGATATCCTGGCCTTCCAGGAAGTAGCGGCGGAAGAGAATTTCGACAAGCTGGTGCTGAACGCCGGCAGATCCAGCCCAGCGGATGAGCTGATGCGAACTCAGCGTATTGGGCGTGCGCTGCATGAGATCGTATCGGAAATCGATGCCGACCTCTGCACCGGTTTCGCGGATCGTGTCGTAGATGCGCCGGGCGCGTTCCTCGCCGCCGAACTTGAGCGCCAGGTAAGTCTTGCGGTCCATTCCCTCGCGCGGCATGTCGGGGTTGAGCTGGAACGGCCGCCAGCCGATCTGAACCTCGAGGTCGGGACGCTGGGCCAGTGCATGCTCCAGCCGGCGCTTGCCGATGAAGCACCAGGGGCAGATCGTGTCGGAAACGATGTCGATGAGCATGGCGGGATTCTAAACCCGGAAGCGGCGACCGGTCACGGTGTCTTTTCCTTGCGGCCGATCCGCGGTTCCGTTCCATTGAACAGCCGGCGGATATTCTCGTGATGGCGGACGAAAACGAGAAGGGTCATGAAGGCGACCAGCTCGGCTTTCTGCTGGCCGCCGACGAAATACATGAGGAATGGCGCGGTGGCGGCGGCGAGGAGTGCCGCGAGCGATGAGATGCGGAACAGCAGCGCCGAGGCAAGCCAGACCAGGCAGACGGCGAGGCCGACCGGCCAGGCCAGGGCCAGCAGGATGCCGAGGAAGGTTGCCACGCCCTTGCCGCCCTTGAAGCGCAGCCAGACCGGGAACAGGTGCCCGAGGAAGGCGCCAGCCGCCGCCAGCACCATCAGGTCCGGGCCCCAATAGCCGCCGATGAGCGCGGCAGCCGCGCCCTTCGCGGCGTCGAGCAGAAGGGTCAATGCCGCCAGATCCTTGCGGCCGGTCCTGAGCACGTTGGTGGCGCCGATATTGCCGGAGCCGATCTTGCGGACATCGCCGAGGCCGGCCAGCCGCGTCAGCACCAGGCCGAAGGGGATCGCGCCGAGCAGGTAGCCACCGACCAGCGCGGCGAGGAAGGAGGGCAGAGCAAGCTGCCAGGAGATCGGATCGGGCAATTGTCTCTCTCGTGCCAGTATTGGCCGGGACGGAGTCTACTATCCGTCCCGCTTGCGGTCATAGGCGATCTGCCCGCCGACCAGGGTGCGCATGACGCGACCCTGGACCGGGCGGCCGTCGAAAGGCGAATTCTTTGTCTTGGAGCGGAACTCCCGTTCCGAGATGATCCAGGGCCGGTCGAGGTCGATCAGCACCAGATCGGCGGGTCGTCCGACCAGGAGCCTGCCCGCTTCCAGCCCCAGCAATCCGGCCGGCCGCGAGGTCATGCAGGCGAGCAGCCGGAGCAGCGGCACCGATCCGTTATGGTGCAGCTCCAGCGCCAGCGGCAGCATGGTCTGGAGACCGATAATGCCGAAGCTTGCCTGGGCGAAGGGCAGGCGCTTGCTTTCCTGGTCCTGGGGCCGGTGGCCCGAGGAGATCACGTCGATCGTCCCGTCGGCGATGCCTGCCACCAGCGCCAGCCGGTCCGCTTCGGCGCGCAGGGGCGGGCTGACCTTGCAGTAGGTCCGGTACTCGCCGATGGCCGTTTCGTTCAGGGCGAAACTGTGCGGCGCCGCCCCGGCGCTCACCCGCAATCCCCGTGCCCTGGCGGCGCCAAGCGCAGCGACAGCGGTGGCAGTCGAAACATGGGAGAAATGCAGGCGACCCCCCGTCAGTTCGACCAGCCGCAGGTCCCGTTCCACCATGATCGTTTCGGCCATGGCCGGAATGCCGCTCAACCCCAGCCGCATGGACATCTCGCCTTCGTTCATCACGCCATCGCGGGCCAGCGAGGGTTCCTCGGGCACCTGGACCAGGATCGCGTCGAAGGTGGAAGCGTAGGCGAGGGCACGGCGCATCAGCCGCGCTTCGGCGACCGCCCGGTCGCCATCGGTGAAGGCGACCGCACCGGCCGCGCGCAGCAGGCCGATCTCCGTCATCTCCTGGCCCTTGAGGCCACGGGTGAGCGCGGCCATCTGCCGAACGCGCACCGGGCAGGTTTCGTCGGCGCGGCGCTGGACGAACTCGACCAACGCCACATCGTCGATGACAGGGTCGGTATTGGGCGTGGCGACGATCGTGGTGACGCCACCCGCGGCCGCCGCCTCGCCGGCGGTGACCAGCGTCTCCTTGTGTTCGCGTCCGGGCTCGCCGAGGAAGGCGTGCATATCGATCAGCCCGGGGGCCAGCGCAAGGCCGGCGGCGTCATGGACTTCGATGCCGGACGGAACGCCGTCGGCGAACAGGCGGGGGCCGAAATCCGCGATCCGTCCGTCCTCGATCAGCAGCGTGCCCACGGCATCAAGTCCGCTTGCCGGATCGAGCAGGCGCGCGCCGACGATTGCCTGCCTGGTTCCGTTCATTCACTGCCCCGGTCGTTGCGCAGGCGCCCGGTCAGGATCTCGAGCACCGCCATGCGCACCGCGACGCCCATTTCGACCTGCTCGCGGATGACGCTGCGATGGATGTCGTCGGCCACTTCCGAATCGATTTCGATGCCGCGATTCATCGGCCCCGGATGCATGATGAGCGCGTCCGGCTTGGCCACCGAGAGCTTGTCGTAATCGAGGCCATAGAAATGGAAATACTCGCGCGTGGAAGGCACGAAGGCGCCCTGCATGCGCTCGAGTTGCAGGCGCAGCATCATGACGATGTCCGCGTCCTTCAGACCGCGCCGCATGTCATGGTGCACCTCGACGCCAAGCCGCTCGACGAAGGATGGGATCAGCGTGGGCGGCGCGATCAGGCGCACCTGCGCGCCCATGGCATTGAGCAGGCAGATGTTCGAGCGTGCGACGCGGCTGTGCAGGATATCGCCGCAGATCGCCACCACCAGCCCGCCTAGGCGACCGAGGCGCCGGCGGATCGTGAGGGCATCCAGCAGGGCCTGGGTCGGATGTTCGTGCGCGCCGTCGCCGGCATTGATCACCGCGCAGTCGACCTTCTGCGCGAGGAGCTGCACCGCGCCGGAGGCGCCGTGGCGCACGACCAGCACGTCCGGCCGCATGGCGTTCAGCGTCATCGCCGTGTCGATCAGCGTCTCGCCCTTCTTCACCGCCGAGGTGGAGACGGACATGTTGATGACGTCGGCGCCCAGCCGTTTGCCGGCCAGCTCGAAGGAAGTGCGGGTGCGCGTCGAATCCTCGAAGAACAGGTTGATCTGCGTCAGGCCCCGCAACAGGGACTGCTTTTTGTCCACGCGCCGGTTCTGCTCGACGCAGGCTTCCGCATGGTCGAGCAGCAGGGTGATTTCGGAGGGCGAAAGCCCTTCGATGCCGAGCAGGTGGCGATGCTGGAAGTGGCTGGCTGGAACAGCGGTCATTAAAGCGGCACTATAGGCAGGCGCCGCCTCGATCCGCAAGGGCGCCCGGAGGCTGAGGTCAGCCAAGGATGGCGAGGACCGGTGCCACCGAGAAGGCGGCCGCCAGAGTGGTCGCCGAGATCGCGGCCGCCATGAGCTGCGCATTGCCGCCGAGTTGGCGCGCCAGGATATAGGAAGCCGGCGAGATCGGCATGGCGGCCCACAGGACCATGATGGCGCGGGTCAGCCCCTCGATGCCGAGCAAGGTGGCCGCGCACCACATGAGCAGCGGGAAGACCAGGAGTTTAAGGGTGCAGATGCCGGCGATGACGGCAGAGCCCTGACGGGCGGCACGCAGGTCGAGCGCGGCGCCAACGGCCATCAGTCCGAACGCGAGCGCGGCACGGCCAAGCGCATCGATGACGGGGCCGGCCACCGGCGGCAGGCGGATTTCCGACAGGTTGAGCGCGATTCCGACGAGGCAGGCCAGGATCATGGGATTGGTGGCGATGAGTCGCGCCTGGTTGCGCCAGCCGGCACCCTTGCCATAGGCGTAACGGGCCAGTACGCCGACGCAGAAAACGTTGATCTGCGGCACCATGGCCGCGACCGCCACCGCGAACAGCGCGACCCCCGGCCCGCCATGCAAGGCCTGCGCGGCGGCGAGGCCGGTGAAGGTGTTGAAGCGGAGCGATCCTTGAAAGAACGAGGTGAAGGTCGGCCCATCGAGGGGCAGGCGGGCGCGCAGGGTCATGAGCAGCGCCACCTGCGCATAGAGGCCGAGCGACATGCCAGCGACCATGGGCAGCGGATCGAACCGGCCGAGATCGGCACTGGCCAGTTCCTTCACCAGCAGTGCGGGAAAGAGCACGAAGTAGCTGAACCTGTCGACCAGCGGCCAGAAGCCTTGACCCGGGAATCCCGCCTTGGCGAGAATCGTGCCAAGCAGGATCAGGAGAAAGACGGGCAGCAGGGCAACCAGGATGGAGAGCATGCGGCAGGGATTATCGACGCCCGGCCCGCCTGTCGATACCGGAATTCAATGGACGAGGGAGAGCTCGGGCATGGCGCCGGCGGGCCTGGCCACCGCCGGCCCAACGCGTTCGGGCAACAGGAGATCGTAAGTGGCAAGCCCATCGGCATAACGGCCTAGGGATTGGAGCAGCGGCGCGACCCCCGGCCGGCGGACGAGCCAAAGCGAAACACGGGCTGCCATGTCTGTGTTTCCGGCTTGCAGGGCGGCGGCGGCGATCAGCAGCGTGACCTCGTCGGCGCCGAGGCATGGGCAGCAGGGCTGATGGTAGAGGATCGGGCGGCGGGCATTGCGGCGGAGGGCCTCGATGGTTCCCGAGAAGGCGTCGATCGCATCGAGGGCGGCCGGTCGGTCGAAATGCCGGCGATACTCCCGCCAGATGTGCTGGCGCAGCGCCGGGTCGCCGAGCCAGGCGCGGAAGGTCCAGACCAGCAGGCGTTCGGCCGGTTGCAGTTCGGTAATGGAGGTCGGGCGGATCGGGACGTGATGCATGACTGACTCCTGCAATCGTTCGATCATGATGTGCAAATAAGAGTTAATTGCAATACATCACCGCCCTGTGTTTGCTCCATCCCGGAACCTCCTTGCCATGGTGGTCGCCGGCACTGCATCCTGTTCCGCCCAACTCCGACCTTGCATCGAGGGAACTCCATGATCGACCTGTATTATTGGCCGACACCCAACGGCTGGAAGATTTCCATCATGCTGGAGGAGGCAGAGCTGCCCTATCGCCTGAAGCCGGTCAATATCGGCAAGGGGGAGCAATTCGCGCCGGAGTTCCTGGCCATTTCGCCGAACAACCGGATGCCGGCCATCGTCGATCACGATCCGCCCGGCGGCGGCGAGCCGCTGGCCGTATTCGAGAGTGGTGCGATCCTGGAATACCTGGCGGAGAAATCCGGCAAATTCCTGCCGCGCGAGGTGCGTGGCCGCTATGAAGTCATGCAATGGGTGATGTGGCAGATGGGCGGCCTCGGGCCAATGTGCGGCCAGAATCATCATTTCAGTCAGTATGCGCCCGAGAAGATTCCCTACGCGATCGACAGGTATGTCAAGGAAACCAATCGCCTGTATGGGGTCTTGAACAAACAGCTCAAAGGGCGGGAGTTTATCTGCGGCGCGCTCTCCATCGCCGACTTCGCCTGCTGGCCCTGGATCGTGCCGCATGAGCGGCAGGGCCAGAAGCTGGATGATTTCCCGGACCTGAAACGCTGGTTCCTGGCGATGAAAGCCCGCCCGGCGGTAGCCAAGGGCTATGCCGTCGGGCGAGAGCTGCGCGAGCAGCAGCCGTTGATGACGGACGAGGCCAAGAAGATCCTGTTCGGACAGACCGCTGCCGTGGTGCGGTGAGCATGCGCGCGGGGCAGGAACGATGAGCGGCGGCGTGGGCGGGCGGCCGGCGACATGGCTGGCCCAGGCGTTGGGCTGGGTGGAGCCGCGCTTCGGCGAGGTCGTGCCGCCGCTCCATCTATCCACAACCTACGAGCGGTCGGAGGATCTGAGCTACCCCAAGGGCCGCATCTACGGCCGCGATCAGAATCCGACCTACGATCAGGCGGAAGCGTTGCTGACCCGGCTGGAAGGGGGTCAGGCGGCACTGTTGTTTGCTTCCGGAATGGCGGCAGCCACCGCCTGTTTTCTTGCCTTGCGGCCGGGTGATCACGTGGTCGCGCCGAAGGTGATGTATTGGGCGCTTCGGAAGTGGCTGGAACAGGAGGCGCGCGCCTGGGGTCTCCGCGTCGATTTCTTCCGCAACGACAGTATCGAGGATCTGGCGCGGCTGGTGCGTCCCGGCGAGACCCGGCTGGTCTGGATCGAGACTCCGGCCAATCCCACCTGGCTGGTGACCGACATCGCGCGCGCGGCGGAAATCGCCCATGCCGCCGGCGCAAGGCTTGCCGTCGATTCGACGGTGGCGACGCCCATCCTCACGCGGCCGATCGAGCATGGCGCCGACCTCGTCATGCACGCGGCGACGAAGTATCTGAACGGACATTCCGATGTCCTGGCAGGCGCGCTGGTGACGGCGCGGATGGACGAGTTCTGGCAGCGGGTGCGCTCGGTACGGGCTTCGCTGGGCGCCGTGCTTAGCCCCTTCGAAGCCTGGCTGCTGCTGCGCGGCATGCGGACCTTGCATCTGCGAGTCCATGCGGCCTGTCGCAATGCCGAACGCATCGCGCTTGCGCTGCAGGACCATTCCAAGGTGCTCGCGGTCCACTATCCGGGACTGGGCAACGACCCCGGGCATGCGGTCGCGGCGCGGCAGATGCAGGGTGGCTTCGGCGGCATGCTTTCGGTGCGCGTCACGGGCGGGCAGGAGGGCGCGGTGCGCTTCGCCGCCGCGCTCAGACTGTTCAAGCGCGCCACTTCGCTCGGTGGCGTGGAGAGCCTGGTCGAGCACCGGGCATCAGTGGAGGGCGCAGGTAGTCCGGCACCATCGGACATGCTGCGCCTCTCGGTTGGGGCGGAGGATGCCGACGATCTCATCGAGGACCTGATCCAGGCGCTCGGGCGTATCTGACCAAACAGCACAAGGGGTTCGAACGAATGATCGATCTTTATACCTGGGGAACACCGAATGGCCGCAAGGTCTCCGTCGCGCTCGAGGAAATGGAGCTGAAGTACCAGGTCTTCCCTATCAACATCACGAAGAACGAGCAGTTCGCGCCGGACTTTCTCAGGATCTCGCCGAACAACAAGATCCCGGCCATCGTCGACCACGACGCCCCCTGGGGAAAGCATGCGGTTTTCGAGTCCGGCGCCATCCTCATCTATCTGGCCGAGAAGACCGGACGCTTCATCCCGACCGATCCGAAAGGCCGTTACGACTGCCTGCAGTGGCTGATGTGGCAGATGGGCGGTCTCGGCCCCATGGCCGGGCAGGCGCATCATTTCCGCCGTTTCGCTCCGGAGCAGATTCCTTATGCCGTGAAACGCTACACGGACGAGACCCAGCGCCTCTATGCCGTCCTCGACCGGCGGTTGGCGGAAAGCGCCTTTATGGCCGGCCCCGACTACACCATTGCCGACATGGCGAGCTATCCCTGGATCGCGCGTCACGAATGGCAGGGCCAGCGGCTGGAAGACTACCCGAACGTCAAGCGCTGGTACGACGCCATCACTGCCCGGCCCGCGGTCATCAAGGGTTTCCAGGTGCCATGAACGGCGCGGCTCTGCTCGAGCGGGCGCCGGTCAGGCGGGTTCGGGAGGCGCTGGCGGCAGCCGGCGCCACCGGCGCGGTGCAGGTGCTGGCGGAGACCGCCCGCACGGCCGGTGACGCGGCGCGCGCCCTTGGCTGCGAGACCGGCGCCATCGTCAAGTCCCTGGTTTTCCGCGCCGGAGAGGAGGCGGTGATGGCGCTCCTGGCCGGTGACCGGCGCTGCGATGCGGCCAAGCTGCAAAAGGCGCTGGGAATCGCCATGCCGCCGGGCCGGGCGGACGCGGATTTCGTGCAGCTCTGGACCGGCTATTCCATCGGCGGCGTGGCGCCGCTCGGCCATCTGCGACCGATACCGGTGGCCATCGATGCCAGTCTTGCCCGGTTCCCGAGGATCTTCGCGGCAGCCGGACATCCGCACTGTGTTTTTCCCACCGACTTCGCGGAGCTGCAGCGCCTCACCGGCGGGATTTCCGCAGATCTCGCGCAGGTGTGATCTCCGCTTTCCTTCGCGCCCGATCGGGGCGAAGATCGGGCCATGGTTAATGAGATTTCGTTAACCTATTTCCGGCATGAGTCGCCTTGGCGCTCTTGCCCACAGGGTCCCTGCGCCACCAGTTCCTTTGTCGCGTGCAAACAAGAACAAGGAGGGGCGTTGCCATGTTGCAGGGTACGAAAAGCCTGTCTGGAAGTGCGGCGCGCGCGGCCGAGTTCGTCGCGCTCGGACTCGACTACTCGACCGGGCGGGGTGTTCCCGTCGACCTGGTCGAAGCCCATAAATGGCTCAATCTGGCAGCCATGGACGGCAATGAGGAGGCGCGCCGGCTGCGCGCGGAAATTGCCCGGGACATGACCGCCGAGGAAATTGCCGATGCGCAGCGCCGCGCCCGCGAATGGCGGCAAGCGCAGATTCACTGAGCCTCGCCCACCTTTGCGGCCGGTCGGGTCGAACCCGCCGCCAGTTCGGCGGCGAACGCGACGATCCGCCTCCCGGCTTCCCGCAGGCGTTCTTCCCCGGCAGTGAGCGATATGCGCAGATGACCGCGTGCGCTGGGGCCGAAGCCATCGCAGGGCAGCACGGCGACGCCAGTGCGCCGGAGCAGCGCGCGGGCGAACTCCTCTGACGTCAGACCACTCTCCCGAACATCGAGCAGCACGAACATGCCGCCCTCCGGCCGCCGGACCCGGCAACGCGGGGCACGTTCCAGTATTTCACACAACAGCGCCGCCCGCTCGCCATAGGTCCGTCGCATCGCCGCGACCTCGGGCAGGTCTGCCTTCAGGGCGGCGAGGGCGCCGTCCTGGATGAAGGGCGGTCCGCCATAGAGCATGCAGAGCAGCAGGTTGAAGAGGTGTGCCGCAAGTTCCGGCGGGCCGGCGATCCAGCCAAGGCGGAAGCCCGGCATGGCATGGGACTTCGACAGGCTGGACACGACGATGGTCCGTTCCTGCATTCCGGGCAGGCTCCAGGGACTGACATGCGGCCGCGCATGAGCCATGTCCTCGTAGACCTCGTCCGAGAGGAGCCATAGATCGTGCCGGCGGCAGAGACCGGCGATCGCCTCGACCTCCGCGCCGGTCATCACGGCGCCGGTCGGGTTGTGCGGCGAGTTGATCCAGAGGAGGCGTGTGCGCGGGGTGATGGCGCGCGCCATCGCGTCGATATCGGGATGAAAGCTCTTCTCCGGCCGAAGCGGCACGTTGATGAGACGCGCGCCGGCTGCGCCCGCCACGGCCTCGTAGGTGGCATACATCGGTTCCGGAACGATGACCTCGTCGCCGGGGCCGGCCAGGCAGTTCATCGCGCAGAAAAGGCCGGCCTGGGTTCCGGGGACCACGACCACGTTTTCCTCGCCGCAGGGCTGCCCGGTGCGGCGCGCCATGCGGGCGGCAATAGCCCGGCGCACTTCGGGATAGCCTGTGATCGGGGCATAGCCGGTGCGATGCCGGCGCAATGCATCGATGGTTGCGGCGATGACCGGTTCGGGCGGCGCCTGGTCGGGGTCGCCGACGGTGAGCAGGACAACATCCTGGCCATCCGCCGCCATTTGCATGGCCTCGAAATGCACCTTCCACGCACCGGCGCCGCGTCCGGCGATGCGCTGGGTGAGGGGGGAATAGGCTGGCATGGATCCTCGCTTGGGGGCTTGGCGAGAGGGATAGCACCGGGTGCGCCATATTGCCACAGAGGGCGCTTGTCGCGTGGTTCGCGTTGACGGGTTATTAGTCTATCTATTAGATTCTAACATAAATGGGATGCCCGACGGTTCGTCCTTCTGCCGATGGGGCCAAGTCGCGCGCGATAACCGGCATCGCCCGCATCCAAGAATCCGGCAGTACCTGGTTGGAATCGGGCAAGGAACCGACGGTGATCCCGGATAGCAGCATTTCCAGACTGGAGAGAACCGCCGATCCGGCGCAGGCGAGCCTCTATGGTGCCGCCGCGCTGATGATCGTGGGCAGCCTCTACGGACTTCTCGTCGCCGGGTCGCGCGGCCTGCTGACGCCCTTCGAGTGGGCCAGCCTGCCGCCGGTCATCGCGGTCGGGATCGTCGTCATTTACGTCCTGCGCCGGCATGGCGCCCCGATGATCCGGCGCCTCGGCCTCGTCACTTCGCTGGTTCTTGGCCTGTACGTGATCGGCAACGTGGCGAATGCGGTGTTTTTCTCCGACGATCTGTTCAAGCTCTATCTGCACAGCGTGTGGGTCTTGCCGCTGCTGCTCCTGGTCCATGCGGTCAATCGCAGGCGGATCGCACTTGTCCTTTCCGTTGCCCTGACCCTGGCGGTTTCCGCGGTCATTGCTGCCGCCATCGCCAGCGGCCGGGCGGGCGGCATGCCGCCGTCCTATCTCGACTCCCTCGTCACGATGCTGCTGGCATTGCTGATGACGCTGGTCCTGCTCTTCCGTATCTCCTCGTGGCTCGAAGGGATCGCGGCGGAGAAATTGCGCGCGCGAATGCTGGCCGCCCGGTCGGTCGAACTCGACGACCTGGCGCGGCGCCTCATGGCGAGCGAGGAACGCAGCCGCACCATACTCGAACAGTCTCCCGATGTAATTTGCAATATCGACGCCGAGGGCCGCTTCCTCATGGTCTCCTCGCGGGTGCGCCAACTCTTCGGGATGGAGCCCGAGGCACTGGCAGGCACGACGTTCACCGACATCGTCCACCCTGACGACCGCGCCTTTGCGCAGGCGCGTCTCGATGCGGTGCTGGCCGGAATGCCGACCGCCAATCTGGAACTGCGCATCCTCCGGCCGGATGGTGCGACGGTGCCGACTGTCTGGTCAGCCGTCTGGTCGGAGCAGTCCAACTCGGTCTTCGCCGTGGCGCGCGATCTCGCGGAGCGGATCGCCGCCGAGGAACGCGCGCATCGTTCCGAACGGTTGATCGCCCTCGGGCAGCTCACCGGTGGCCTGGCACACGATTTCAATAACCTGCTGACGGTGATTCTCGGCAATGCCGAAATGATCCTGGAGCGGGCGGGAAACGATGCGCGGCTCGCGGCGATGGCCGAACTGATCCGCACCTCGGCAAGGCATGGCGCGAACCTGACCAACCGGCTGCTTGCCTTCTCGCGTCGCCAGAACCTGGTGCCTGAGACCGTTTATCTCAGCCGGCTGGTGGACGGTCTTTTCGACGTTCTGCGCAACACGATGGGGGACACGGTGGAAATCTCATGTCTCCATCAGCCAGATCAGTGGCCGGTCCGTGTCGACCCGGTGCAGCTCGAGGCGGCGATCATCAATCTGTGCGTCAATGCCCGAGATGCCATGCCGGATGGCGGCCGGCTGACCATAGAGACCGGCAATGCGTGGTCAGACGGGAACAGTACCTGGACGAAGGACGGCAAGGCGCCTGACGACTATGTCGCTCTAAGCCTGACGGATACCGGCATCGGCATGCCGCCGGAGGTCCTCGCCCGGGCCTTCGAGCCGTTCTTCACCACCAAGGAGGTTGGCAAGGGTACCGGCCTCGGACTGAGCATGGTCTACGGTTTCGTCCGCCAGTCCGGAGGCCATGTCCAGATGGAGTCCGAGTCGGGACACGGCACCCGGGTAACGCTATTCCTGCCACGGGATCCGCCGCTTCCCTGAGGCCTTCTGCCCGGACTGCCCAAGTCAGCCTGGGGAAAGCCTAACGCAGGTGGCAGGCGGCCCAGTGCCCGGGTGCGACTTCCCGCAGCTCCGGCGTGCGTGTCTTGCAATCCGCCACTGCATAGGGGCAGCGAGTGTGGAAGTGGCAGCCCGGCGGCGGCGAGATCGGGCTGGGAACATCTCCGGTCAGGACCTGGCGACCGCTGCGGTCGAGTGTCGGATCTGCCCTCGGCACCGCGGACAGGAGCGCCTCGGTGTAGGGGTGTTTCGGATTGACGAACAGTTCGACACGGTCCGCCAGCTCGACGATCCGGCCGAGATACATGACCGCGACACGATGGCTGATATGTTCGACGACGGACAGATCGTGTGCAATGAACAGGTAGGAGAGCCCCAGTTCGTCCTGCAGATCCATGAGCAGGTTGATGACCTGGGCCTGGATCGAGACATCGAGGGCCGACACCGGTTCGTCGGCGATGATGACCTTCGGATCGAGGGAGAGCGCGCGGGCGATACCGATGCGCTGGCGCTGGCCACCGGAAAACTCGTGCGGATACTTCCGCATCTGGTCCGGGCGAAGGCCGACGCGGCGGAAGAGTTCCGCCACCCGGTCCTCGCGCTCCTGGCCCGACGCGATGCCATGCACCAAAAGCGGCTCGCCGACGATCTCGCCGGCGGTCATGCGCGGATTGAGCGATGCATACGGGTCCTGGAAAATGATCTGCATCTCCAGGCGGTAGGGGCGCATCTCGCGCCGGTTGAGCGGCGCGATATCGACGCCGTTCACGCGGATCTCCCCGGCGGTCGGTTCGATCAGCTTCAGCACCGTGCGGCCGACCGTGGACTTCCCGCAGCCCGACTCGCCCACCATGCCGAGCGTTTCGGCCTTGCCGAGATTGAACGACACGCCGTCCACCGCATAGACGAGGTCGCCGCCACGCGCGAACATGCCGGACTTGAGCGGAAAATGCTTCTTGAGGTTCTTGACCTCGAGCAGCGGGGAAGGTGCTTGGGCGGTCATTGGCGATTCCAGCATGCGGCAAGATGGCCAGGCCGTTTTTCTTCCACAGGCGGAGCCTGGCCCAGGCAGGGATCGGTGGCATCCGGGCAGCGGGGCGCGAAGGCGCAGCCTGCCGGCAGTTCGCTCAGCGCCGGCACCATGCCGTCGATCGTATGCAGCCGCTCGCGGTTGCGGATGCGTCCGGGATCGAGCTGCGGTATGGCCCGCAGCAGGCCTTCCGTATAAGGGTGCCGCGGCGACTTGAAGAGGTCGACGACCGCGGCCTCTTCGACCTTGCGTCCGGCATACATCACGACCACCCGGCGCGCCATCTCCGCGATGACCCCAAGATCGTGCGTGATCATGATGATGGCGGTGCCGAGGATCCGCTGCAGCTCGCGCATGAGCTCGAGGATCTGCGCCTGGATCGTCACGTCGAGCGCGGTGGTCGGTTCGTCGGCGATCAGGACCTTCGGGTTGCAGGCCAGCGCCATTGCGATCATGGCCCGCTGGCGCATGCCGCCCGAAAGCTGGTGCGGGTAAGCATCCACCCGGCGCGCCGCCTCAGGGATACGGACGAGGTCGAGCATTTCGATGGCGCGCTTGCGGGCCTTCTCCTGGCTGACGCCTTCATGCAGCGTGACCGATTCGACGATCTGCTGGCCGATGGTCAGGACGGGGTTGAGCGCCGTCATCGGCTCCTGGAAGATCATCGAGATTTCCTTGCCGCGGATCCGGCGCATCTCCGCATCGCTGGCGCGCAGCAGGTCGCGCCCCTCGTAACTCACGCTGCCGCCCGCCACCATGCCGGAGCGCGCCGGTATCAGCCGAAGGACGGAGAGCGACGTCACGCTCTTGCCGCAGCCGGACTCCCCGACAAGGCCGAGCGTCTCCCCGCGGCGCAGCTCGAACGAGAGGCCGTCCACGGCGGTCACGGTGCCGCTTCGTGTGAAGAAGACTGTCTTGAGATTGTCCACGCTCAGGACCACAGGTGATTCTGTACCGTGTCCGGCCCGGTTTTCTCCGGTTTCTCCTTGCTTCTGCACGTGTGAGCCGACGATGGGACTGCTCCTTTTCGCTAGGGTCACTTTCAATCTGCATTGATATAATTTAGTCAGATTGACACACAGAGAATGATGTAGCAAGGTCATAAGCGTCGGGGCGCGGCGTGCGCGGCTTCGGCCTTGCTCGATCCGGGAGGAAATCACCGATGAAACAACGATCCAGGTTGCGTTCGATGCTGCTCGCCTCGGCGCTTGTGACCGCTACCGGCATCGGGTTCTCGTTTCCTGTCGAGGCCGAGCCCAAGGGAACACTGACCATCGCCCAGTCGCTGCTGCGCCAGCAGTTCGACCCAACGCTGATGGTAGCGACGACCGATTTCACGACCTACGACATTCTTTTCGATGGGCTGCTCAACCTGGGTCCGAAAGGCAAGGAGGCGGCGCTGGCGGAAAGCTGGACGGTCAGCGCGGATGGCAAGCAGATCGATTTCAAGCTGCGCCGTGGCGTGAAGTTTCACAATGGCGACCCGCTGACGGCCGAGGACGTCAAGTTCACCTATGAAAAGCTTCTGGAGAAGGACAACACGCACTCCTACCGGGCGGCCTTCGTCGAACTGCTCGAGCGGGTGGATGTTGTGGCTCCGGACCATGCCCGCTTCATCCTCAAGGGACCCTGGCCTGCTTTCTTTACCTCCGCGCGCTATCCGCTGACCGGCATCGTGCCGAAGGCCTACTATGAAAAGGTTGGTCCGAAGGGCTTCCAGCAGAATCCCGTGGGCACCGGTCCGTTCAAGCTCGCGGAGACCAAGGCCGGCGAGTGGAACAAGTTCGAAGCCAATGCCGATTACTGGGGCGGTGCGCCGAAGATCAAGACGGTGGTCGCGCAGCTCGTGAAGGAGCCGTTCACGCGCTATGCCATGCTGGAGCGCGGCGAGGCGGACATCATCGTCGGCCTGACCGGACCGTTGCTCGAGCGGGTGCGCACGAATCCGAAAGTGAAGATTTATTCCTCGAACTACAGCGGTACTTCCGGCCTCTATTTCAGTCGCAAGGAATTCCCGGAATCGGCTGACAAGCGCGTCCGGCTGGCGATCGCGCATGCGATCAACCGTGAGGAAATAGCCAAGAACGTACTGGGCGGCGTCTGCGAAGTGGCGTCGAGCATCTTCACGCCGGCGACCTTCGGACATCTGCCTGGCCTTGAGCCGATCAAGTACGATCCGGCAAAGGCGAAGGCGCTGCTCAGCGAGGCAGGGCTGAAGCCCGGCCATAAGGTGACTTTTTCGCTGCATACGGAGTCTTTCGGTTCCCTGCCGAACGCGCCGCAGGTGCTGGAAGCCATTGCCGGCAATCTGGAAGCGATCGGGCTCACGCTGGAGCGCAAGCCCTTGGATACCGGGGCATGGCTCGCCATGATGCGGGGTGGCAAGCAGCCGGGGATCTATTACGGTCCGTCTTCCCTGCCGGACGATGGCGGCGAGACCATCAATGGCTGGTTCGCCTCATGGTCCGTCTGGTCGGCGGGCAACGTCAATGTGCCCGAGTACGACAATATCTTCCGACAGCAGCTCCAGATTTCCGATTTGAAGGAGCGAGAGAAACTCCTGCATCAGTTCGCGAAGATGGAGCATGAGAAGCTCGAGGGCATTCCGCTTTTCTGGTGCCATACGCCGTTCGCCGTCTCGACCCGGGTAACGAAGTGGAATCCCGGCGTGTCGAGCGGCTATCACCTCAATCTCGACGACATGGAGCTGGCCAACTGACGCCCGAAGGAAAGGCAGTAGAACAAAGTGACCAGTGGATTCTTCATCGGGCGGCTGACGCAGACGCTTCTGACGATGCTCCTGCTCAGCGTGATCGTGTTCGGGCTGGCCCGCCTTTCGGGCGACCCGGTCATGCTGATGGCTCCGGCAGAGGCGACGGCGGCCGACCTGGCGCGGATCAGCGCCAAGCTCGGCCTCGACCAGCCTCTTCTCGTGCAGTACTGGAAGTTCCTGGTGAATGCCCTGCAGGGCGATCTGGGAAGCTCCATCAAATGGGATGCGGATGCAGCGACGATCATTCTCGAACGGTTTCCGCATACCCTATTGCTGGCGGGCTGCGCGATGTTGTTTGGCGTGGCACTTGCCCTTCCGGTGGGCATCTGGTCGGCGGTGCGCCGCGATACGTGGTTTGACAACGTCGGGAAACTGATCGCGCTCATCGGCCAGAGCATGCCGACTTTCTGGTTCGGCATCATCCTGATCCTGATATTCGCACTCTATATTCCGATCTTTCCGACCTCGGGCTACGGCACGGTCTGGCATCTCGTCCTGCCAAGCGTGACGCTCGGGGCCTATGTCGCAGCCTCGATCATGCGCGTGACGCGATCGGCGATGCTGGATGCGCTCGAGGCCGACTATGTGCGGACCGCGCGCTCGAAGGGCCTGTCGGAATGGCGGATCGTGCTGGTGCACGCGTTCAAGAACGGCGCCATTCCCATTCTCACTATCACGGCCCTTCAGGCGGCGACGATCCTCCGAGGCGCGGTGGTGACCGAGACCGTATTCTCCTGGCCGGGTGTCGGCAAGATTGCTGTCGATGCCGTCTATAGCCGCGACTTCCCCCTCGTGCAGGCTGCCGTGCTGTTCATGGGCGTGGTGTTCCTTATCGTCAACCTGCTGGTCGATCTGCTCTATCTGCTGCTCGATCCGCGCATCAACTATCTGAAGCGCTGACGCCATGAGCATGTCGAATGTCACACTGGCGAGGAAGAGGCTGCCGGGCGCGGGAATCCCCTGGCGCTGGCTGGTCCCGGCGGTGCTTCTGGCGATCATCGTGTTGTCCGCGCTGCTGGCGGACATCCTGGCGCCGCACGATCCCAACAAGCAAAACCTCGCCAACTTCCTCAGCCCTCCATCGGCGGAACACTGGATGGGAACGGACGCGCTCGGCCGCGACGTGATGAGCCGCATGATGTACGGCGCGCGCATCTCGCTTCTGGTGGGCGTAAGTTCCGTCGGGCTGGCATTGCTCATCGGCGTGGTGCTTGGCATCACCTCGGCGATGGTCGGCGGCTGGATCGGCGAGGCGATCATGCGCCTGACCGACCTGCTTCTCACCCTGCCGCCGGTCCTCATCGCCCTGGCAGTGGCGGCGACGGTCGGCCCAAGCCTTCCCAACGTGATCATGGTGATCGCGCTGCTCTACTGGGCGCAGTTCGCCCGCATGGTGCGTGGCGAGGCGTTGTCCATCCGGGAGCGGGACTATGTGCAGGCGGCCTATGCGATTGGCTGCGGCAACACGCGTCTGCTCTGGAAACACATCCTGCCGAATCTGGTCAATACAGTGATCGTGCTCGCCACGCTGCAGATCGCGGGCGCCATCCTGCTCGAATCCACACTGTCCTTCCTCGGCGTCGGCGTGCCGCCGCCGACTCCGACCTGGGGCACGATGGTTGCGGATGGCCGGCCCTATGTCGAACTGGGCTGGTGGATGGTGACCTTCCCTGGTCTTGGCATCATGGTTGCCGTGCTTTCCATCAACCTGCTGGGCGATGTCCTGCGCGACAAGCTCGATCCAAAGTTCGTCCGCCGTTCCTGATCGAAGTGAACAATCCCTACAGAGATCTCGCCTATGGGCCGGCGATCGCGCTGATGGCCAGCCGCTTCGCGGATCGCGAGGCGCTGGTCTTCGGCGGGCGGCGCTGGAGCTTCGCGGACGTGAAGGCGGAGATTGATGCCGCTTCCGCCCGCCTCGTCGCGGCCGACCTCTCGCCCGGAGACAAGGTTGCGATCTGGCTTCCGAACCGTCCGGAGTTCATCTGGTACTGGCTGGGTGCGGCGCAGATCGGCATGGTTCCGGTCATCCTCAACACGCGGCTCAAACGGGAAGAGGCAGCCTACCAGATCGAGCAGTCGGACAGCCGAGCAGTGCTCATCCCGGGCGATGGCGCCTTTAGGGATTTTGCCGGCGAACTGCTGGAAGCCTGCCCCGAACTGGGGCAGGGACGAGCCGCCTTGAACGGGTCGCGCTTCCCGAAACTCGAAATGATCCTTCTCTGCGAGCCGACGCGTCAGCCGCTCGCGGTGGGCCGGGAACTGGCCGAACTCGATAGGGCCGTGGGTGATGTCCGCCTGCCGCCTCTGGTCGAGGATGTGCGGGCGCCCGGGATGATCTGCTACAGCTCGGGCACCACGGCACTGCCGAAAGGCGCAGTCCTCAATCACGCAGCCTTCCGCAAGGCCTGGGATCATGGGCCGCGATTCCACCAAGCGCCGGACGACCGGCTTTATCTTGGCGTGCCGCTGTTCGGCATCCTGGCGTCGATCAATGGCGTGCTGACCTTCTGGGCTCGTGGCGGCGCCGTCATCCTCGACGAAAGATTTGAGGCCGGGCGGGCGATCGACAATATCGAGCGGGAAGGCTGTACGGTCGCCTACCTGCTGCCGCCGATGCTGGAGCAGATCGTTTCTCATCCGGCCTTCAGCCGCGACAGGGTGGCGAGGCTGCGTACCGGGCTGGTCGCCTCGAACAACGCCGATATCCAGCGCCTTGCCATCGAAAAGCTTGGCATGCACGAGGTCTTTACCAGTTACGGCATGACCGAAACGTCCTCGGCCTGCACCCGGACGTTCTCCGACGATCCGCTCGAGATCCGGCTCGAAACCCAGGGCCAGGCGCTGCCCGATATCGAGGTCCGCATCGGCGATGTGGAAACCGGCGCGCCGCTGCCGCCCGATGCCGAGGGCGAGGTGCAGGTACGTGGCTACAACGTCATGCTTGGCTATTACAACAAGCCGGAGGAGACCGCGGCCGCCTTTACCGCCGACGGATTCTTCCGGACGGGCGATCTTGCCCGCATGGACGCCGAAGGCCGGCTTCGCTTCCAGCGGCGTGTGAAGGATGGATACAAGTACAAGGGATTCAACGTCTCGACGCTCGAGGTCGAAGCGGCGATTCTCGCCCATCCAGACATACGCGCTGCTGCGGTCGTCGGCCTGCCGGATGGCATGAACGGCGAGGTCGGTGCCGCGTTTGTCATCGCGCGCGACGCAGGAGAGCGGATTGATGGAGCGGCGCTGGTCGAGTTCCTGCGCCCGCGGCTCGCCGGCTACAAGCTGCCCGCGCATGTCTTCCAGGTCGAGGAGTTTCCCTTGACTGCGGGAACACAGAAGGTGCGCAAGTTCCAGCTCCGTGAGATGGCGATGGCGCGGCTCGCGACCATGGCCGAGGCCCGCGATGATTGACTCAAGTGGGCTGTTCCAATCTACTCGTCCTGCTGAAGTGGAGTGTGCCATGCAGTTCGATTCACGCGCGTTTCGCGATGCGCTCGGCTGTTTTGCGACCGGGGTGGCGATCATCACGACGCGCCACGCGGACGGGCAGCCGGAAGGGGTGACCGTGAATTCATTCGCCTCGGTTTCGCTCGATCCGCCGCTGGTCCTCTTCAGCCTCGACCGAAAGGCGCGCTGCTTCGATTGCCTGCATGTGGCGGAACATTATGCGGTGCATGTGCTGAGGGCGGACCAGGCGGACCTGAGCAGCGCCTTCGCGACCAAGGGTGGCGTGCCCTGGGAGCGGATCGCCTGGAGCCCCGGAATGACCGGCTGTCCGATCCTGCCCGGAGCATTGGCGACGCTGGAATGTGCGGTCCATGCGCGCCATGATGGGGGCGATCATGTCATCCTTGTCGGGCGCGTTCTCAATCTGCGTTGCGCGGATGGTGACCCGCTTCTTTATTTTCGCGGGCGCTACCGGGCGACGGCGCCCATTCCCGCCGTGGCCTAAAATTGATCCATCGTAGACGAGTACTTTAGATTGGATTTGTCACACTAAAGTCTGATACATTTTCCGCGCTGATGGTCGGCCCGGTGACAGGGGCGGCCGGTGCGGGGGAAACGTGCGACAGATACAAAAAGCCCTGGACGTCATCGCGGTCCTGCTGCTGTGGCTCGGCGCCGCGACCATGATTCTGATGATGCTGCAGATCATGGCCGAAGTCGTTCTCAGGACATTCTTCCGGTCAACCATTCCCGGAACCGAAGAAATCGTCTCCGCCTATTACATGATCGGCTGCGCCTTCCTGCCGCTTGCCTGGGTGCAGCGCAGCCGGGGTCATGTCATGGTCACCGTCTTCACCATGTGGCTTCCGCCGCGGCCTGCCGCCGCGCTCGATGCCGCGGCCTATCTGGTCTGCGCCGTCGCCACCGGAATTTTCGCCTATGCCGGCCTCCACGAGGCCATGGCCATGACCCGAGAAAGGGAAATCCTGATCGGCACCATGGACGTCGTTGTCTGGCCGAGCCGGTGGTTCGTGCCGCTCGGGCTCGCCGGCATGCTTCTTTATCTCGTCCTGCAGGCGGTCGCCGACCTGACCTGGGCGGTCAAGGGGGGTGAGCCGCGCCTCGCTCCCGTGACGTCGGAACATTGAGACCGGAGCCGTCATGTCGGGCATAGTGGTTGGTGCGGCTGGAATTGGCGTCCTGCTGGTGCTGCTCGCCTTTCGCATTCCGATCGGCT
Organism: Alphaproteobacteria bacterium; assembly: GCA_026126215.1. GTDB lineage: Bacteria > Pseudomonadota > Alphaproteobacteria > Ferrovibrionales > Ferrovibrionaceae > JAHCJQ01. The sequence continues at coordinate 23,717 of JAHCJQ010000011.1, forward strand.
TCGCCCTCGGCGGCGTCGCGGTCGGCGGCATTTTGATCCTGCGCGGGCCGGAAGCAGCCTTCGGCGTCCTGACGACGCAGCCCTACAGCTTCATCGCTCACTGGACCCTGTCGGCGGTGCCGATGTTTCTGCTTATGGGAAGCATCGCCTATCATGCCGGCCTGACCAAGAGCCTGTATCAGGCGGCGCGGCTATGGCTGAGCTGGATGCCGGGTGGGCTCGCCGTCGCTTCGACCGCGGCGAGTGCCGGGTTCGCCGCTGCTTCCGGCTCATCGGTGGCCACCGCTTCGGCGATGGGGCGCATCGCCATCCCGGAGATGCTGCGCTATCGGTACGATCCGGGTCTTGCCACCGGTAGCGTTGCCGCCGCCGGCACGCTGGGCTCCCTGATCCCGCCTTCGATCCTGATGGTGATCTATGCGATCTTCGCGGAGGTCTCGGTCTCCAAGGCGTTGATGGCCGGGATCCTGCCCGGACTGCTCTCGGCAGTGATGTTCGCACTCATGATCGTGATCCGCTGCTCGATCAACCCGAAACTCGGGCCGCGCGTGGAGGAGACGGTCACCTGGGGCGAACGCTTTACGGTCCTGCGCGATGTCTGGCCGCTGCCGGCCCTGATCCTTGGCGTGGTGGGCGGCATCTATTCCGGCGCCTTCACGGCAACCGAAGCGGCGGCGGGCGGTGCTTTCCTCGCCTTCGTCATCGCGGCCTTTCAGCGGCGGCTGACCTGGCCAGTGATCAAGGCGTCCGTGATCGATTCCCTGCATGGAACGGCCGCCATCTTCCTGATCGCGGTCGGCGGCGTCCTGCTCTCCCGCTTCATGGCATTCAGCGGCTTGCCAACTTTCATGGGCGAATGGATCGGACAGTTCACCGTGCATCCGGTGCTGCTGATCATCGTGATCTCGGTGATCTTCATCTTCCTCGGCTGCTTCCTGGATTCGATCGGCCTGATGCTGCTCACCATTCCGATCCTGCTGCCGATGCTCGACACTGTCGGCGCCGATCTCATCTGGTTTGGCGTGCTGGTGATCAAGTATCTCGAGATCGGCCTGGTTACGCCGCCGGTGGGCATGAACGTCTATGTCATCAAGGCGGTTGTCGGCAATACCGTCTCGCTCGAACGAATTTTCCGGGGCATCAGCTGGTTCGTGTTGACCGACATCATCACGCTGGCGTTGCTCATCACGTTCCCGGCCATCTCGCTCTTTATTCCGTCGCTCATGGATTGAGGCTCGGAATTGAAGCCAGCAACCTCAAGATCAAACGTTCCGTGTTCAAGAAGGAGGAAACTCATGAAGCTTACATTACTTGCCGCCGGCGTGGCGGCGCTGGCGCTCGCCGCACCATCTTTCGGCGCACTGGCGCAGGAGCCGATCAAGATTGTCTATGCGAACTATCTCGGACCAAAGCACACCACCAATCCGGTCCTGGTCGACTTCTTCAAGAATGTCGAGCGCGAGACGAACAATACCATCAAGTTCGAATGGCACTTCTCGCAGTCGCTTCTTGCGGGCAAGGATATCCCGGCCGGCGTGCGCGATGGCATTGCCGATTCCGGCTACATCGTGGGCGCCTACGTTCCCTCGCAGATGCCGGTCGATAATTACATCGGCGATTTCAGCCTGCTCAATGACGACCCGATCCTCATGACCGGCGTCATCAATGAGTTGATCATCTTCAACTGCCCGGACTGCACCGAGGAGTACGAGGTCAAGTTCAAGACCAAGTTCCTCTCGACCATCGCGCTGACGCCCTACGTCTATCATTGCAAACCGGAGATCAAGTCGCTGGCCGACATGCGTGGCAAGAAGCTTCGCGCCATTTCGGGTTGGGTCGACATGGCGCGCGAAATGGGCGCCGTGCCGGTGAACGTCAATGCCGACGAAGCCTACCAGGCTCTCGATCGCGGCACGATCGACTGCGCGGTGCACTCGATCACCTCCCAGCGTTCGCGCTCCTACGGGGAAGTGGCGAAGAATGTCATCCTCGATCCGATCGGCGGCTATCTCGGCGCGTCGATGTTCAACCTTCGGGTCGAAAAGTGGAATCAGCTCAACAAGGCGCAGCGTCAGGCCATGTTGAAGCACCAGCCCGAACTGATCGCAAGGGCTGCCTTCAACTACGTCCGCGAGGACGAAGAGGTCATGAAGGAATATGCCGCCAAGGGAACGAAGTTCTACAAGGCCGATCCCGATCTCGGCAAGTTCCTGGCCGAGTTCCCGGCCAAGTACATGCCGAAGGCGGTGGAGAAGGGCAAGAGCCGTAACGTCAAGGGCGCCGAGCAGATCGCCAAGGACTTCGAACGCCTGCGCGTGAAGTGGAAGGGGCTGCTCGACAAGAACGGCCGCGACCAGGCCACCTTCCAGCGCCTGCTCTGGGAGGAGATCTACAGCAAGATGCCGACGTGAACGGCTATGGGTACGGTCGCTGAACGACTTGCCGGTTTCGCCGCCGATCTCCAGATCGGCGGCGGGCCGGCGGCCCATGCAGCCAGGCGCCTAGTTCTCGATACCATCGCGGTCGGATGGGCAGGACGGGAAGCGCCGGGTATCGCCGCCATTCGCGAACAGGCACTCCAGCGCGGCGGCCGCGCCGAGGCCCGCCTGTGGGGTGAGGCTCTGGGCGTTCCGGCCTCCGAAGCCGCATTCGCGAATGGCTGTTCTGTCGCCGCGCTCGACTTCGACGCGGTGCATGAGGGCTCTATCCTGCATGCCGACGCCGTAGTGCTGCCCGCCGCTCTTGCGGTCGCGGAATGGCAGGGCCGGTCCGGGCAAGAGTTCCTGTCCGCGTATGTGGCGGGCATCGAGCTGGCGCACCGGCTGTCGCTGGCGACACCGCGCGATGGCGGCTGGTTCGGCACTTCGACCGCCGGCGTGTTCGGCGCCGCGGCGGCGGTCGCGCGCCTGATGGACCTCGGCGCAGAGGGTATCCATAACGCGCTCGGCATCGCCCTCAGCCTGTCGAGCGGCACCAAGCAGGCGATCGTCGAGCGGACCCTGACCAAGCGTCTGCAGAGCGCCTTCGCCGCCCGTTCGGGCGTGCATGCGGCGCTGGCCGCGGCGGCGGGCGTGACCGGGCCCAGGGACTGGCTGGAGGGCCAGTTTGGCTGGTTCAGCCTCTATGAGATGGGCGATCCGTCCCGCGTGGTCGATGGTCTCGGTTCGCGGTTCGAGTTCATCGAGACCGGCATCAAGAAGTACCCGTTCTGCCTCTGCACGCATGCGGCCATCGATGCGGCACAGGCACTGATGAGCCAGCACAGCCTGTCGGCCTCGGAGATCGAGGGCGTGGAAGTGACCATCTCGCCCTATATGAACCGGATCGTCGGCGGGGCGTTCGATCCCTCCGGCGATGCACAGGTCGCCGGGCAGTTCTCGATCCAGTATGCAGTGGCGCGCGGCCTGGCAGCGTCCGCGCCCGGTCTGGAGGAGATCCAGCCCGATAACGTCCGTGATCCCCAGATCGGGCGCCTGGCCCGCTCGGTTGCCATCCGTATCGAGCCGAGTTGGCCCGGCAAGCTGACGCCGGCAGCCGTCGCGATTCGGACGGCACGGCATGGCGTTCTGAGCCGCATCGTCGACCGGCTGCCCGGCAGCGCCGAACGGCCGCTCAGCGACGAGGAGCTCGAGGCGAAGGCCACGGCCTGTCTGGCTGCCGGCGGAATGGTGCAGGCCCAAATACCCCACTTCATCGCGCGCATATCGGGCATCGACAGCCTGGCGCGTGTTTCTGAACTCTTCCTTGAACTGGAGACCGCATGCTGAACGGGCGCATCGCCTGGGTAGTCGGGGCAACCGGCGCCATAGGCCAGGCCATTGCCAGGGACCTCGCGGCCAACGGGGCCAAGGTTGTTGCGAGCGGCCGCGACGAATCCGCGTTGAAGGCTCTCGGCCTGGAAGCGGAACGGATCGACCTCTCGGACCGGGCATCGGTGGACGTCGTGGCGCAGCGGATCGAGCAGCGCCACGGACGCATTGACATCCTGGTGAATTCGGCGGCCCTGCCGATCGTCGGCAATTTCCTCGAACTGGGCGACGAACAGTGGCTTGCCGTTCTGCAGGCGAAAGGAATGGGCTACATGCGCACGATGCGGGCGGTCGTGCCCGGGATGATCGAGCGCGGCGGCGGAGCCATCGTCAATATCTCTGGTCGTGGAGGCCATCAGCCGAACTCGCCCTCGCACCTGCCCGGTTCTTCGGCCAATGCCATGGTCAACCTGCTGACGCGCGGGCTCGCCAATCTCTATGGTCCGCGCGGCATAAGGGTCAACGCCGTGGCGCCGGGACCGGTGCGTTCGGCGCGCTACGACACCATCGCGGCGGCGAATGCCAAGCTTGGTCAGGCGCCGCCGGCACAGCCCGTGGCGACGCCGGAACAGATCGCAAGCATCGTCCGCTTTCTGGCGAGCGATCAGTCATCGCACTTGAACGGGTCCATCCTGCAGGCGGATGGCGGCGCCACCCCAACCCTCTGATTTTGCCGCCGGCCCCGGTCAGGCGCCGGGGGGCAGGCTCGCGACGTTGCGTCCGGCGGTCCAGCCGCCGACGAGGCATTCGGAAAGATTGCCGCCGCCGAGATAGAGGTGCCCGAATACGCTGCCGCATTCTCCGGCTGCGTAGAGCCGCGGAATGGGTTCGCCGAACGGATTGAGGATACGCTGTTCCACATCGTGCACCGGGCCACCCTGGGTATTGATCACGATCGGATAGGCGCGCCCGAAATAGTAGGGCGGGGTTCGGATGGGGGTCAGTGTCTCGGGCATGCGGCCGAAGTCCTCGTCGCGTCCGGCATCGACCATACGGTTCCAGCGCTCGATCGTCTGGCGCAGGGCTGCGGCGTCCACTTCCATCTTCGCCGCCAGCTCATCGAGGCTTTCCGCGCGCTCCAGGATGCCGTTCTCGACTTCCTTCAGATTGTCCGGGCTCCAGGCATAGCGGAAATCCCTGTCGTTCTGCACCGATCTCGCGACCGGATACATCTTGCGGCCTTCCTCGTCGAAGATGACGTAGGCGGGGATGCGGGGGAACCGCTGGGTCTTGGAATCGTACCAGTCGAAGGGGCGGATCCCGGTATCGCCCGGATAGGGAGGATACTCGTCCATGAACCGGCGGCCGGTCTGGTCGACGACGATCCAGGCCATCTTCGCCAGCGTCTTCTGCGACATCGGCTTGCCATGTGCATCGGTGACGCCGAGATCGGAAACGCGCCCGGGCCGTCCCGGCGTCCACATCGGAACCGCTTTCATGTAGAAGCCGAACGGGAAAGCGGGGTCGGGATGCTTCAGGCCATAGGGCCCATGATAGTGCCACATGTGCCAGAGATCGGCGCCGACCGCCTGCGCCATGCGAATGCCATCGCCGGTATTGCCGCGGAACGATCCGGTGAGGACCGGCATCGCCTGCAGATACTGGCGCTTCATTTCCGCATCGTCCTCGAAGCCGCCGCAGGCCAGGACTACGCCGCGCCGCGTGCGGATGCGCAGGCTCCGCCCGCCCGCGCGCACGGCTATGCCAGCGATCGCGCCGCTCTCGTCAGTGATCAACCGCTCGGCCGCCACTTCCATGCGCACCTGCACGCCGAGGGCATGGACATTGTCCTCGAGTACCTTGAAGAGCCTCGTGCCGCCCTTGATGCCTTGCACGGCGTGGTAGCCATTGGCATCGGCCAGCGCCGGCACCTGGTCGATCTCGCAATAGGCGAGGGCGTCGGTGCCGGGAAATGGGTAGTTGCCGAGAGCCTTGGTCACTTTCACCGTGGCGCCGACAGCGTTGGCAAGTTCGCGCAGGTAGTCGGGCGCCCTGATCATGCCCTCCGCCAGCGCGCGCAGGATCGGCAGCGGCGTGCGGCCGGCGCAGGTCGTCACAAGGTACTGATAGGCTTGCTCGACATTGTCGGTGACCCGCACCCCGCCGGCTGAGACGATGGACAGGCCGCCCGGCCAGGGCATCTTCTCAAGCAGCAGCGTCTCCGCGCCATTGCGCCGCGCCTCGATCGCCGCCACCGCGCCAGCCGCGCCGAACCCGACGACGACCACGTCCGTGGTCTCGTCCCAGGACACTCCGGCCGCGCTCACGGATCGATCCGGTGCTTGAATCCGGGACGAATGTTGCCGCGGGTCCGCTCGAGTGCCGAGACGATGACATCCCTCGTCTCGGCCGGATGAATGACATCGTCGATCAGCGCTCGCTCGGCCGCGAGATAGGCATGGGCCTCGTCGTCCATCTGCTTGAGCAGCTCGGCGCGGCGGGCTTCGGGGTCAGGCGATTTGGCAATCTCCTTGCCATGCACCAGCTCGACACCGGCGGCCGGCCCCATTACATCGAAGCGCGCCGTCGGCCATGCGACGATCACATCCGGGTTCATCGTGCGACCGCCCATTGCGAGGTACGCAAGTCCGACTGCCTTGCGCAGCACGATGGTGATCTTCGGGACGTTGGCGGAGATCACCGTGTTCAGCATGCGCGAGGCAAGTGAGACCATCTGCGTCTTCTCCACCTGGGTGCCGACCAGGAAGCCTGGGCAGTCGGTGAGGAAGATCAGGGGAATATGGAACGCATCGCAGATTTCGGCGAACTTCCGTGCCTTGCTCGCGCCCTTGAAGTCGAGCGCGCCGGCAAGGTGCATGGGATTGTTGCCGAGGATGCCGACCGGCTGCCCCTTGATCCGCGCCCACGCGGCGATCAGGTTCGGTCCGTAGCTGGGGCGATAGAGAAACAGCTCCTCGCCATCGACGAGGAGCTGCATCAGCGTCTGCATGCTGTAGGCGCGGCGCGGATTGTCGGAGACGAGCTGCGTGATGCGCGCCTTGCCGGCCTCGCTTTCGATCGGCGCGGGACGCGGCGGCGCGACCGGGGGCAATTCGTCGCTGCTGGACGGGAAAAACGAGAGCCAGGACCTGATGGCCTTCAGGCACTGTGCATCATCGTCGGCGACATAGTCCACCTGGCCGGTCTCGCGAGCCACTTTTTCCGCGCCGCCCAGCTCTTCCGCCGTCACCACCTCGCCAATGCCGACTTTGACCACCGGGGGACCGGACATTCCGAAAAAGCCCGTGCCGCGCACAATGGCGATGAAGTCGGACTGGGCCGCGGTGAAAGAGGGGCCACCGAAGCAGGCGCCCATTATCCCCGCCACCTGGGGGACGCGGCCGGAAAGGCGGTGATGTTCACGGAACCGGTTGCCGATCGCCGCCGCGCCAGCGCCGTTGTTCTCCTGGAAACGGCCGGCGCCAGCCTCCATCAGGGCGATGAAGGGTCGCTTGTGGGTATAGGAGAGCTCCCGGATTCGCGCCACTTTCGCTTCGGCGATCCGCCCCCGCGTTCCGGCAAGCACGGTTACGTCTTCGGAGGTGACATAGACCTGCCGCCCGCCGATGGTTCCCCATCCGGCCACCAGGCCGTCGGCGGGCGTGCGCTCGCGCAGATCCGGATGCTGGCTGCGGCCGAGCACGCCCATCTCGACGAACGAGCCCGGGTCGAGGAGATGCTCGATACGCTCGCGGGCGTTGAGCTTGCGAGCCGCCTTCAGCTTTTCAAGGGCAGCGCGGCTGCCAAGGGCGCGTCCGGCTGCGCGCTTCTGCTCCAGTTCGTCCAAGATGGCCTTGTCCATGTCCCCCCGGCTGCCTGTTCATCAATGAGCTTGCCAAACGGTATCAATTTTTAGAGATTGTGTTAATCTCATTTCGTTCAATCTTGTTAGAGGACCTCCAAGGTGGAAATCAAGTCAGAAGTTTCCGGCACGGTCTGGAAAGTCGAAGTGGCGGCGGGCAGCAAGGTCTCGGCAGGGGATACGCTGATCATCCTGGAATCGATGAAGATGGAGATCCCCGTGGAAGCTCCCGTCGATGGCACCGTGAAAGAACTCCTTGTAGCAGAGAAGGACGTGATCAAGGACGGGCAGACCTTGGCTATTATGAGCTAGTCTTTTGGCCAGGCTGGGCCTCGCCAGCCGATCGTACCGGATTTCTCAAGTTCATCGAGTTCCGTTTCCGTGATGCCCCAGTCGCCGAGCGCCGGGCGGGTATGTTCGCCCGGACGCGGTGGCGGAAGTCCCAGATCGGGCGGCGTCCGCGAGAGCCGCGGTGCGGGCCGCGGCTGCAGCATGCCAAATGCTTCGGTCATTGAGTCGCGCGCCTTGAGATGCGCATGCGAGCCGGCTTCGGCCATGGCCAGCACCGGCGAGAAACAGGCATCGAAGCCTTCGAGCAGGCTGCACCATTCCTCACGTGTGCGGGTGCGGAAGGCGGCTGCGAGGCGCTGCCTTGTGTCGGGCCAGGTAGAGCGATCGCGCTGGCACCTCGGGTCGATGTCATGCAGTTCCATGCGGCGAAGCAGGTTGGCCCAGAATTCGGGTTCGATGGCGCCGACCGCGACGAAGCCGCCATCGCGGGTCTCGTAGGTGTCGTAGAAGGGTGCCGATCCATCCAGAAAGTTGGTACCGCGCTCGTCGCTCCACATGCCGGACTGGCGCATGCCAAAGAACATGGTCATCAGGGACAGCGCGCCATCGAGCATGGCGGCATCCACTACCTGCCCCTGTCCGGTCCTTGCGGCATGATGCAGGGCGCAGAGGACGCCGAAGGCCAGGTACATGCCGCCGCCGCCGAAATCGCCGATCAGATTGAGCGGCACGGGCGGCTTCTCGCCCGCCTTGCCCATGGCATGCAGCGCGCCGCTCAGTGCGATATAGTTGATGTCATGTCCGGCGCGCGGCGCCAGGGGACCGTCCTGGCCCCAGCCGGTCATGCGGCCGATCACAAGACGGGGGTTTTCGTGGAGCAGGATTTCCGGCGCCAGACCCAGCCGTTCGATCACCCCGGGGCGGAATCCTTCGAGCAGGACATCGGCCCTGGCGCAGAGCCGTCGCACCAGCGCCATGCCTTCGGGCTGCTTGAGATCGACGGCGGCGGAGCGGCGTCCGCGGCTCATCAGATCGTGCCGTGGATTGCGGTCGGAACGCAGCACCGGGTCGGCACGGTCGACACGCAATATCTCCGCTCCCATGTCGGCCAGCAGCATGCCGCAGAAGGGAACCGGGCCGATGCCCGCCAGTTCGAGGACGCGCACGCCGGCGAGAGGGCCAGGATTGCGGGAAGGGTCTGTTTCAATATTGCTCATCATATACTGATACAATTTACGCTTGATTGCATCAATTCCACAAGTGACAATACCGTTCAGCCGATCGTGCCAGCAAGACGAAGAGACATGCGGAGAAGGAACGAATGGATTTCCGTTTGACAGACCGCCAGAAGGAACTGATCGAGGCGGCGGAACAGGCATACCAGCGAAAGTATCGCAAGATCATCGAGAGCAACCCGGACGATCTGGTATTGCGGCTCCGCGCGGCCATGGCCGAACAGGGCATGCTGGGCCTGAACATGCCCGAAGCCTATGGCGGCCAGGGCCTGCCGCTGCTCGACACGCTGCTGATGATTCAGACGCTCCAGGCCTGCAACACGACGCTCGGCGGACTGGCGCACAGAAGCTCGACCGGCGCGGTGGGCGCCATTGCCGCGCTGGGAACCGAAGCCCAGAAGCGCAAGTACGTGGCGGGCGTGTGCTCGGGCGAGATTGGCATCAGCATCGGGATTACCGAACCGGAAGCGGGGTCCGCCGCCACGGCGATGAAGACGAGGGCCCGGATCGAGGGCGATAACGTCGTCATCGACGGCAAGAAGCAGTTCGTGAGCTTCGTCGATCACAACCACTATTGTGTCGTCTATTGCCGCTTCGGCAACACGGGCAAGGCATCCGATATCGGCGCGGTGATCGTTCCCTTCGATGCGCCGGGCTTCAGCCGCTCGAAGGGCACGATGAACATGGCCGATGAACTTCTTTTCGAGCTCTATTTCGACAATTGCCGGGTGCCACGCGAGAACGTGCTGCTCGACGGCAGCGCTTTCGGAAAGCTGATCAGCGTCTATAACGCGGAACGCCTCGGTTCGATCTCCCGCATGCTGGGCTCTGCACAGGCCGCCTACGAGCATGCAGTGGAATATGCCAAGACCCGGCGCCAGTTCAATCGGGAGATTTGTGAGTTCCAGGGCATCCAGTGGATGCTTGCCGACATGCGCGTGAAACTCGAGGCGGCGCAGCTCCTGACCTATCGTGCGGCGGCCAATGCCGGCGCCACCGGGCTGCCGGTCCCATTCGAGACGTCGCTGGCGAAGGCCTATACCGCGGTCGCCGCCAAGGAGATTTGCGACGACGCCCTGCAGATACACGGGGCGAACGGCTATACCCGGGAGTATCCGCTCGTGCACCGTTATGCCGAGGTGCGCGGTGGCTCGATCTATGGCGGCACCGTGCAGATTCACAAGAACATGATCGCGGCCGAGATTCTTGGCCGCCGGAACAACCAGTGGAAGCGCAGTGACACTTAGCGGTCGGGACAGCCAGGCCACCACGGAGATCGACCGCTCGCTGGTCGGCAGTGCCAGCGAGCCGTTCGTGGTCGAAGTGGAGAAAGGGGCAATCCGCAGGTTCGCCGAGGCGATCGGCGACCCTGACCCCCGCTATCGCGACCGGACGGCGGCCCAGGCGGCGGGCTTTCCCGACATCATCGCGCCACCGACTTTTCCCGTGACCTTCAGGTCGCCAGAGGAACCGGTCTGGACACGTTACCTCGACCGTCGCCGGATCCTCGCCGGCGGGCAGTCCTTCGAATACGTGCGGCCGATCCGTTGCGGCGAGCGGCTGGTTTGCCGCGTCCATTTCGTCGCGGTGGAGGAAAAGTCCGGGCGGTCCGGCCGCATGGAGTTCCTGCACCAGGAAATCCGCGGCGCCACCGAGGGCGGCGAGCCGGTCTTCGTGCACCGGCGCACGACGGTCTACCGCGCGGCCAGGGTGGAGAAGCGGCAATGAGCGGCGCGGCCTCCCTGCAACCGGTTCTACCGCACTACCTTCGCGATGCCCTGCGCCATGACATCGTCCGCCGCCTCGTCAATGAGGCACGCCGGCACGAAACCGGCCATCCAGGGGGGCGGGTGGTTTGGCACGAATGGGGCAGCGGGCCGACCATCGTCTTGCTGCATGGCGGCTTTGGCTCGTGGCTGCACTGGGTACGCAATATCGAGCCGCTTTCGGCGCGCTTCCGCCTGCTGGCCGCCGACCTGCCAGGGCTGGGCGAGTCGGATGCCGTACTGCCATCGAAGCCGACCGCGGCGGAGGTGGCGCAGCCGCTGGTCTCCGGTCTGGCCGGTTTGCTGCCGGCAGAAGAACCATTGCGACTGGTCTGCTTCTCGCTCGGTGCCGTGATTGGTGGGCAGGTGGCGCTCGCGCTCCGCGCGCGGGTCGAACGCGTGATGCTCCTCGGTCCATCGGGCCTTGGCGAGATGTGGCGGAACGTGACCACTCATCTCATGCGGAGACGGCCGGACATGAGCGAGGAGGAGCGGCGCGTCACGATCCGGCATAACCTGCTGCATTCCATGATCGCCAGCGAGGCGGCGATCGACGATCTCGCCATGGACCTGCAATCGGATCTGGTACGGCAGAAGCGGCAGCTCATCGGGCTGCCGCTTTCGCTTTCCGATGCCCTGACCAGCGCGATCCCGGTACTGGCGCCGCGGCTGGGCATCGTTTGGGGCGAGAAGGACTGTTATCCGACGCCCGATGTCGCGACCGTGGCGCGGCGTCTGGAAGAAAGCTTTCCAGGCCTGCGCACTGGTATCATTCCAGGGGCGGGACACTGGGTCGCCTACGAGGCGGCGGAAGCAGTCAGTGCCATGCTGCTGGAAACGTTTTCCGGGAAGGAGAGCATCAGGGAATGATCGGTATCACAGCCTATGGAGCCTACATTCCTCGCCTGAGGCTGGCGCGGAAGAGCATCGTCGAAGCCAATTCCTGGTCGGCGCCGGAACTGCGCAGCCAAGGCAAGGGCGAGCGGGCGATGTGCAACTGGGACGAGGACACGCTGACGATGGCGGTGGAGGCGGCACGGGATTGCCTCGGCGATCGTGACAGGGCCGGTATCTCCGCAATTCATCTGGCATCTACGACGGTGCCCTTCGCCGACCGGCAGAATGCCGGCATCGTGGCGGCGGCGCTCGCCATGCCGGAGGACATTTCCACGATGGATGTCACCTCCTCGCAGCGGGCCGGCACGACAGGCCTGATCGCCGCGCTCGGGCTGGCCGCGCATGGTAACGGGGATGTGCTCTTCGTTGCCTCCGACAGCCGCCAGACGCGGGCCGGGGGAATCCAGGAACTGCAGTATGGCGATGGCGCGGTGGCGCTTGCGGTCGGCCGCGAGAATGTCATCGCCAGGCTGCTCGGCAGCCACAGTGTCACGGTCGATTTCGTCGATCACTACAGGGCAAGCGACCGCGAGTTTGATTACACGTGGGAAGAGCGCTGGATCCGCGATGAGGGATATGCGCGCATCGTGCCCCAGGCGGTCAAGGGTGTCCTGGCGCGTACCGGCCTCGCCGCCGCTGACTTCCGTTATTTCATCCTGCCCTGCGTCCTGCCCAAAGTGGCGGCGAGCCTTGCCAAGAAGATCGGCTTTGCGGAGGATGCGGTGGTCGATCCGCTGCATGCCAGTTGCGGCGAGACCGGGACGGCCCATGCTATTCTCATGTTCGCGCACGTACTCGAACGTGCGAAGCCAGGCGAGCGGATTCTCGTTCTTGGTTTCGGCCAGGGATGCGACGCGCTGGCCTTCGAGGTGACCGAGGCGATCGCGGGCCTTGCCCCGCGCGCCGGCGTGTCGGGGGCGCTCGCCCGTCGGAAGGAAGAAACGAACTACAGCAAGTTCCTCGCCTTCAACGGGCTGGTGGAAAAGGAGAAAGGCAAGCGGGCGGAACTGGACAATCAGACCGCGCTCAGCACGCTCTATCGCAATCGCGAAATGCTGCTCGGTCTGATCGGTGGTCTCTGCACCGCCTGCGGGACGCGCCAGTTCCCGAAGTCCCTGGTCTGCGTCAACCCAAACTGCCGCGCCCGCCGCACGCAGGTCGATTGCCGCTTCGCCGACACGCCCTGCTCGATCATGACCTTCTCGGCGGATTACCTCACCTATACCGCCGATCCGCCACTCCATTACGGCATGGTGCAGTTCGATGGTGGCGGGCGTTTCCTGGCAAACTTCACCGACGTCGATGTGGGCGCGGTGAAAGTTGGCCAGCCGATGCGCATGATGTTTCGCGTGAAGGACTTTGACGACAATCGCGGCTTCCGCCGCTACTTCTGGAAAGCGGCGCCGGCTCCGGCGCAAGGAGGTTGAACCATGGCAAGTGGCATCAGGGACAGGGTCGCTATCCTCGGCATGGGCTGCTCGAAATTCGGCGAGCGTTGGAACGACGATGCCGAAGATCTCATGGTCGAGGCGTACGAGGAATGCCTGGCGGATGCCGGCATCGGCACCGAACAGATCCAGGCGGCATGGCTCGCCACCGCCATCGAGGATTTCCATGTCGGGAAGTCCGGCGTGCCTCTGTCGGTCGCCCTGCGTCTGCCCTTCATTCCGGTGACGCGCGTCGAGAATTTCTGCGCCTCAGGTTCCGAGGCGCTGCGCGGCGCGGTCTATGCCGTTGCATCGGGCGCCTGCGATATCGCGCTGGCGCTTGGCGTGGAGAAGCTCAAGGACACCGGCTATGGCGGCCTGCCGCAGAGATCGCGCGGGGTGCTCAACTCCATGTGGTGGGCGAATTATTCGGCGCCGGGCTCCTTCGCCCAGCTTGCCGCCGCCTATTCCGCCAAGCATGGTGTCGATCCCGGTGACCTGAAGCGGGCGATCGCGCAGGTTTCGGTGAAAAGTCATGACAACGGCTCGCGCAATCCGAAGGCTCACCTGCGCAACAAGGTCACGCTCGACCAGGTGATGCAGGCGCCGATGGTTGCCTCGCCGCTCGGTCTCTACGATTGCTGCGGCGTATCCGACGGTTCGGCATGCGCCATCGTCACCACGCCCGAGATCGCCCGCTCGCTCGGCAAGACCGACCTGGTCACGGTGAAGGCCCTGCAGCTCGCGGTCTCGAACGGCACCGAGTCCGGGCATTCGAGCTGGGACGGCAGCCATTTCATGACCGCGCGCATTGCGGCAAAGCGCGCCTATGCCGAGGCAGGGATAAAGGATCCGCGCAAGGAGATCAGCCTGGCGGAAGTCCATGACTGTTTCTCCGTTACCGAACTGGTGACGATGGAGGATCTTTTCCTGTCGCCGGAAGGCGGGGCGATCAAGGACGTGCTCGATGGCTTTTACAATGCCGATGGCGGGCTGCCCTGCCAGATCGATGGCGGGCTGAAATGCTTCGGTCACCCGATCGGCGCGTCCGGTCTGCGCATGATCTACGAGATGTACCTGCAGTTACTCGGCCGGGCGGGCCCCCGCCAGACGAAGGATCCGCGCTTTGGCCTTACCCACAATCTGGGCGGCGCGCCGCATCAGAATGTCTGCAGCGTGGCGATCATCGGCCGGTACGGAGAGTGAAGTTCAGGGAGTAGTTGAATGCTTGCGGGCAGGGTTTGCGTTGTGACCGGCGGCGGCCGGGGTATCGGCCGCGAGATCGCCCTTGCGATGGCCCGTGCCGGGGCGGCCGTGGTGGTGAATGACCTGGGCAGCGACGAGTCGGGGGAGGGGCAGGACGCCTCTCCCGCCCAGGCTGTCGTCAACGAGATTGTTGCTGGCGGCGGACAGGCGGTCGCCAACGGCGATTCAGTCGCGGGATGGGAATCGGCCCGGCGCATCGTGCGGGCGGCCCTGGACAGTTTCGGCCGCGTCGATTGCGTGGTCAACAATGCCGGCATTCTACGCGACGCCATTTTTCACAAGATGACCGAAGCCGAGTTCGATGCGGTGATCGCCGTGCATCTCAAGGGGAGCTTCTGCGTGGCGCGGGCGGCAGCGGAGCATTTCCGCGCGCAAGGGTCGGGCAGTTTCGTACACATGACGTCGAATTCCGGCCTGGTGGGCAATGTAGGGCAGGCCAATTACGCGGCGGCCAAGATGGGCATCGTGGGCCTGTCGAAATCGATTGCGCTAGACATGAAGCGCTTCGGCGTGCGCTCGAACTGCATATCGCCGACCGCCTGGAGCCGTCTTACCGGCACGGTGCCGAGCGAGACGGAGGATCAGAAGAAGCGGCTTGCGCGCATCATGCAGATGACGCCGGCCAAGATCGCGCCGGTCGCGGTCTATCTCGCGTCCGACCAGGCGAAAGACGTGACCGGGCAGATATTCGCCGTCCGGCATAACGAGATCTTTCTCATGAGCCAGTCGCGCCCCCTTAGGTCGGTGCATCGGGACGGCGGCTGGACGCCAGAAGCGGTTGCCGAGCACGCGATGCC
The DNA here is from genome assembly GCA_026126215.1 of Alphaproteobacteria bacterium. Classification (GTDB taxonomy): domain Bacteria; phylum Pseudomonadota; class Alphaproteobacteria; order Ferrovibrionales; family Ferrovibrionaceae; genus JAHCJQ01. The sequence continues at coordinate 39,007 of JAHCJQ010000011.1, forward strand.
GGCGCTGCGGTCGACTTTTGTGCCCCTGGACCGGTCTGCAGACGTATTCAGCTGGGATCCGGTCTGAGGACCGGATCCTGAACTGCCAGGAAATCTGCGGGCCAGGCGGAACGCGCATTGACTCGTGGCTTGTGTCTCTTGATACTGATACAAAATTAAATAATTGTCCCTGATCAAGGCATAAGTACACAAACAAAGTGTCGGGGACACAACCCGGGAGGAGCCGGTCATGAGAGGGACCTTCATCAAGCATTGCCTAGCCGTGTTGGGAATCTCGCTCGCCGTCGCGACCGTTGCGCCGGCGGCGGAAGCGCAGGGGCGCAAATTCTCGATCGTCATCGGCTCGACCAGCTTCGCCTTCTTTCCCATTTACGTTGCCCATGGTTCGGGGTTCTTCAAGGACGAGGGGCTGGACGTGGACATCGTCAATGTCCCCGCGAACGCCACGCCTGTAGCCGCCATTCTTTCCGGCAACGCGGACATCGCCGGCCTCGGCACCCAAGCGGCATTTTCGGCGCTCGACAAGGGACAGCCGCTACGCATCGTCATGCCGATCATGAACGAGTACACCTCGACGATCTTTGCGCACAAGGACGTGCTGAAGCAGAAGGGCGTCAGCCGCCAATCGCCGCTCAAGGATCGCGTCGAGGCCATGCGGGGGCTGAAGCTGGCGTCGACCGCGATCGGCGCCGGACCGCACCTGATGTACAAGTACCTGTTTGCCAAGTATGCGAATGGCACTGATGTCGACAAGGTCGCGGAGGTCGTGCCGATCGGAAATGCCGGCGAGACGCTGGCCGGGATGCAGCGCGGCATCGTCCATGTCAGCGCTTTCTCTCCGCCGGTAGCCGAGAAAGCGGTGGCGGACGGCTTTGCCGAGATTCTCATCGACTTCATCGGCGGCGATGTTCCGGAGATCAAGGGCTCGGTCTATATCATCCTCGCGGCGACGGAAGAAAAGCTGAAGAGGGACCCCGAGGGCGTACGCGCGTTCATCCGTGCCATGCACCGGGCGAACCAGCTCGCGAAAACCGACCTGATGAAGGCCGGCGAGGCGGCGCAGCCTTTCATGCGCAACATGCAGTCGGATCTATATGGCCTTGGGGTGAAGGCGATCGGCCCGGCATTGCCGACGGAACCCACAGTTTCCGTAGATGGTCTCAAGAGATTCATGAGCCTGCTCGAGGTCGGCGGCTACAAGTACAAGGTCGATTATGAGAAGGCGATCGCCAACGATCTGGTGAAGCAGGCCATCGCCGAAGCAAAGAAGTAACCGGGGAGCATTCAACATGAGCAAGCATTTTGGCCGCCGCGTCTTTCTTGCCCTCGGTATCGCGGGCCTCGCGCTGACGGCGGGCGGGCCGGCGAGCGCCGCCGATCCGAAACTCTCGGTGGTCCTGTCCTCGACAAGCTTTGCCTGGCTGCCGCTCTACGTGGCCGACGGGGCCGGTTTCTTCAAGGACGAGAAGGTCGATGTCGCCATCAGCAACGTCAAGGATGGCGCGGCGGTGGTCACGGCAATCCTCTCCAACAACGCCGACATCGCAGGTGTGGGTGCCAATGCCATCTTCGCCGCACGGGACAAGAAGCAGCCCGTGCAGCTCCTGACGCCCATGTCGACCGAGTACACCTCGGTCATCTTCGGGCGAAAGGAGTATTTCGAGAAGAAGGGCATCACCGCCAAGTCCTCCCTTGAAGAGAAGGTGATGGCGCTGAAGGGTGCCAAGATCGGCGTGATCTACTTCAACGGCGCCCAGCACACGATGTTCCGCTTCCTGATGTCGAAGTATGGCAATGCCAATCTGGATCAGGTGGCGGAAGTAACGCCGGTCGGTGATGCCGGCGCCACCCTGGCCGCGATGACCAGGGGCATGGTAGATGTGACCGCCTTCTCGCCGCCCGTGCCGCAGCGTGCCGAGACGGAGGGTTTCGGCATGACGCTGATCGATCCGATCAAGGGTGAGCTGCCGGCCACGCGTGGCATGGTATTCACGGCGATGGCAGTGACGGAAGCCGTGGCCAAGAGCAAAAAGAGCGAGCTTTCGGCATTCATCCGCGCCATTGACCGCGCCAACCGGCTGATCCACTCCGATACGGATAAAGCCGGACAGGCGGCGCGCAAGCACATGGCCAGCATGCAGTCGGCGCTCTACGAGACCGGCGTGCGGGCGATGGTGCCGGCGACGCCCAAGTCGCCTGAAGTCTCCATCCAGGGCCTCAAGACATACTACGAACTGCTCAAGTTCGGTGGCGAGAAGTATGCCCAGGGGGATTTCGATTTCGAGGCCGCAGTGGTCAACGAACTCGTCCGCGAGGCGGTGAAGGGCAACAGCTAGGGACGAAGACGATTTCCCGTATCATGACCGACACGAGCCTGAATCCATTCGTTGGAGCGACGTATGCAAGCGCCCTGCGGGAAATCGCAGGGCGCTTCGGCGACAATGTTGCGCTTGTCTATAGCGGTCGCCGCTGGACGTTTTCAGAGGTTCTGCAGGAGATCGACCGGGCTGCGGCGCGGCTCTGGTCGCTTGGCCTGCGTGCCGGGGACAAGGTCTCGATCTGGCTTCCGAACCGGCCGGAGTTCCTCTGGTACTGGCTCGGTGCGTCCCGCTCGGGGCTTGTTGCGGTGGTTCTCAACACCCGATTGAAGGCCGATGAAGCGGCTTACCAGATTGGTCAGTCGGACAGTGTCGCCGTGATCGTGCCGGGCGATGGCGCGTTCCGGGATTTCCTCGGCGATGTCATGTCCATCAGGGACGCCCTGCCGATGCTCCGCCATGTCATCGCGCTCGATCCGACTTCCGCCTCGGACGTGATCGTCTGGCCGGCAGCAGGCGATGAAACCCTTCGGCCGGCGCTCGAAGCGAGCGATCCGGAAGCGCCGGCGCTCATATCCTACAGTTCCGGCACGACTGCGCTGCCGAAGGGCGCCCTGATCACTCATTGTGTCTTTCGCAAGGCCTGGGACATCGGTATCCGGGTGGATATGACAGAGCGCGACCGGCTGATAATGGCGATCCCCCTGTTCGGCTCCATGGCTATGATGAATGGCATCCTGCCGTTCTGGGCGCGCGGGGCAGGGGTCGTTCTGGCAGAGCGTTTCGACACGGACAGTTTCACCGCGCTCGTGCAGGAGGAGCGCTGCACCATGGCGCATCTGCTGCCGCCGATGATCCTGGCGCTTGCTCGGCTTCCCGACGTGGAGATTGCACGGCTGGCCAGTCTCCGCGTCGGTTTCGTCCTCTCCAACGATCAGGAGATTCTGGCGCTGGTGGCCGACCGGCTTCGGATTGCCGGCGTCATGACCGGCTATGGCCTGACGGAATTCACCACGGTCGCCACCCGCAACCGTTGGGACGACCCGCGCGAGGCACGCTTCGAGACGCAAGGATATGCGCTGCCGGATGTGGAGATCCGCGTGGTCGATCCGGAAACCGGTGCCGATTGCGCGCCGGGCACTGTCGGCGAGGTGCTCCTGCGCGGTTACTGCCTGATGAAGGGCTACTACAAGAAGCCTGCCGAGACTGCCCGCGCCATCGACAAGGATGGCTGGTTCCACACCGGGGATGGGGCGTTCCTGCGCGCCGATGGGCGCCTCACCTTCTGTTACCGTCTGGGAGACGGTTACAAGACGAATGGTTTCAACGTGGCGCCGGCCGAAATCGAGAGCGCGATCCGGCGGCACCCGGACGTGGCCGATGTGGCGGTCTATGGACGCCGCGATCCGGCCGCCGGCGAGGTCGGGGTCGCGTGTATCGTCCCGCGCGAGGGTGCCGGGATCGAGGAGGCGGCGATGCTGGATTTCCTTCGACCGATCCTCGCTTCCTACAAGATGCCCCGGCACGTGGTGAGCGTGCCGACTTTGCCGCGCACCGCCGGAACAGGAAAGGTGCAGCTTTTCGCGCTTCGCGAACAGGTCGAGCCGTCGCTGCCCAAGGTGAAGGCGCTGGCATGAACCCGTTCCGCGACCTGACCTTTGGCGCCTCGCTGCGTCATCTCGCTGCGACCTTCGGCAGGCGCGAGGCCCTTGTGTTCAAGGGTCGACGCTGGAAATTCAGCGATGTTAAGGACGAAGTGGATGCGGCGGCGCGCCGGCTCGGGACGCTCGGGCTCTCACAGGGCGACAAGGTGGCGCTCTGGCTGCCGAACCGGCCTGAGTTCCTGTGGTACTGGCTCGCCGCCGGCCAGATAGGTCTGGTGGCGGTCATGCTCAATACCCGTCTCAAGCGCGAGGAGGCGACGTATCAGCTCGGTCAATCGGATTCCCGAGCCGTAATTCTGCCAGGCCCTGGGGCTTTCAGGGATTTTCTCGGCGAGGTCATGGCCATACGCGCCGACCTTCCGAAACTGCGTCATGTCGTGGCGCTCGATCCGCCCGGCCCCGGCGCCGCCGCGCACATCCTCGACTGGTCGGGAGCAACGGACCCCTCACTCCCGCTGCCCGAGGAGGCGCGCGACCCGGAGGCACCGGTCCTGATCGCTTACAGTTCGGGTACGACGGCGCTGCCAAAAGGCGCGATGCTGACGCACTGCCTCTTCCGCAAGGCGTGGGACCATGGACCGAGGTTTGGCCAGACCGAAGATGACCGGCTGTTCCTCTGCGTGCCGCTCTTCGGCATTCTCTCAACCGTCAATGGCGTGCTCACCTTCTGGTCCCGCGGCTCGGCGGTCGTGCTGACGGAGCGCTTCGAGCCGCGCGAAGCACTGCAGCTCTTGCAGGAGGAACGCTGCACGGCGGCCTATCTGCTCCCGCTGATGCTCGACCAGATGCTGGCGGAACCGGATTTCCGCAAGTTCGATCTCTCGCGCCTGCGCACCGGCATTGTGGTCGCCACGGATCCCGCCGTACTGCGCCGCGCCGCCAGTGAACTGGGCATGCACGGCCTCATCACCAGCTTCGGCATGACCGAGACCAGTTCGGCCGTGACTCGAACATTTGCCAGTGATCCGCTGGAGGTCCGTGCCACCTCGCATGGCACGGAGCTGCCCGACATCGAGGTCCGCGTCGCCGACCCGGAGACCAACGCGCCGCTGCCCGACGACACATATGGCGAATTGCAGGTGCGCGGCTACTGCGTCATGAAAGGCTACTACAACAAGCCGGAGGAGACGGCGCGCAGCTTCACGCCCGATGGCTGGTTCAAGACCGGCGATGGTGGCGTGCGCCGCGCCGATGGCACGTTCCAGTTCCAGCGTCGCCTCAAGGATGGCTACAAGTACAACGGATTCAATGTCTCGACGCCGGAAGTCGAGGCGGTTCTAAGCCAGCATCCCGAGGTGCAGGCCGTGGCCGTCTTCGGCCTGCCGGACCGTTCGCACGGAGAGGTCGGGACGGCATTCGTCATTCCGCGCCCGGGGACCGCGATCCGCCTCGACCCATCCTCCGTTATCGAATTTCTCAAGCCGCGCCTGGCCTCCTACAAGATTCCGAAACATGTGTTCGTCGTGGAGGAGTTTCCTCTGACTGCGGGAACCGGGAAAGTGCAGAAGTTCAAGTTGCGGGAGATCGCCGAGGCGCGGCTTGCCGGAGCCGTCGACCATGCCTGACGCCAACCCCTATGTCGGGTTGACTTATGCGCAGGCGCTCGATCGCCTTGTCGCAAAGTGGGGCGAGCGCGAGGCGCTGCGTTTCGGTGAGCGTCAGTGGACGTTTCGCGAAGCACGCCGGGAGATCGACCGGGTCTCGGCGCGGCTCCATGCGCTTGGGCTGCGGCAGGGTGATACGGTCGCGATCTGGATGCCGAACCGGCCTGAATTCCTGTGGACCTGGTTTGGCGCCTCGCAGATGGGTGTTATGGCGGTGTTTCTCAACACACGCCTGCGCCGGGAGGAGTTCGTTTATCAGGTCGCGCAGTCGGATGCGCGGCTCGTCGTACTGCCCGGCGGTGGCGCATTTCGGGACTTCATCGGCGAGTTCGTCGGGGAATGCCCTGAGATCCGGGAGCGCGCGCCTGGCAAAGTACGGTCCGCGAAGTTCCCGCGGCTTCTCGCCCTGGCCTGCTACGATGCGCCGCCGGCAGGGCTTGCCGGAGTCCTCGATTGGTCGCGCGACGATGCGGCGGCGCTGCCACCGGCACCGCGCGCGGAAGACCCCGAACAGCCGGCACTGATCGCTTACAGTTCTGGCACCACGGCGCTGCCGAAGGGCGCGATGCTGACTCACTGCATCTGGCGCAAGGCCTATGACGGCGGATTGCGCATGGGTCTCGGTGCGGAGGACGGGCTTTATCTTTGCGTGCCGCTTTTCGGTGTTCTCGGTTCGCTGAACGGCGTGCTGAGCTTCTGGTCGCATGGCGCGCGGGTCGTCATGGAGGAGAGGTTCGATGCCGGACGCGCACTCGCCACGCTGGCCCGCGAACGGCTGAGCGCGATGCATCTGCTCCCGGCCATGATCCAGCAGATGATCGACCATCCGGATTTCCCCGGCACGGATCTGGCCGCCCTGCGGACGGGCGTGGTGCTCTCGAGCAATCCCGACGTGCTGCGCTCGGCGGCGAACGAGCTTGGCGTGCGTGGCATCGTCACCGGGTATGGCCTCACGGAATCCACCGGCCTCGTCACGCGCGTCGACTGGCGCGACCCGTTGGAGCGGCGTCTGACGAACCAGGGATTCCCGCTCCCCGACTGCCCGATCCGGGTGGTCGATCCCGATACCGGACGCGACCTGCCTGCAGGCGTGCAGGGAGAGATCTGGATCGGCGGCTACAGCGTCATGCCCGGTTATTACAACAAGCCGGAGGAGTCCCGTGCCGCCATAACCGAAGATGGCTGGCTGCGCAGCGGAGATGCGGGCTACTTCACTGAAGATGGAGCGCTGGTCTTTCTGCATCGTCTCAAGGACGGTTACAAGCACAAGGGCTTCAACGTCTCGACGCCTGAAGTCGAATCGGTCGCCATTCGGCATCCCTCGGTAAAATCGGTCGCGGTGGTCAGCGTTCCACATCGACTGTGGGGCGAGGTCGGCGTCGCATTCGTGATCCCGAAAGATGGTAGCCGCTTTGACGAGTCGGAGTTCATCGGTTTTCTGCGCAAGCGTCTGGCCGGGTTCAAGGTGCCCGCGCATGCCTTTGCCGTCGATTCATTCCCGCTCACAGGCGGGACCGAAAAAATCCAGAAGTTCAAGCTGAAGGAAAAGGCTCTGAACCTAGTGGCAGAGCGCGCGAAAGAGGGTGCGGAGGCCTGACGCGCCCAGCCCTGACCGATGGCAGGTCAGTAAGTGTCGACGCCGCGCGCGAACCGGGCACCGGCGGAGTAAGCGTTCATCTGGAGAGGAAACATGGATATCCTGGCCAACAAGATCTACAGTGAGTCGGTTGCCATGGCGCGCGAGATTGCGCGCAAGGTAGTGCTGCCCAACTCCGAGAAGCACGACCAGGGCTACTCGATGCCGACGGAGATGCTCGATGCAATGCATCAGAGCGGGCTTCTGAAGCTCTGTGTGCCGCAAGATCTTGGGGGCAGGGGGACTGGTGTCATGGGCGGAAAAGATCCGCTCGCCTTTCTCCTGGTGATCGAGGAGATCGGCCGCGTTGACATGGCCGCCGCGCACTGTTTTCAGGTGCATTCCCATTCGGTACAGATGCTGGCCCACGGCGGCACGAAGGAGCAGCAGGCGCGCTGGTTCGAGCCGACGATCGCCAGGGGCGGCATCATCTCCTGGACCGGAAGCGAACCTGGCCGCACTGCCCGCGGCCAGTACAACCTGGTCTCCGATGCCAAGCGCAAGAATGGCGGCTATCTCCTGAACGGCATCAAGAACTACGGCACGAACGCCTCGATCGGTACCTGGAACATCATCAGCGTATCGACCGAGGGCATGGACCCGGTCGGCGGCTTTCTGATGGTTGTGGTGCCGAAAGGCGCCAAGGGCATGAAGGTGGACGAGAGCTGGTGGCGGCCGACGGGAATGCGATCCTGCGTCAGCCCGAAGCTGATCCTTGAAAATCTCGAAGTGCCCGACAGTGACGTGCTGGTCGGTCCCGGCTACTATCCGAAATGCCAGGCCGGATCGCGCTGGCACCTGGGCTTTGGCGCGAACCATCTGGGCGCGGCCCAGGGCCTGCTCGATTTCGCCGTCGAATACCTGCCCAAGCGGGGCACGGCGGGAAGCCCGCATACGCAGCGGAGCCTCGGCGAGATGCGCATGCGCATCGCGGCGGCACGGGCGCTTCTCTACCAGGCGGCGGAACTCTGGGGAAGCAAGGATGTCAGGGCGGCGGAGGAACTGAGCCTCATGGCCAAGACGGTCTGCATCGGAGTCGCCGAATGGATGGTCAACGAGACCATCCGCATCGTCGGGACGACGGCGCTGCTCGAGACCTATCCATTGCCGCGCATGATCAGGGACATTCATGTGCATTCGACTCACGCCAATCTCGACAACACGGCGCAGTCGCTCGGCAAGGGCATTCTCGGAATGACCTACGACGCAACCCAACAGCAATAGGCGGAGCGGACGTGCTTGAATTTCGCGAGGTAGGCAAGCGCTTCTACAAGGCCGACAGCGAGGTGCTCGCTCTCGAAAATGCCACCTTCGGCATATCCGAGGGCGAGTTCGTCGCGGTGGTGGGCCCGAGCGGCTGCGGGAAATCCACGCTCCTCAATCTAGCCGCGGGCCTCAGCCCGCCATCCTACGGGCAGGTCCTCTATCGCGGCCAACCGGTGACCGGCATCAATACAAAGATCGGCTACATCACCCAGCGGGATAACCTTCTGGAATGGGCGACCACTTACGAGAATATCGTTCTGGCGCTGCGGATCAGACGCTTGCCGAAGCGGGAGATTGCCCGTCTCGCCGACCAGTTTCTGCGCATGACGGGTCTGACGGACTTTGCCCGACACTATCCGGCGGAGCTTTCTGGTGGCATGCGCAAGCGCGTGGCGCTGGCGCGCACGCTGATCTACTCCCCGGAACTGGTGATGATGGACGAGCCATTCAGCGCCCTCGATGCACATGTCAAAATGCTCATGCATGAGGAATTGCTGAAGATCTGGGAGACGGACCGCAAGACGATACTCTTCATCACGCACGATCTGGCAGAGGCGATCACGCTGGCCGACCGCATCGTGGTCATGTCGGCACGACCCGGCCGGGTCAAACTCGAACTGCCGATCGACTTGCCGCGACCGCGCGATCCGTTCCTCATTCATACCAGACCGGAATTCATCGCGCTGTATGAGCAGCTCTGGTCGGCGCTGAAGGAAGACATCCGGCGCGGCGAGAACGTCTAGGGGGACGCCATGACAGAAGTAGCAGCCGTGGGCAGCCGTTCGCGCGAGGAAGAACTTCGCGAGATCCGGGTCGATCCGACGCGAGCCGCCATGATCCTATGGGCGAAGCGCATATTGCTGTTCGCGGTTCTACTCGGCATCTGGGAAGCAGGCGCCAGGTGGGGCTGGTTCAATCCGTTCTTCTCCAGCTATCCGAGCGAGATCTTCCGTGCGCTGGCCCAACTCGCCAGGGACGGTGATATCGTCCAGCATGTACCGATTACCATGATCGAGGCGATCGTGGGATTCATCTGCGGAACGGTGGTCGGCGGGATCATCGGCTTCATATTCGGCTGGTTCCAGCGGATCGCGGAGTTGCTCGACCCCTTTATCATTGCCATCTACAGCCTGCCGAAAGTGGCCCTGGCGCCGCTCTTTATCCTTTGGTTCGGCATCGGCATCCAGGCGAAGATCATCCTGACCGCGACCATCGTCTTCTTCCTGGTCTTCTTCAACACCTATGCCGGGGTACGAGACACCTCCCGCGAGTTGATCAACATCGTCCGCCTGATGGGGGCGCGGACCCACGAGGTGCTCTGGCGCGTGGTCCTGCCATCCGCTCTCACGGCTATTTTCGTAGGCCTGCGCGTTTCCGTTCCCTATGCGCTGATCGGAGCGGTCGTCGGCGAGATGATGGCGTCGAACCGTGGCGTCGGCTTCCTTCTGACGCGGGCTACAGGCCAGTTCGATACGGCGGGGGCCTTCGCCGCGCTGTTCATACTCATCGTCATCTCTACCGTGTTCAATACGGGGATCGTTGCGCTGGAGCGCTACCTGTTGCGCTGGAAGAAGGTGCAGCGGTGACGCAATCCGAGGATCGCGTCGCGCGGCTCTGCCGGCTGCTCGGCATCGTTCATCCGATCATTCAGGGCGGGATGACTGCGGTTGGCACGGCGCCTCTCGCCGCCGCGGTTTCGGCTGGCGGAGGGCTGGGGCTGGTCTCGGCCGGTCGCATGCGGGCACCGGATTTCGGCGCGGAAATCGATCTGGCCCTGGCTGCCACCGATCGGCCAGTCGGCGTCAACATTCCGGTAGGGCGCGATGCGGAGCAGATGAGAGGCTATCTGGATGAAGCTCTTCGCCGGCGCATTGCCCTGGTGGTGCTCGGTGGCGGGAATCCGGCGCCCTGGGCGGAAACAGTGATGGCGAGAGGGTGTCGCCTCGCCATTGTCACTGCCACGCCGGCACAGGCCCACAAGGCGCAGGTGCTGGGGGCCAATGCAGTTGTCGTGGCCGGTCATGAGGCGGGCGGCAAGGCGGGCGCCGACGAAATTGGCGGCATGGTCCTCGTTCCGGCGATCGTCGATGCGGTCTCCATTCCTGTGATCGCCACCGGCGGAATTGTCGATGGACGCGGCGCCGCCGCGGCGATCTGTCTGGGGGCTTCCGCCGTCCAGTTAGGTACGCGATTCATGCTGAGCGAGGAATCGCCGCTGCATCCTGCAACCAAGCAGGCCATGCTGGCGGCCTGCATTTCCGATACGATGATCATCGCAAGGCGCTTTGGCATGGCGCGGCGGATGCTCGGAACGCCGGCAGCGCGCAGAGTGGTCGAGTGCGAAACGGATGCCGACCTCGACACGATCATCTCGATGCTGTCGGGCGCGCACAGCACGCGCGGGCTGATCGGCGGCGATCTGGCGGAAGGGCTGGTTTCCTGTGGCCAGGGTGTGGGGCGGATCACGACCATAGAACCGGCTGGCGAGATCGTGCGCCGCATCGCAGGGGAAATGCGCGAAGTCCTGAACCTTGCCCGGCAGGCCGTCGAACGGCTGGAGATGGTCTAGAGCCTTTCACCGCGGGATGGAAGCGTTCTGACGTGGCGGAGTTGGGACGGGCCGAGGAAGTCGGCGCAGGTCGTGGCGGGGCTGCTCCCTGAGCCGGCTGACGCTGTCCATCGGCGCAATCCCCCCCCGTCCGACCAACAGAACCGTTTCCATCTCACGGTGAATGACTCTAGGGAACGCGAGCTTCGGGTGGCTTGTCGCTGGTGCGGGTGTAGATCAGCGCGACCAGTACGAAGACGGCGCTGATAGCCATGAATACGGCGCGGTAGGCAGCATCCGAACCGATCAGTCCTGGATCGGCGAAGGCGCGCACGACGAAACTTGATGTCGTCTGGGTGAGAAAGACACCGCAGACCGAGAGAGCGGTCACCGTGGCCACCGCGCGGCCGGTGAGCGCGCGGGGAAACATCGACTGGCAATGAACCGTGGAGACCAGATAGACCGGCGCCAGAAGCCCGATGCCGATCATCAGGGCAATGGCGAGCGGCAGGCTCTCGCCACCGATCCATCCGAGCAGCAGGAACTGCACCGATTGCAATGAAGCGCAGGTGACCACCAGCCATTTGCGCGAATTGAACAACCGCTCGAGTGCGCCGAAACCAAGCGCGGCGACCAGGTGGCAGGCGAAGACGACGAAGAGCACATGGCCGCGCGTGATTGCGTCGAGACCATGCACCTCCAGCAGGAACGGCCCACCCCAGAGTCCGACCGTCATCTGCATCGGAGTATATAGAACGAGTGAAACGATGAGGATCGGCCGCACCGCCGGCTCGCGCAGCACGCGCAGGAAGCCGCCCAGGCTCTGCAGCAATGTTTCCGTCGAATCTGCCGTGGCCACGTGGGACTGTGGATGGTCCTTGATGAAGCGCAGAGCGATTACCACGAGCAGCCCGGCTATGACAGCGAGGCCGGCCATGGTCGGACGCCAGCCGAGCCATTCGATCGAGGCGGCGAGGGGCGTGGTGGCCAGCAGTCCGCCACAGCCACCTACCGCGGTGATCCGGCCCGACCAGGCGGTCAGGCGGCCGGGCGCGGTCCAGCGGGTGAACAGGACCATGCTCGACATGAAGACCGCACTGAATCCCATGCCGATGAAGGCCCGCGCCACTACCAGGGCAATCCAGCTCTCGGCGATTGCAAAGAGCGCGGTGCCGAGGACGCCGATGCTGACCAGCGCCGTCATGCAGCGGCGTGGACCATACCGGTCGAGGAAGATGCCATAGGGGATCATCGTTGCCCCGGCGGCCAGGAAGAGAGCGGCCATGATCGAGGCAAGCTCCCGGGCATCGAAACCAAGTTCCTGGTTGAGCACGGGCGAGAGAACGGCACCGGCGCTACGATGCATCTGGCCGCAGGCATAGAGACCGGCCAGGATGAGGAACATGGCGAGGAAAAGCCGCCCTTCCCCGGACTTGCGCTCCGGTGTTCCCTCGCTCCTGGCATGCCGCTGGCCGGTGGAAATATCGTTCATGGGGAAGTGACCGTCCGGTTCTACCGACTGATTAGGGCCTTCATCTTGCGGCAGGCCGCAGCGGAGTCCGATAAGACTACATCGCATAGTAGATGACAATTTTTATTGATTGTGTTCATATCTCTAACAACAAAACTGGGACACTTATTCAAGCACAGCATTGGGTGCGGCTCTTTCGCCCCGGTGATATCGGTACATTCTGCTTTGGTCGGTGATCGGGGATGAAATGGGTTGAGAAGACCTTCGCGGAGGCTCTGGCCTGGGGAGCATCGACGCACGGGGCGCGCGAAGCGCTGGTACATGGTTCCACGCGGCTGACATTTGCCCAACTCGCGGCGCGCGCCGATGCCTTTGCCGCCGGACTGCTTGCGCGCGGCGTTCGGCCCGGCGACAAAGTCGGTGTCTGGCTTCCAGACTGTGTCGAATGGATCGTCGCCCGCTGGGCGATCACTTCCATAGGCGCCGTCCTCGTTCCGATCAACACGCGCTTTCGCGATGCCGATCTTGGATACGTCCTCAAGCAGTCCGATTGCCGCGCGCTGATCCTGACGGCGCGCTGGAAATCGGTGGCCTACCTCTCGATCCTGGAATCGGTGCTGCCCGAATATGCGGGGCAGAAGCCAGGCGGCTGGGCTGCCGGTAGTCTGCCGGAACTGCGCCTCGTGATCGGCGTGGGCGAGGGGTTCCCGGACGCGATCCTGGCCTTCGCAGATATCGAGGAGGAAGGACGCCGCTGGAGTCGTGCAGGCGAAATGCTGGCCGAGGCGCGCTCGAAGCTCCGCCCGGACGACATCGCGCAGATTCTCTACACCTCGGGAACCACGTCATTTCCCAAGGGCGCGATGGTCCGTCATGGGGCGCTGCTCCAGAACAACTTCAACACCATTGCCAGGATGAACCTGACAACGGCCGACCGCTATCTGGCGACCTCGCCGCTGTTCAGCGCGACCGGCACGTCTTTCACCTTGTCCCCCTTTCTCGCCGGTGGATGTCAGGTGCTTACCGATGGCTTTTCGGCGGAGGCATTCTGCCGCCTGGTGGAGGCGGAGCGGATCAGCATGAGCTTCTTCGTTGAGCCGATGGTGCACGACCTGCGTGGTTTCGCCGGACTCCCGGGTTTCGATATGCGGAGCCTGCGTACCGGCACGGGCGCCCCGCTGACCCGCGCTTCCTTTACCTGGCTGGTCGAGGAACTGGGATGCCGCGAACTGACCAACGTTTACGGCCTCTCCGAAACCTCCAACGCCGTCTGCCGGAGTTTCGGCACGGACCCTCTCGAGCAACGCATGGAATCGAGCGGCCGGCCGATGCCCGGCGTGACCCTGCGCATCGACGATATCGACACGGGCGAGACACTGCCGGCGGGCAAGGTCGGAGAGATCCGCGTCAAGGGCTACACGGTGACCGCCGGCTATTACAAGATGCCCGAAGAGACGGCCAAGGCCATTGATGGCGATGGCTGGCTGCATACCGGCGATCTCGGTGAGCTGACGCCCGATGGCCGGCTGATTTTCCGAGGGCGGATCAAGGAAATGATCAAGCCCGGCGGTTTCAACGTCGCCACGCTGGAGATCGAGGAGTTCATCAAATCGTTCCCCGGCATCAAGGAAGCGGTCGTCGTCGGCGTGCCCGATCCGCGGCAGGGCGAGGTTGGTTATGCCTTCGTCGAATCGATGACCGGAGCCAGGCCGGCTGCCGACGAACTCATCGCCTACTGCCGGGCTCATATCGCTTCGTACAAGGTACCCGCGTATGTGGAATTCGTCACCGAATGGCCGATCACGCCGACGGGCAAGCTTCGCAAGCTGGAGCTGAAGGATCGTGCGGGCGAGAGAACAAGGACTGGGACAGGATGAAGTCAATGGCGAATGCGACCAAGTATAACCCGGAAGCGCTGCTGGACAGGGACGAGTTCAAGGAGCTCGACCGGCTGGCAATCGAGGACTTCCGCCCGCGCGGGCGCGGATACGACAAGAATTGCCAGATGCCGGCGGAAAATATCCGCGCCCTGCACGATCGCAACTGGCTCGGCGCCACGGTGAGCCGCGAGAATGGCGGGCGCGGATCCAATCTCGATACCGATGACAAGGCAAGCTATCTGCAGGCGATCCGCACCATCGCACGCGGCTGCCCTGGAACTGCGCACTGCTTCCAGGTGCACAACCACACCATGTGGATGGTCGAGAAGCTGGCCACGCCGCGCCAGATCGACAAGTTCCTGAAGCCGACCCTGAAGGAGGGGTTGCTCTGCTCCGGCGTGGGTTCGGAAGCGAAGCGCCGGCACATGTACACGATGAACACCTCGGCGAAGAAGGTGCCGAACGGGTGGATCGTGCATGGCGAGAAGAACTATGCGACGAACGCCCCGATGATGGGATTTGCGGTCATCTTCGTCGCCATCGAGGGCGTCGAGAGCTATCTCGACAATCATCTGATGGTTCTGATCACGCCCGACATGAAAGGCGTCTCGATCGACAACGACTGGTACCGCCCAAACGGCATGCGCGCGGCGCCGAGCCCGATCATCACCCTCGAGCAGGTGTTCATCCCGGACGAAAACGTGCTTGGCACGCCCGGAATCTTTCCGCGCAGCCGGTTT
>JAHCJQ010000110.1 GCA_026126215.1 Alphaproteobacteria bacterium
TTGAAAGTGAAGCGCGCGTCGTTAAAGCGCTTGTGCAGCGCCGTCCGCCAATAGGGAATGCCATAGCTCTCCCGGCTGAGCACCAGAAACGGAATCCTGAGATCGCGGCAGGCAAGGCGGAATGCCTCATCCTGCCAGTAGTCGACATTCGCCGCCATGACCGCGTCGATCGGATAGGTTTTCGAAGCCTCGGCAAGGAAACGGCTGGCGAAGCGGACCAGGAGGGGCACTGTCGCGTCCAGTTCGGTCGCCAGCCAGTGGGTGAAGAAGGTCTGCACCTGCCAGCGTTCGGCCACCCAGCGTTGCTGGGGCTTCTTCACGCGCGCGGAATGGATGGTCGGCAGGTTGATGCCGCAATGGCGCCGCATCTCGCCAAGATCCTTGGCAAACAGTGCCCGGTTGAAGCAGAGCACCGTCGGGCGGCCCGGTTCGGAGTTGCGCCAGTTGATACGGCGCGCGAGCTTCACTGCCGCCCGGTCGACCCCGCCGGTCGCCAGATCGAAGCGCCCGCGGACCCGGTAGAGCAAATCGACGAAACGATCGGCAGCGTTTCCTGAGACCATGTTTCCCCATCGTCCGGCACCCGGGTGCGGCCGCCGCAACTTTCGTGGCCGGACGTTACTGCAAGTAAAGACCGAAGTTCAATCGGTGATCCGACGAAGCCGCTGTCGGCCGGGCGGTGCTGGACACAAAATGTGGTAATGTTGTATTACCCTTCGATGCGGGCGTTAGAGCCTGCAAAAGGCGCATTACGTTTACTTCGCGTGTCCGATATTTCCGTGGATTGACAGTCATCAATCCAGATGGGGCCTGTTTAATGGGAAGCTTCCTTCTGGCGTCAGGCCGTGACCTGGCCGCGATCCTGCGGGCGCCGCCGGGGAAGACGGGGCGAATCGGATGAGCCGAACCCTGGTGGTCGGCAGTACCGGATTGCTCGGCCAGGCCCTGATGCGCGTCGGCCTCGCGCGAGGCCTCGACATCATAGGCGCGGCGCGGCGCGAGGCCGAATGCATCCTCGACATCACCAATCCCGAGCAGATCATGCGCACGATAGCCACCGTGCGCCCGGCCGTCCTGATCAATACGGCCGCCATCGTCGACCTCAATGCCTGCAATGCAGATCCGGGGCTGGCCTTCGTGGTCAATGCGCGTGCGGTCGGCATCCTGGGACAGGCCTGTGCCGAAACCGGCGCGCGGCTGATCCACGTCTCGACCGATCACTTCTTCAGCGGCGATGGTCGCGCGGTGCATGACGAGAAGACACCGATCCTGCTGCTCAACGACTATGCCCGCAGCAAGTTCGCCGGCGAGCGTTTCGCGCTGCTGCTCGACAGTGCGCTGGTGGTGCGGACCAACGTCGTCGGACTGCGCGGCTGGCGGGGCAAGCCGACATTCGCCGAATGGTGCCTCGAATCCCTCGCGGAAGATGCGGAAGTCTCCCTCTTCGACGATTACTTCACCTCCCCGATCGATGCCGATCATCTGGCCGAGGCGATCCTCGATCTGGCCGGCAGCCCGGAAGCCTCGGGCCTGCTCAATGTCGCCGGCCGCGAGGTGGTGAGCAAGGAGGCCTTCTACCGCAGCCTCGCCAGGGATCTTGGGATCTTTCCGACCCGCGCGCGCAGCGGCAGCGTCCGTTCGCTCCCGGTCCGGCGCGCGGACAGTTGCGGGCTGGATGTGCGCCGGGCGGAGACGCTGCTCGGACGGCGCCTGCCCGGCCTCGCGGAAACCACGGCCGCCATCGCCCGCGCGCATCGCCGGCGCCTCGGCGCGCACGATGCCGCCTGAACGACCGGAACGGCAGGAGACGATGCGCTACGAAAGCGAGATTTCCATCGGAGGCGACCGGATAGGACTGGAGCACCCGACATTCTTCATTGCCGACATCGCGGCGAACCATGACGGCGATCTGGAGCGCGCCAAGGCGCTGATCTGGGCGGCCAAGGAGGCCGGCGCCGACGCGGCAAAGTTCCAGCACTTCCTGGCCAAGGACATCGTATCCGACTACGGCTTCCGCAGCCTGGGCGGCCAGTTCGGCCATCAGGCAGCCTGGAAGAAGCCGGTCTACGAGATCTACGAGCAGTATCAGCTCAACCGGGCCTGGGACCAGGAACTGGTGGCGACCTGCCGCGCCGCCGGCATCCATTTCATGACCACGCCCTACGACAGCGCCGCGATCGATGCAACGGCACCCCTGGTCGCCGCCTTCAAGATCGGCTCCGGCGACATCACCTGGACGGAATCGATCCGGCGCATCGCGCGCCATGACCGGGCGGTCATGCTGGCCTGCGGCGCCTCGGACGTGGCCGATGTCGAACGGGCAGTCAACACCATCCTCGATGTCAACCGGCGCATCGTGCTGATGCAGTGCAACACCAACTATTCCGGTGCCGCCAGCAATTTCCGGCATGTCAATCTCCGCGTGCTGCAGAGCTTTGCCATCCACTGGCCCGGCATGATCCTCGGGCTTTCCGATCATACCCCGGGCCATGCAACCGTGCTTGGGGCAGTGGCGCTCGGAGCGCGGGTGATCGAGAAGCACTTCACCGACGACAACAGCCGGGAAGGTCCGGACCATTCCTTCGCCATGAACCCCCGGACCTGGCGGGAAATGGTGGAGGCGACGCGCGAGCTGGAGGCAGCACTCGGTGATGGCATCAAGCGTGTCGAGGAAAACGAGCACGAGACCGTGGTGCTGCAGCGGCGCTGCCTGCGGATCAAGCGCGCCCTGCCGCGCGGCCATCGCCTGCGGACCGAGGATCTGGAGGCGCTGCGCCCGGCGCCGCGCGGGGCCTTCGCGCCCTTCGAACTGGACGCAGTCGCGGGCCGCACGCTCGAACGCGACAAGACGGCCGGTGATGCGCTCTACCCGGCTGATCTCGCGCCGCGCGCCGGAGAGTGAAGGGCATGCTGAAGGGTAAGCATGTCGGGCTCCGTGGCATCGAGCCGCAGGATCTGGCGCAGCTTCTGGAATGGCGCAACCGGCCGGAGTACCGGCGCCATTTTCGCGAGTTCCGTGAACTGACCTCCGAGCACCAGGCGAAATGGTACCGCGACGTGGTGCTTGCCGATCCGCGCGTCCAGATGTTCTCGATCGTCGAGCTTTCGGGGAGCCGGCTGCTAGGTGCCTGCGGCCTCTGCTATATCGACTGGCCGAACCGCAACGCCGATTTCTCCATCTATATCGGCGCCGACGGTCTCTATATCGACGAGAAGTTCGCCACCGATGCGGGCCGGGTGCTGCTTCAATACGGTTTCGACGAACTCAACCTGCATCGCGTCTGGTCGGAGATCTATGATTTCGACAGCAGGAAAATGGCGCTGTTCGATCGCCTCGGCTTCCGCCTCGACGGACGGCACCGCCAGACCCACTGGGCCGAGGGCAAGTGGCACGATTCGCTCTTCTATGGGATCCTGAGCGGCGAATTCCGCCGCGGGCCGCAGCCGGCCTAGGCTTCGGCGCCGGCGAGGTCGAGCTTGAGCGCCATGAACATGGCCTCGGCCGTCTGCCAGTCTTCCAACGTGTCTATGTCCTGCACGAGATAGCGGGGGATGACCACCGTCCGCGCGTCCGCCGGATAGATGATGGGGTTGGTGCGCCATTTCCTGACATCGTACCAGTAGAACTGGCCGACATCGTGGTAGGCCTCGGGGAGGTCGTTGCTGCGCCGGTTCATGTTCTCCGGCCAGAACATCTCGACCCGCCCGTCCTCAAATCGGCGATGGGCGCGGAAGATTGGAAATGCGAAGGTGGTGACGGGGAAAGACGCGGTAGCGTCGCGCTCGACCATGAGCTGGTAGGATTCCAGCAGCACCTGCGCCTGCACGAAGACCGCCGTCGGATAGAGGCAGCAGATATAGTCGATCGGCGCCTCCCTCTCCAGTTCGCCGATGGCATGCATCAGCACGTCGGCAGTCACCGTGAAATCGTCCGCCAGCGCGGCGGGACGGCGGAACGGCACCTCGGCCCCGGCATCGTGCGCGACGGCGGCGATCTCGTCATCGTCGGTGCTGCAGACGATGCGGTCGAACAGGCCCGACATGCGCGCGGTGGCGATCGGGTAGTGGATCAGCGGGCGACCATGGAAATAGCGGATATTCTTGCGCGGGATGCGTTTCGAGCCACCCCGCGCCGGAATGACGCAGACCCGCAGGCCGCGCTTTTGCCTCCTTGCCGTCATGGAAACCATCTCCGCGATCGCCCCGCCGCAAGCCTCGAAATGTCCGCCCAAATACCCTATAAGGCAGTGCGCCAGACAGGCGGCGCACGTGCGGTCAGCCCGCGATGGATAATGTGTCCGCCCGCGCTGGCTCCGCAAGCCATATCCGACCGATCACCATCAACCAGCGCCCGGGAGCGGCCAGGACATCAGCATGGAGACCCAGAAGGACGCCCTCGCCCGCCTGCTTGGCGACGATTCCCTTAAATGCGTCGATGTGGGGGCGCGTGGCGGCATCCAGCGCCACTGGCTGCCCTTCGCGGGCCTGGTCTCGGTCGATGCCATCGAGCCCGACCCCGCCGCCTGCGCGGCGCAGGCCGGCGCCGGCCGGCCGGGCGAGCACTGGTTTCCGGTCGGGCTCGGCGCCAGGACCGGGCCAGGCACGCTCTATGTCCTGAACAAGCCCTCGGGATCATCGCTCTATCCGCCCGATCCGGGCCTGATGGAAACCTATAGCGGCATCGGCTATGGCACCCTGAAGACCACCATCGAGGTGCCGCTGCTCACCTTTTCCGATTTCATCCGCGCGCATGGCCGGCCCCTACCCAACCTGGTCAAGCTTGACACACAAGGTTCGGAACTGGACATCCTGCGCGCTCTCGAACCGGCACACTGGGCCGATCTGCTGGCCATCCAGACCGAGGCGGAGATCGTTCCGCTATACCGTGGCCAGCCGCTGCTCTTCGATCTGCATGCCTTCCTCACCGAGAAGGGATTCCTTCTCTACGACTTCCTCCCGGTCCGGCATTACCGCTTCAAGGGCGATCGGGATCACTACTACCTAAGGAAGTATCTAGGAATCGGACGCAACCGGCGAGATATTTCCGCTCGCCTGGTCGCCGGCGACGCATTTTATGTCCGCCCGCCGGAAGAGGTCCTGCGTCGCGGCCGGCCGGCCGAAGTGGCGAAACTGCTGCTCATCTTCCTGCTCTACCGCTTCCTCGATGAAGCGCTGTGGCTGAGCGAGGAGGCCGAGGAAGCCGGGATCTTCAAGGCCGCCGAAGCGGCTGCGCTGCGCCAGACCATCCGCCTGCTCGCGCCCCGCCCGACCCTGCGCCAGCGCACCGACTGGCTGGGGCGGCTTTCGCGCAAGCTTGCCAGGCGGCTTGGCATTGGACAGGCCCGCAAGCCGGATTACTGGCTGGAGCGGAAATGGGATTTCTGACGCTGGAATTGCCTAATTCACAAGATTTCCGCCAGTCGCCATACTCGCCCCACTAGCAATCTTCCGATCCGATTCGAGGTCTTCCCCGAGATGCAAGCCACCGGCACGAAGGCGCCCGCCGCAGCCCCGCCCGGCCGCGCGCCGGGCCGCCTGCTCAAGGCCCTGCTCCGACTGGCCGGCGGCAAGAAGAAGCGCGGGAAGCCGCCGAAAGTCGGCGGCCTGGCGAGCCTCGTCCATACCCAGACCGGCCAGAGCCTGCCCGATGTCGCCCTGCTGCTGCGCGAGGACGGGGCGCGGCAGGTTCTGGTCAATGGCGACGCGGCCTTCTGGGCGGAGGCAGAGCGGGAACTGGCCGGCTTCGCCCTGACCTGGTGCTCGACCCAGTTCGGCGACCTTGCCGTCGGCGCGCGAAACGCGGCAAGCCTCGATCCCGCGGCCTTCGATGCGGTGGTGGCGGGCGGCGCCGATGCCGCCCTGCGCTTCCGCTTCAGCATCCGCGAGACGGCGCGGGCCAACCCGGCGATTCCCGTCCATTGGGTGGAGGAGAAGTTCGAGTTCTGCCGCGGCACCCTGCCGGCGCCATCGGATGCCGACGAGGTCGAGGCGCTGCTGACCAATCATTTCGGTGCCTTCTTCGGCATCAAGGACCCGCTGCAGTTCCGCATCGAGATCTACCATGGCGCCGAGATGCGCCGCTTCTGGCGCATTCTCGGACCCGGCCAATCGCACCTGATCCGCGTCGGTGATCATTTTCCCGCACGGCAATTCCCGGTCGCCATCTCCACCATGGTCTGCCATCCGGATCTGACGCGCGGCCGTCATTACCGGCTCAGGGTCTGCGCCGATGTCTTCTGGAAAGGCTCGCTCACCACCCTGCACAGCGCGCACGAATTCCGGCGCGACCCGGAGGAGCATGTGGAATTCCGCATCGCGCCGGAGCGGGTGCGCGGCGGCCGGCTGGTGATGACGGTGCCCAACTACGAACGCAATCTCGCCGCCGATCGCAGCCTCGAATGGTCGGCGGGCGCAAACCGTTTCCAGCGCAGCCGTGACCCGCAATCCTTCATCGAGGAAGTGCGCGCCGAGAAGCCGGCCGAAAGCTTGAGCGGCTTTTTCGACTGCCACTATCGTGGCTATGGCGGTTCCTTCTGGTTCGCGCAGGAGCCGGCAAACGCTGCGCCGCTCGCGGGCTTTATTTCCGGCAACCATCACATCCAGACACGGCGCGTCGACCGCACCGACTTGGCGCTCGCACCTGACGAACGGGCGCGCATCGAGACGCTGGAGCGCCAGGGCTTCATGCTCGACCCGCATGGCGTGCCGCTGACCGGCGCGGACAGCGTGCTCCGCTTCGGTTTCGACTGCGACGCCGCCAATCCGCCTCTCCGCGACTTCCTGGTCTACTGGTTCGATGGCGCGGGGAAGCTGATCGCGCGCATGCCCTATGCCAAGGACCGGCCCGGCACGGTCTTCGCCGACGAGCTGCTCGATGCCTTCGACCATCCGGGGCGGGCCGAGGCGCGCATCCTCTTCTTCACGCCGGACTGGCTCAAGGCAGGCATCCGCCGCAAGGGCTTCAAGATGCTCCCCGAACTGGTGGTCGAGCATCGCGGCAGCGGCGACCGGGACGTGACCGAGTTCCAGTCCTCCTGGCGCAATCTCGGCCTGGCGATCCCGGATTTTCCGCACTGGCTGACGCCTTCCCACGCGGTGGTCGGGCGCACCAACCTGCTGGCCCGCGCCCGCGCAGGCGGCGGCTACCGCTCGGCGCTGCTGGTGGTCAACGGCTCCGGCCGGCTGGACTATGCCGATGCCGCCGGCACCGAGATCATTGTCCTCAATCATGAGGGGGCGGAACTTTCCTGCCACATCGAGCTCCCCCCCTTCGGCTGGCGGCTGGTCTGGCTCGACGAGGCGATCGCCGGCCTCGCCAGGCATCTGGCCCCGACCGGCGTCGGCACCCTGCTGGTGCAGTCGGGCGATGCCGACCTCAATGCCCAGGTCGTGACGCTCGGCGATCACGGCGCTGTGTCCCTGCAACATCTCTGGGGCTACTGATCCTGACCGGTGCGGCGATTGACGCTCGATACCCCGCATGCTACGGACCGCCCGACCCCTGACCAGTCCGGAAAGACCGCGCGATCGTGATCAACAGCTTCGAGACCCCGACCATCGACCTGAACGGCCTGTCCATCCTGGTGACCGGCGGCACCGGTTCCTTCGGCAAGGCGTTCGTGCGCACGGTTCTGGAACGCTATCGGCCGCGGCGGCTGATCGTCTTCTCGCGCGACGAGCTGAAGCAGCACGAGATGGCGCAGGAGATCGGCCGCGAGCGCCATCCCGCCATCCGTTATTTCATCGGCGACGTGCGCGACGACAAGCGGCTGGAAATGGCCATGCGCGGCGTCGATGTCGTCGTGCATGCGGCAGCCCTCAAGCATGTGCCGATCGCCGAGTACAATCCATTCGAATGCATCGCCACCAACGTCCATGGCGCGGAGAACGTGGTTCAGGCCTCGATCCGGGCCGGCGTGCGCAAGGTCGTCGCCCTGTCCACGGACAAGGCGGCCAACCCGATCAACCTTTATGGCGCGAGCAAGCTCGCCTCCGACAAGATCTTCATCGCCGCCAACAACCTGAGCGGCGAGGGCGGCTGCCGCTTCTCGGTCGTGCGCTATGGCAACGTGATGGGTTCGCGCGGTTCCGTCATCCCGCTGTTCCGCCGGCTGGTGGCCGAGGGCGCGAAAGCATTGCCGATCACCGACCCTCGCATGACGCGCTTCTGGATCACCCTGCAGCAGGGCGTGAACTTCGTCCTTTCCTCGGCTGCCATGATGCGTGGCGGCGAGATCTTCGTGCCGAAGATCCCCAGCATGAAGATGACCGACCTCGCCGCCTGCATGGGACCGGGCCTGAAGCTCGACATCGTCGGCATCCGGCCAGGAGAGAAGCTGCATGAAGTGCTGATCACCGCCGAGGATGCCCGCAACACGGTCGAACTGGCGGACCGCTACGTGATCGAGCCGGCCTTCCACGAATGGGACGCGCGGCGCGCCGATCTGGCGGGACAGTTCGGCGGGAGGCCGGTGCCGGAGGACTTCTACTTCACCTCAGATTCCAACCACGACTGGCTGGACGGCCAACGCCTGCTCGGCCTGCTGGCAGAGGGGACCCGGTGAGCGCAGGCGAGCCGTTCCTTCCCTATGGCCGGCAATCGATCGAGGCCGATGACATCGCGCGCGTCGCCGAGGTGCTGCAGGCCGACTACCTGACCACCGGGCCGCTGATCGCCCGGTTCGAGGAAGCCTTTGCCACGGCCGTCGGCGCGCGCCACGCCGTGGTCAGCAACAGTGGCACCGCCGCGCTCCACCTCGCCACCCATGCCGCCGGCCTCGGTCCCGGCGATGTTGCCATCGTGCCGAGCGTCACTTTCCTCGCCACCGCGAACGCGGTGCGCTATGTCGGCGCCGAGGTGGTCTTTGCCGACGTGGACCCGGAGAACGGCCTGCTCACCGCCGGGGCGGCGGAGGAGGCGCTGGCGCGTGCTGGCGCCCTGGGGCGGCCGCGCGCCATCCTGCCTGTGCATCTCAATGGCCATTCGGTCGATATGGTCGCCATTCGGGCGCTGGCCGAGCGGCAGGGACTGGCGGTGATCGAGGATGCCTGCCATGCCATCGGCGGCACCCATCCGGCTGGAAACGGCGCCATCGCCGCGGTCGGTGCCTGCGCGGCGAGCGAC
>JAHCJQ010000111.1 GCA_026126215.1 Alphaproteobacteria bacterium
GTGTTGGCGATCTGCGCGGTGAGCTTCTCCTGGATCTGCAGGCGCTTGGCATAGGTCTCGACGACGCGCGCGAGCTTCGAGATGCCGACCACGCGCCGGTCCGGCAGATAGGCGACGTGCGCCTTGCCGATGATCGGCACCATGTGGTGCTCGCAATAGCTCTCAAGGCGAATGTCGCGCAGCACGATCATCTCATCGTAGCCGTCGGTCTCCTCGAAGGTGCGCTGCAGGATCTCGACCGGGTCCTCGCGATAGCCGGCGAAAAACTCCTCGTAGGAGCGCACCACCCGGTCCGGCGTGCCGGCCAAGCCCTCGCGCGCGGGATCGTCGCCGGCCCAGCGCAGCAGGGTGCGCACCGCCTCCTCCGCCTCCTGGCGGCTCGGGCGGTCGACGGGCTTCACTTTGTCCAGGGCGGAACGGAACTTGACCGGGCCGGCGCTCATGCGAATGGTCCCCTCTCGGCTTGCTCGACTTGGCGACGAACCCTCATACGCATGCGAACGAAGGCTGGATGAACGGCGCCGGCGGATTCAGTTCAGGCGTCCCATCGTGTGCGGACTGTCCAGGGAGAAGGCCGGGATCTCGACCTCGAAACCCTCGCCACGGCTCGTCTCCATGTGATAGGTGCCGACCATGATCCCGGACGGGGTCGAAAGCGGCGTGCCGCTGGTATATTCGAAGCTCTCGCCCGGCCGCAGCACTGGCTGTTCGCCGACCACGCCCGGCCCGCGCACCTCCTGCACGCGCCCGAAAGCGTCCGTGATGTGCCAGTAGCGGGTCTTGAGCTGGACGGTCTCGCGGCCGTGGTTCTCGATCCGCACCTGATAGGCCCAGACATAACGGTTCTCCATCGGGGACGACTGGTCCTCGAGATAGACCGGATTGACGGTCACCGAAATGTCGCGCGTCATCTTGCTGTACATGTTCGTCCGGGCAACCCCCGCCGAACGGCGGGCCATGATGGGAACCAGTATATTGCGTCGACCGGCCGCATTGTCCAGCGGGGCGGCCATGCCATATCTCTTGATTGATTTAGGTCATTATAGCGTACTCGCATGAGTTATATTCTTACGACAGCAGTCACCGGGGCGGGGTGCGTCCGCTCCGCGCGCCGGCACGGGGGTTTCTTGGATGAGGAAGCAGTCACGTTCCATCGCGGCCCTGATTGTGGGGCTCGGCCTCCTCCAGGCGGCGGGCGCCGCCGCGCAGCAGGGTCCGGCGCCGGGCGCCTATCTTTCGCTCGGCCTGGGCGGCAGCTATCTGGAGGATCAGAGCTTCCGCACGTCTCTCGGCGGCTTTCGCGCCGACCATGATTGGGGACCCGCCGGCAGCCTGGCGCTGGGCTATCGGCTCGGCTATTTCCGCTTCGAGGTGGAAGGCAGCTACCGGACCAACGATGTCGACGACATCCGCTCGCCCAAGGCAAATGCCAGGGGCAGTTTCGACTCCTGGGGCCTGATGGCCAATGTGCTGGTCGATCTGCTGCCGCAATCGGATTTCAGCCCTTATCTCGGGGCCGGCCTCGGCGCCGCCATCGTCAATGCCGACCGGGTCCGGACCGGCGCCGGGCGCCTGACGGATGACCGGGATACCGTCTTCGCCTATCAGGGCATCGCCGGCTTGCGCTATTCGCTCGGCCCCAACTGGTCGATGTTTGCCGACTATCGCTACTTCCGCACCGAGGATCCGAAACTCAAGGTCGGCGGGACCTTCGGCGGCGGCCGCAGCGACTTCGATTATGTGAGCCATACGGGCTTCGTCGGCCTGACCTATCATTTCGGCCGGCCGGCGCGGCCGGTGCAGACGGCACAGCCGATCCCCCGGCAGGCGCCGCCGCCGCCACCACCACCCCCTCCGCCACCACCGCCGCCCCCGCCACCACCGCCCCCGGCGGCGCTGCCGCCCCAGCCGCAGCCGGAGGTCTACCTGGTTTTCTTCGCCTTCGACCGGTCGGAAATCTCTCCGGTCGCGGCCGGGGTGCTGGACCGGGCGCTTGCCGACTTCTATCGCACCGGCATGGTGCGCTTCCAGGTGGAAGGCCATGCCGACCGGGCGGGCGGCGATGCCTATAACCAGGCGCTTTCCCAGCGCCGGGCCATGGCTGTGGCGGACTATCTGATCCGGCGGGGCATCCAGCCGGCGCAGATCGCGATGCGCGCTTTCGGCGAGAGCCAGCCGCGCGTGCCCACCGCCGACGGCGTGCGGGAGGAGCAGAACCGCCGCGCGGAGATCTTCCTGCGGCGCTTCTGAGCCGCATACCGTCCTTCACGGTGAGTTGAGCCACCGTGATTGCCTTGTTTGTCGACGGCTTCCGGCCGGTTTGCCAGCCTGCGTCCGGGGGATGGCAGGGCGGTGGAGCAGACGGACATGGCGGAAAAAAGAGGCGTGACAAGCCTGGCGGCGCGCCTGGCGCCGGTGCTGCTGTTCTGGCCCACTCTCGCCGTGGCGGACGCGCCCTCCGAGGGGCCGCGGCCGGGGCCCTATTTCGCGGTCGGTGGCGGCTTCGTCCATCTGGAGCGCAGCCTGATGGAAGGCGGCGGGCTCCGCTTTCGGCAGTCCCATGACGTAGGCGGCGCGGCCTACGGTGCCGCCGGGTACAGCTTCGGCCGTTTCCGCCTGGAGAGTGAAATCAGCTATCGTGGCAACGACGGCGATGGCCTGCGCGGCGCCCGCGACCTGCGCCGCGGCGCGATCGATGCCTATGGGTTCATGGCCAATGGGCTGTTCGAGCCGTTTCCCGACTGGGCGCTCAGCCCCTATCTCGGGGCGGGACTGGGCGGGGCGGTTCTGGTGACCGAGGGCGCGCGCCTCGGCCGTGGCGGCGAGGATGTGCGGGTCAGCGAACGCAGCGACGCGGAGCTTGCCTATCAGGCGATCGCCGGCGCGCGCATGAGTTTCGGCCCCGCCTGGTCGGTGCGCGCCGATTACCGCTATTTCGCCACGCTCGACCCGGAGTTCGGCTACCGCGCGGCCTCGGCCGGCGGCGCCGAGCGCGGGCGCATCGCAGGCGAATACAAGAGCCACGCGCTCATGGTCGGGCTCAGCTACCATTTCGGTCGCGACGCGCCATCCCGCCCGGAGGAGGTTCGCGAGCGCCTGGCGCGCGACCTTGCCATCCGTGGCCATGACCGCGCGGCGGAGCAGCTACGTGCCGGTTCCCCCGATGAAACCTCGGGTGGCCCGGCGCCGGCGACCACGCCGGCCGCTCCGGTGCCCGCGCCACGTCCGGCGCCGCGTGCGGCACCCCCTGCCATCGGTCCCGGGGCCCCGGCATCTCCTGGCGCGCGGGCGCGCACGGCCGAGGGGCGTCCCTATATCGTCTTTTTTGGCTTCGACAGCGCCGCGCTCTCCAACGAGGCGATCCGCACCATCGAACGCGCGGCCGGCGAATACCGCCAGCGCGGCGTGACGCGACTGCTCGTCGACGGCCATGCCGACCGCTCCGGGCCCGACTGGTACAACGAGGATCTGGCGATCCGGCGCGCCCGCGCCGTGGCCGGCGAGCTGGCGGCACGCGGGGTTCGCCGCGACGAGATCAGCGTGCGCGGCTTCGGCGAGCGCGAGCCGCGCATCCCGACCGCCGACGGCGTGCGCAGCGAAAGCAACCGCCGCGCCGAGATCAGCTTCCGCGGCTGAAGCCGCAGCTCTCGGGAATCCCCCCTCAGGCGGCCAGCGCCTGGGCCAGGTCCTCCTTCAGGTCCGCCAGGTCCTCGAGGCCGACCGAGAGACGCAGCAGGCCATCGCCGATGCCAAGCCGGCGGCGTTCCTCTGCCGGCAGTCGCTGGTGCGTCGTCGTTCCCGGGTGGCAGATCAGGCTCTTTGCATCGCCCAGATTGTTGGAGATGTCGATCAGTCGCAGCCGGTTCAGGCAGCCGAAAGCGCCGGCCTTGCCGCCCGCCACCTCGAAGCTGACCACCGCGCCGCCCAGCTCCATCTGCGCGCGCGCCAGATTCTGCTGCGGATGGTCGGGCCGGAAAGGGTAGATCACCCGCTCGACCGGCGCCAGGCCGGCCAGGAAATCGGCGATCTCGGCGGCATTGCGGCAATGCTGGCGGATGCGCAGGTCCAGCGTCTCGAGCCCTTTCAGCATCACCCAGGCATTGAACGGCGAGAGCGACGGCCCGGTATGCCGCAGATAGGGAGTGAGCGTGTTTTCGATGAAGTCGCGCCGGCCGAGGATGGCGCCGCCGAGGCAGCGTCCCTGCCCGTCGATATGCTTGGTCGCCGAATAGACGACGATATCGGCGCCGAGCTCCAGCGGCTTCTGGAGGATCGGCGTGGCGAAGACATTGTCGACGATGACCCGGGCGCCGACCGACCGTGCGATGGCGGCCACGGCGGCGAGATCGACGATCTCCAGGGTCGGGTTGGAGGGCGTCTCGAGAAAGATGCAGGCGGTGTTGGGCCGGATCGCGCTTCGCCAGAGATCGAGATCGGCGCCGTCGATCAGGGTCGTCTCGACGCCGAAGCGCGGCAGGATGTCCTCGATGATGTAGCGGCAGGAACCGAACAGCGCGCGGGCGGCCAGCACATGGTCTCCGGCCTTGAGCTGGCACATGAGCGCCGCGTTGACCGCCGCCATGCCGGACGCGACCGCCTTGGCCGCCTCCGCGCCCTCGATCGCCGCCAGCCGGTCCTCGAAGGTGGCGACGGTCGGATTGCCGAAGCGGCTGTAGACGAAGCCGGGCTCCTCGTTGCGGAAGCGCGCCTCCGCCGCTTCGGCGCTGTCATAGCGGAAACCAGAGGTGAGATAGAGTGCTTCGGACGTCTCGCCGAAGCCGCTGCGCTGCAGCCCGCCGCGCACCAGCCTGGTCGCCGTGCGCCAGTTGCGTGTCCTTCCCGTTTCCGAAACCTGCTCCCGGCCCTCACCGTTCCCGCTCATGCGCATCGCTCCTCGCATCGCCGCCGCGCTTCCACGCCGGGGCAACAAAAAACCCCGGCCGCCAAAGGAGACCAGGGATCGCCGAACAATGTTCGCTTTCACCCGACCTTTTAGCGTGATCTTTAACGTGGTCGCAAGCCGGTCGGCCCAAATCACCACGGGCGAATCTCTAGCCGCTGGCCCCGCCGCCGTCAAGCGGCGGTTTCCTTGCCACGGCGGCGGAGGGTGCCTATATTGCCGCCATGCGGCGCTTGCGCACATTGACCGGGATCTGCCGACGGCTGTTGCTTGGCCTTGTCGTCGCGTCGCTTTCGCTGTCCGGACTTCTGCTTGCCGCGCCGCAGGGGCACCACGCCGCCGCCACGCCAGCCTCGCATGCGGGCTTCCATGCCGATTGCGATCTGGACGCCGATGCCGGCGGGACGCCGATCTCCGGCCACCAGCACGATCAGGCGGGTGGGGATTGCTGCCTCGCGGCCGGCGCCGCCGGTCTGCCGCCGGTACGGCGCATGGCACTGGCCATCGCGCTGCAGCCGTCGCCCGCCCTGCGGCCGGATGCCCCTATCCTCGCCTTCGACATTTCCCATACGCCCTACCGCCCACCCAGTCGCCTGGCCTGACGCGCGCCCCCATCGCGGGGAAGGCATCGGCGCGCGCCGATGTCGCCCCGCCGCGTTGTGACCAGAGCTTCAGGGACTGAGAGCATGACAAGCATTCTTCTGCGTATGGCTTCGGCCAAGGGCGTCGCCCTTGCCGCGGGTCTGTCGCTCGCCACCGGCGCCGCGGCACTTGCCGCCCCGGGCCACCATGGCGGGCATGGCTTCGCCTATGGCCAGCCGGGCAAGGCCGCGGCCGCCACCCGAACCATCACCATCACCATGCACGACAACTACTATGAACCGGAGCGCATCCAGGTGCGGGCGGGCGAGACCGTGCGCCTGATCGTCGTCAACAAGGGCGAGCTGCTGCATGAATTCGCCATCGGCCGGCCCGAGGATCATGCCGAACACCAGAAGATGATGGCGGAGATGGTGGATCACGGCATGATCACCGCCACATCCGTCGACCATCAGAAAATGAAGATGGACCATTCCGGCGGCGGTCATGGCAGCCATGGCAGTCATCAGCACAGCCATGGGCCCGAAGCGGGCAATCTTCTGTTAGAGCCCGGCAAGACCGCCGAGATGGTCTGGACCTTCCCGAAAGACGGCGTCATCGAATTTGCCTGCAACATTCCCGGCCATTACGAGGCGGGCATGGTGGGCAAGATCGATTTCCGGCGCTGAGGGAGGGCGACATGAGGCAGACAGGAAACGGCGGCTTCAGCCGGCGCGCGGCGCTGCGCATCGCCGGGGCGGCAGGACTTTTCGCGATCTATCCGGGACGGATCAGCTTTGCCGAAGCGGCGCGTGTCTTCGATATCGCGGTGGAAGAGGGGGCGATCAGCGTCGATGGCGTGCGCAGTCGCGCGGTGATGATGGGCGGTTCGGTGCCGGCGCCGGTGCTGCGCTGGCGCGAGGGCGAGGAGGTGGTCATTCACGCGACCAACCGGCTCCGGGAGCCGACCTCGATCCACTGGCATGGCCTGCTGATCGATGGCGAGATGGACGGCGCGCCCGGCTTCAACGGCTTCGCGCCGATCGCGCCGGGCGAGACCTATACCTACCGCTTCCGCCTGCGCCAGTCCGGCACCTACTGGTATCACAGCCACTCCGCCATGCAGGAGCAGTCCGGCATGTATGGCGCCATCGTCATCGAGCCGACGGGGCGCGATCCGGTACGGACCGACCGCGACTATGTGGTCGTGCTCTCCGATCACACCGTCGAACGGCCGGAAAGGGTGCTGGGCAAGCTCAAGGCCAATCCGGGCTATTACAACCGGGGCAAGCGCACGCTCATGGATTTTCTCTCCGACGCCAGGCGCGAGGGTCTGGGTGCGGCCCTGCGCGACCGAAGGGAATGGGGCGAGATGCGCATGGACCCGACCGATCTCGCCGATGTCACGGGCTATGCCTTCCTGATCAATGGCCGTGGGCCGGCCGACAACTGGACCGGACTGTTCCAGCCGGGCGAGCGGGTGCGACTGCGCTTCATCAATGCTTCCGCGATGAGCTTCTTCGATGTGCGCATTCCCGGCCTGCCGATGACCGTCGTTGCCGCAGACGGACAGAATGTCCAGCCGGTACGGGTGGACGAGTTCCGCTTCGGCGTCGGCGAAACCTATGACGTGGTGGTGCTGCCGCGCGAGGAGCGGGCCTTCACCATCTTCGCCGAACCGATCGACCGGTCCGGTTTCGCGCGTGCGACGCTCGCGCCGCGCGCCGGGATGGAAGGCGAAATTCCGGAGCGTCGGCCCCGCACCATCCTCAGCATGGCCGACATGGGCGAGGCCCATGGCGGCATGGATCATAGCGGTCATGCCGCGCCGGTCAGCGCGGCTGCTGCTTCGGGCCATGCCGGTCACGGTGGTCACGGTGGTCACGGTGGTCATGGCGGTCATGCGGGCCATGGCGGCGCCGAGGCTGCCGGCGGTCCGGCGCGTCCCTTCGGCTGGGCCGATGCCGCAACGCCTCCGGGCATGAAGGCACTGAGCTATGCCGATCTGCGCTCGCTCGTGCGCAATCCCGATCCGCGTCCGCCGAGCCACGAGATCGAGGTTCAGCTCACCGGCATCATGGAGCGCTATATCTGGACGCTGAACGGGGCGAAGCACGATCACGGCGCCCCGATCCGCGTCCGCTATGGCGACCGCGTGCGCATCACCTTCGTCAACACCACGATGATGGCGCATCCCATGCATTTGCATGGCATGTTCGTCGAGCTGGAGAATGGCGAGACCGAACGCCGGCCGCGCAAGCATGTGGTGGTGGTGCCGCCGGGCCTGCGGGTTTCCGTACTGCTGACGGCGGACGAGCCGGGCGACTGGCCGTTCCATTGCCACCTGCTCTACCACATGGCGTCCGGCATGATGACGCGCTTCGTGGTCGAGCGGAACACCGCGCGCCTGTAGGGGGAAAGCATGCAAAAGGGGAAAGCAGGGGCCAGCCTGCTGGCGCTGGCGATCGGCCTCGTCTGGCCGGCCGCGCCGCAGGCGGCCGAGAGCGACCAGCTCTTCGGCATGTTCATGGCCGAGCAGCTTGAATACCGCGTCCAGAAGGGCCGCAACCTGATCTACTGGGATGCGGAAGCCTGGATCGGCGGCGACGACGACAAGCTCTGGCTCAAGACCGAGGGCGAGAAGAAGCGCGACGATGAGTTCGAACGGGCGGAGCTGCATATTCTCTACAGCCGGCGCATCAGCGACTTCTTCGACCTGCAGGGCGGTGTCCGGCACGATTTCCGGCCCGGGCCCAGCCGCACTTTCGGCACGGTCGGCCTGCAGGGCCTCGCCTATTACTTCATCGAGGCCGACATCGCCGCCTTCATCAGCAACAAGGGCGAATTCTCGGCCCGCCTGACCGGCGAGATCGATCTGCCGATCACCCAGTCGCTGATCCTCCAGCCCAAGGCGGAAATCAATCTCTCGGCCGAAAACGTGCGCGAACGGGGCATCGGCCGGGGCGTGGATTCGCTGGAACTCGGCCTCCGGCTCCGCTACGAGATCGTGCCGGAATTCGCTCCCTATATCGGCGTGAACTGGGAGCGCAGACTGGGCCGCTCGGCCGATTATGCGCGGGACGAGGGGGAGCGGGCAGGCGAGCTTTCCTTCGTCGCCGGCCTGCGCTTCTGGTTCTGAGGCGCCGGCCGGCTCCGGGACCGATTGCGCCGCGCCGCCGGGGCCGCTAAATTCCCGGCGACGGGCGGGTATGATGTAATGGTAGCCTGTCAGCTTCCCAAGCTGAACGCGCGGGTTCGATTCCCGCTACCCGCTCCAGTTCCCGC
>JAHCJQ010000112.1 GCA_026126215.1 Alphaproteobacteria bacterium
GCCGGTGGGGAGGCAAGCGCTTTCCGCCCCGAAGCGGCCACGCGGGCGAGCCGTGGGCATGGCCAAGGATCGCGAAGATTTTTGAGTATTTGCAAGTACTTACGGCGCTGCCCGTGAACCATCCGCCAAACCCCGTGGGCGACGGCGGCCTTGCTGGCCGGCGGCGGAGGCTGCTATACCCCGAGTTTCGAGGCCAAGGGACGGGACCGCCCGGGACAGGCAGCAGCATGCATCTGAGCGACGCGGAGTTCGAGACGCTGGTCGAGCGCATCCTGGAACGTTGGTGCGATGCCATCGAGGATGCGGAACTGGCGCCACTCGAGGCCGAGCTGCATGACGGCATTCTGACCGTGCGCGCGGAAGGGGCGGGGACTTTCATCGTGAACAAGCATATGCCGCTCAAGCAGCTCTGGTATTCCTCGCCCTATTCCGGCGCGAGCCATTATGTGTTCGAGCCCGGCTCGCGGCTCTGGCGCAACACACGCGAGGGTCAGGATCTGGCCGGCCTGTTCGGGGCCGAACTCGCGCGCGCCGGCGGCGGCAGAGTGGCGCTCGACTAGATGGCCGAGAGCGGTTCAGGGGCTGCCGGACCGGTAGAGCGGGCGAGAAGCCGGGACCTGCGCGGCCTGCTCGCGCTGCTTGCCTTCGCCATGCCCTACCGGCTGCGCATCGCCGGCGCGCTGGTCGCGCTCGTGGTCGCGGCCGGTGCCGTGCTCGCCATCGGGCAGGCGATCCGCCGCGTCGTTGATTTCGGCTTTTCGGGCGAGAGCCCGGCGTTGATCGACCAGTACTTCCTGGCCCTGTTCGGCGTCGTCCTCGTGCTGGCGGCGGCGACCTTCTGCCGCTTCTACCTTGTCACCTGGCTGGGTGAGCGGGTGGTCGCCGATATCCGGCGCAAGGTCTATGGCCACGTGCTGGGCCTGAGCCCATCCTTCTTCGAGGTGACGCGAACCGGCGAGGTCCTGTCCCGGCTCACCACCGATACGACGCTGATCCAGACCGTGGTCGGCTCGTCCGTCTCGCTCGCGCTCCGCAATATCCTGCTCTTTGCCGGCGGCACGGCGATGATGGCGGTGACCAGCCCCAAGCTGACCTTGCTCACCTTCCTGATCGTGCCGGTGGTGCTGCTGCCGATCATCTTCTTCGGACGCAAGGTACGTGCCTTCTCGCGCGCTGCCCAGGACCGCATCGCCGATGTCAGTGCCTTTGCCGGCGAGACGCTTGGCGCCATCTCGACGGTGCAGTCCTTCACCCAGGAAAGCCTGAGCCGCGCCCGGTTCGACCGGGCAGTGGAGAGTGCATTCTCCACCGCCGTGCGCCGCATTCGCACCCGAGCCGTGCTGACGGCCATCGTGATGCTGCTGGTCTTCGGCGCAGTCGATGTCGTGATGTGGATCGGCGGCAAAGACGTGCTGCTGGGTGCCATGACCGCCGGCCAGTTGACCGCCTTCGTTTTCTATGCGGTCGTGGTGGCAGGTGGCGTTGGCGCCCTGTCGGAAGTGTGGGGCGAGGTGCAGGCGGCGGCCGGCGCCGCGGAACGGCTGCTCGAACTGCTCCAGGTGCGCCCCGACATCGCCGCGCCGGCGGCACCGGTCGCGCTGCCCGCGCGGCCTTCCGGCCGGCTGAGCTTCGAGCAGGTCACGTTCCGCTATCCGGCGCGGCCGGAAGTTCCCGCCCTCGATACTTTCGATCTCGACGTGCGGCCAGGAGAATCAGTGGCGCTGGTCGGCCCGTCGGGTGCCGGCAAGACCACGGTCTTCCAGCTTGCGCTCCGCTTCTACGACCCGGAGCGCGGCCGGGTGCTTTTCGAAGGCGTCGACTTGCAGCAGCTCGATCCGGTTGCGCTGCGTGCCCATATCGGCGTGGTGGCGCAGGAGCCGGCCATCTTCGCCGCCGACGTGGCAGAGAATATCCGCTACGGCCGCCCGGATGCGAGCGATGCGGAGGTGCGCCAGGCCGCCGAGGCGGCGGCCGCGCTGGAATTCATCGAGCGGCTGCCGGAAGGCTTCGGCACCTTCCTGGGCGAGCGAGGAGTGCGCCTGTCCGGCGGCCAGCGCCAGCGCATCGCCATTGCCCGGGCCATTCTGCGCGACCCGGCGCTGCTGCTGCTCGACGAGGCGACCTCGGCCCTGGATTCGGAGAGCGAGCGCATGGTGCAGCATGCGCTGGAAAGACTGATGCAGGGCCGCACCACCATCGTCATAGCCCACCGGCTGGCGACCGTGCAGAAGGCCGACCGCATCGTCGTGATGGATCATGGCCGCGTCGTCGCCCAGGGCACGCATGCGGCGCTGATGGCCGAGAATGGCCTCTATGCGCGACTGGCCCGGCTGCAATTCGAGGCGGTGGAAGGCATGGGCGGCGAGGTGCGCGCCGCCGACTGACGCGGAGGGATGGCATGTCGCGATTTCCGATTCTGGCGTTCTGTCTCGCCATGTCGGCCATGGTCCCGATCGAGGCGCGGGCGCAGGCGCCCGACAGCGCATCGGAGCAGGCCTATTGTGCGGCGCTGGTCCGCCAGTTCGATCGCTACTACGTGCGCGGCGAGGGCGGCACCGGTTCGGTCGGCAGTCTGGACAGGGCGCTGGGCGACAAGCTTTGCCGGGACGGCCGCCATGCCGAAGGGCAGGAGCGCCTGCGCCGGGCGATCCGCGCCATCGGCTTCGTCCCGGTCGAGCGTTCCTGAACTCAGCGTTCGGTCAGCTTCATCTCGATGCGCCGGTTGCGGCGGTAGGCGATCTCGTCCGAACGCGGGTCGAGCGGCTGGAACTCGCCAAAGCCGGCAGCGGCGATGCGCGATGGTGGCACGCCGCGGCTGATCATGTATTTGCTCACCGCCACGGCGCGCGCGGTCGAGAGTTCCCAGTTGGAGGGAAATTGCGGCGTGCTGATCGGCAGCGCGTCGGTATGCCCGTCGACACGCAGGATCCAGGGCAGTCGGTCTGGGATGCGCGCCGAGACCTGGATCAGGGTGCGCGCGATGGAATCGAGTTGGCGCCTGGCATTCTCGCTCAAGTCGGCCGAGCCGCGGTCGAACAGCACCTCCGACTGCAGCACGAACCGGTCGCCTACGATCTGCACGTCCGGCCGGTTGCCGAGTACCTTGCGCAACTCGCCGAAGAATTCGGAACGGTATTGCGAGAGTTCCTCGACCTTCTGCGCGAGCGCCAGGTTGAGCCTGCGCCCTAGATCGGCGATCTGGACCTGCGATTCCTTGTCCCGGGTCTCCGCCACTTCCAGCGCGGCCTCGAGCCTTGCGAGCTGAGAGCGCAGCGCGGCGATCTGCTGGTTCAGCAGATCCACTTGCGCGCGGGCCTCCTCGGAGACTTTCGTCTCGCCTTCGAGCCGGTCCTGGGTCTGGAGATAGAGGCTCTGGAGCTGCGAGAGGCGGACCTCGCGCTGCTCGATCTCCTTCTGCGCCAAAAGCGTGCGTTCGCGCTCGTCGGCAAGGCGGGCTTCCAGTTCGCGGGTCCGGTCGCGAAGCTGTCCGCGCTCGCTTTCCAGACTGCTGACCTGGCCTTCCAGTTCCTGGCTACGGGTGCGCAGCCGATCGCGCTCGCCGGTGAGCGCCGCGACCTGGCCTTCCAGTTCCCGACCACGGGTGCGCAACTGCTCGCTCTCGCCGGTGAGTGCCGCGACCTGGCCCTCCAGTTCGGCGCGAAGCCGGCGCAATGCGTCGATGTCGCGCTTGAGACTTTCCAGTTCGGCGAGCCGCAGCCTGATTTCGTCCTCGCGCACGGCGAGCGACTTTTCCGCCTCCTCCGATCGTCGCGTCAGGGCGTCGACCTTGAGCACCAGTTCGTCGCGCTCCATTTCCGTGCGCGCCAGGCTCGCGCTCAGCACGGCGAGGGACTCGCGGAGGTCGGTGTTCTGCCTGCGCTCGAGATTGAGGGTCTCGGCCAGTTCTGCGATCTGCGCCGAGAGTTCCTTGAGGGCCCGGTCCCGTCCCGACAGGGCCTGCGTCAGGAAGTTCTGCGCCAGGACGAAGACGGTAAGCAGGAAGACGATGACCAGCAGCAGCGTCGACAGCACGTCGACGAACCCTGCCCAGGGATCGTAGCCCAGTCGCTTGGTGCGCGTCCGCGCCACGGCGGATCAGCCCTTGCGCTCTTCGTCCGCCAGGGCGGCGATGGTGCGCGTCAGCAGCCTGATCTCGCTGCGCATCTCCTGGGAGAGCTGCTGGCGTCCCTCGCGCAGTTCCTCGAGCATCCGCGTCGCGTAGACATCGAGATTGCGCAGATGCGTCCGGCTCGCCTCGTCGAGGCCGCCCATGTCCTGCACGCCGGCGAGCTTGGCCAGCACCGGCTTGAGTTCCATCTGGCTTTCCGCGAGGCGCACCAGCAGCGACTGCTCGGCGCGCATCTGGTCGCCAAGCGTCGCCAGCCGCTCGGAGAGCTGCAGCAGCGCATTATTTGCGGAATTTCGCGCATCCTCGCCGCGCGTGATGGTGCGCTGGAGATTGTCCAGGCTGTCGGCGGTCTGTTCCAGCAGCGCCTGGACATAGGCCGGCACGGAGGCATCGGCCTCGATCGCCAGCCCGCCGCGGGTGATCTTGGTCTGCGAGGCGAGCCACTCCTCGAACTCGTTGTAGAAGCGGTTCTGCGCCTGGCCTGCCTGCAGGTCGAGGAAGCCCAGCACCAGCGATCCGGCGAGGCCGAACAGCGAGGAGGAGAAGGCGGTGCCCATGCCCGAGAGCGGATGTTCGAGGCCGCTCTTGAGCTGCGAGAAAAGCTGGCCGAAATCGCTGCTTTCCGGCGCCAGTGCCCGGATCGTCTCGCCGACCGAGCTTACCGTTTCCAGCAGGCCCCAGAAGGTGCCGAGCAGGCCGAGAAAGATCATGAGGCCGATCAGGTAGCGGGAAATCTCCCGCTCCTCGTCGAGGCGGGCGCTGATCGAGTCGAGCAGCGAGCGCGTGGAGAGGGTGGAAAAGGAGATGCGCTGGCTGCGGTCGCCGAACATCGCCGCCATGGGCGCGAGCAGGCGCGGCGCCGGCGGCAGCGAGATGCCGGGCTCCGGGCGGCGGAAATTGTTCAGCCATTCCACCTCGGTGCGCAGCAGGAAGACCTGGCGGAAGATGAACCCGATGCCGAAGAGCATCACCAGCAGGATCAGGCCGTTCAGCAGCGGATTGGCCAGGAAAGCGCGCTGCATCGGCATGAACAGCAACGCCGAGACGCCGGCCACCGCCGCGAGGAATAGCGCCATGCGGGTCAGGAAGCGTTGCGGTCTGGTCATCGGCGTCTCCGGGCGGAGTTGGGGAAGCGGCGGGCGCGCGCCGCCGCCCGGCGAGGCGCTCCCTCATACTGACCGGTGGATAATGGCCGGTCGGAGCCCTGCCGCGTCAAGGCCGGAGCGTAGCCGAGTCGGTCAAAAAGCCCATGACCCCGCTTCACATTTCCGCCAAGGCAGGCCGCTCAGCGTGCGGCGGGCAGCAGATCGACGCGGTTCCGGGGGCCGCTATCGGTCGGGCCGACGGCACGCACATCGATCCGCGTCGCGGCGATGCCGCGTTCGGTCAGGTAGGCGCGCACTGCCAGCGCGCGGGAGAGGGCAAGCCGCTTGGCCGCCGCCGGACTGTCGCCTTCTGCATAGGCATTGACCTGAACCCGCTCCTGGCTGTTGGCGTTCAGCCGGTCGGCCAGCGCGGCGAGCTGCCCCTCCGCGGCCCGGGCCAGGCCCGGGCTGCCGCCCTCGAAGGGAATGCTCATCGGCAGGTTCGCGCCACCGGCGGGCAGTGCTGCGGTCTGGGCCGGCGCGGGTGCCGGCGGCGGGCTGGCCGGCGCCGGTGCGGGCGGCGGCGGGGCGATGGCGCTTGCCGGCGGCGGCGGGGGAGGCGGCGGCGGAGCGCTGGCGGCGCGACCGAACGCGCCGCCCGCCATCACGCCGGGGGATGCATCGGCACTTGCGCTCGGGGCAGGTGCCGGCGCGGGGGCCACGGCCACCGGGCGCTGGGGGACCGCTTCCATTTTCGGCATGTCGGTGGCGGGCGCTGTTGCCTGCTGGGCGGCAGCAGGCGTTCCAGAGGGGCGCGATGGCGCCGCCGGGCGGGGCGCGGCTGCCTCCAGATTGCCGGCGGGCCGCGATGCGGTACCGTTGCCACGCAGGATCGGACCGGGCTGGGGTGGCGGCGAGAGCGGCGGTGGCGCCACGCCCGGCGTCGTTGCGGCCGCTGCGCGGGCCGCGCTGCGCACGGGCGGCGGCGGGCTGGCGGGACGTGCGGGCAGCGGAAGGACTGTGCTGGAGGCCGGCGCGGGAAACGGCTGGCGCGCGGCGGTGAGCGGGGGTGGCTGGGGACCGCCGGCGAGCGGCAGGTGCAGTTGCGAGCGGGGCGGCGGGAGCTGGCCTGCCGGGCCCGGCGCATAGGCGTAGCCCGCGCCACCCGGGTAGCCGGGACCGACCCGCAGGCCGGGCAGAGCCGGTATGGTTGGCGCGACGCTGGTGCCGGGCCCCAGGCTTTCGATGAGCTGCGTATTGACTTCGACGCTCGGGACCCCGCCGCGCGACATCTGCGCAGAGGCGTGCGAGCCGGTGAGGCAGGCAAGGGCAAGGCCCGAGACCAGGCATGCCGCTCCAGGAAGTCTCACTGCGGAACCTCTCCCCGTGTCTCGCCGGGTGCCCCGGCCATCGAAACCGGCACCACCGCGCCAGCCTTGCGGGAAGATTAGCGCAGGCGGCAAGCCGGCGACAACCCTCGCGGGCTTAATAGTTGTTCTATTTCGCCTCTGCTTTGGCGCGGCGCAGCAAATCGCGCAGCGGCGTATGCAGCTTGTCGTTCGCGGCCAGGATATTGCCGCCGGTGAGCGCCCGCTCGCCGCCATCGATCTCGCTCACCAGGCCACCGGCTTCCCGCACCATAACGATGCCGGCACAGACATCCCATGGATTGAGGTCCCATTCCCAGAACCCCTCGTAGCGGCCGGCGGCGACATAGGCGAGGTCGAGCGCCGCGGCGCCCATGCGGCGGATGCCGCTGACCTCGCCCATCACCGTCGAAATCTCGCGCAGCGCGCGGGCATGATCGCCCCACCCGTGGAAGGGAATGCCGGTCGCAAGCAGCGAATCCGCGAGCCTTGCCCGCGAAGAGACGCGCATGCGGTGATTGTTGAGATAGGCGCCCTGGCCGCGCTCCGCCCAGAACAACTCGTCCTTGATCGGATCGAGGATCAGTCCCGCGAACGGCTCGCCGCGATGTTCGAGGCCGATCGAGATGGCGAAATGGGGGATTCCGTGCAGGAAATTGGTCGTGCCGTCCAGCGGGTCGATGATCCAGCGATAGGCCGGATCGCGGCCGGCGATCGCGCCGCCTTCCTCGAGCTGGAACCCCCAGTCCGGCCGCGCGCGGGAGAGTTCCTCGCGCAGGATCCGCTCGGCCCGCGTGTCGGCCTGGGACACGAAGTCTGCCGGACCCTTGCGCGAGACCTGAAGCTGCTCGACCTCGCCGAAATCCCGGATCAGGCCCCGCGCCGCCTTGCGCGCGGCGGCTTCCATGACATTGACGAGGGCGGAACGGTAGGCCATCGGGAAATCCCCAGGAATGAGGGTTGCGGCACTGGCAAAGAGCGAGGCCGGTCTGACTATCAGGCCGCGAGCGCCCGCGCAATCGCCGCGTTGAACTGCCGGACCGCCGGACCGGGGCCGTCCGGATGCGCCCAGACGCCACCGATAACGGCGAGAAAATCGGCACCGGCCTGTACGAGCGGGGCGCAGTTTTCGACCGTGATGCCGCCGATGGCGACGCAAGGAATTTCGAAGATCTCCTGCCACCAGGCGAGGATCTCCGTCGTTGCACTGCTCTTCGGCATCTTGGTGCCGGTCGGGAAGAACGCGCCGAAGGCGACGTAGTCGGCACCCGCCTCCGCCGCTTCCATGGCGAGATGGCGGCTATCGTGGCAGGTGACCCCGACGATGCGCTGCGGGCCGAGCACCCGGCGGGCCTCCTCGTAGGAGGCATCCTCCTGGCCGACATGCACGCCGTCAGCACCGGCCGCCTTCGCGAGGTCGGGACGGTCGTTGACGATGAAGGCCACGCCGGCGCGGTGCGCGATCGGCATCAGTGCCTCGGCCGCGCGCAGGATTTCGCCGTCCGGCAGGTCCTTCAGGCGGAGCTGGAGCGAGGCCACGTCACCGCCATCCAGCGCCTGCTTCAGGGATTCGGCGAAGGCCGCGATCCCGATGCGGGGCGGGGTGACGAGATAGAGCCGGCAGGAGCGATGGTCGTCCAGCTTATTCCTGCCCCTTGTAGATACGCACCAGCGCATCGAGCATCTTCATGGCTTCCTCGCGCGGGCGCTGGAAGGTGTTGCGGCCGATGATCGAGCCGTTGCCGCCGCCATCGCGGATGGCGCGCGCATCGTCATAGACCGAATCCTCGCCCTTCGCCGCGCCGCCGGAAAAGACGACGACGCGCCGGCCGTTGAAGGATGCCTGCATGACATGGGCCACGCGCTTCGCCTGGCTCGACAGGTCGATCTTCTGTTTCTCGTAGACCTTCTTCGCCTCGTCCTGCTCGAGATGGGCGGAGGGCAGCTTG
>JAHCJQ010000113.1 GCA_026126215.1 Alphaproteobacteria bacterium
CTCCAGGTCAGCCGCATGCGCGATGGCGTGCGCCGCATCACCCATGTCACCGAGGTCGTCGGCATGGAAGGCGATATCGTCACGACCCAGGACCTGTTCGTCTTCAACTTCCAGGGCGAGGGGCTCGATGGCCGACTGCGCGGCCAGTTCACGCCTTCGGGCCTGCGCCCGCACTTCCTGTCGCGTGCCGAGTATTACGGCCTGCACCAGGCGCTGCTGGAGGCGGTCTGAAGCATGGCTTCGCCGGAACTGCTGCCCGTCTGGATCGCGCTTGCCGCCTTTGTCGCCGTCGGCTGCCTGCTGCTGGGCCTGCATGCGGCGATCGCCGGAAGCATGGGCGGCGCCCGGCGCCGGCTGGAACGGCTCGGGCGACGGGTGCAGGGCGGCGTCGGGCGCCAGCCGGCGGAAGTCGCGCGGCGTCTGGACACCGCGACGAGCGCGAGCCGCGCCGAACGGCTGATCGCCGCCCTATCGCCCAGACCCGGCGCGCTGCAGGAACGCATCGAGCGGGCCGGCCTGCGGCTCAGCACCGAACGTTACGCGCTGTTCAGCCTCGGCTGCGTCCTGCTGCTCGCGCTGCTGCTGCGCCTCGCAGGCGGTACCGGCTGGATCGCCTCGGGCCTGTTCGCGCTCGCACTCGGCCTGCTTCTGCCGCACTGGCTGCTGACGCTATTGGCACGGCGGCGCGTCGAGCGGCTGCTCAACCTGCTGCCGGAAGCGATCGAGCTGATGGTGCGCGGCATGAAAGCCGGCCTGCCGATCCAGGAGACCATCGCCGTTGTGGCGCGCGAGATGGCCGATCCCGTCGGCGAGGAGTTCCGTCGCATAGACGAGGGCGTGCGCATCGGCCGCTCCCTCGACGAGGCCATGCGGCTCGCGGCACAGCGGATCGACAGCGCCGACTTCCGCTTTCTCACCATCGCCGTCTCGGTGCAGCGCGACACCGGAGGCAACCTGACCGAGGCGCTGCAGAACCTGGCGGACATCCTGCGCCGGCGGCGGCAGATGCAGCAGAAGGTGCGCGCGCTCTCCTCCGAGGCCCGCGCCTCCGCCTACATCCTCGGCGCTCTGCCATTCATCATGCTGCTCCTGCTGCTCGTCATCGCGCCAGCCTATGCGTCGGTCCTGTTCGACGATCCGCGCGGGCAGACCCTGCTCGCCGTCGCCGGGGGCTCGCTTGCCATCGGCGTGTTCGCCATGTGGCGCATGGCGCGCTTCGACATATGAGCACTGGCGAACTGGACGGCGCCGCGACGGCGCCGGAATATGCCATCATCGCGCTGGCCATGGTGGCGGCGGGCGCGGCTGCCGCCTTCGTCTGGTCAAGCCTGGTTGAGCGCGATCCGATGGCGGCGCGGCTCGGCGCCCTGGCGGAGCGTCGGGAGGAACTGCGCGGCGCCTGGCGCCGGCGGCGGCCCCGGCGCGAACGCATCCAGGCCCAGGTCGGCCTGATGCGCCGGCTGCTCGACCGCATCAACCTGCTGCGCGGCGAGGAAGCTTCCAGCACGGCGCGCGATCTGGCGCGGGCCGGCTACCGTTCCCACGATGCGCTGGTCATTTTTCTGACGCTCCGCATCTCCGCGCCTCTGGTGCTTGGCCTGGCCGGCATGCTGCTCATCCTCTGGACCGGCCTGGTGCAGCTCCCTGAAGCGGCGCGCATGCCGGCGACGGCCGGCCTCGTCATTCTCGGCGCGCTGCTGCCGCGAATCGCCCTGGCACGGCTCGTCGCAAGCCGGCAGGAAGCGATCCGCGCCGCCCTGCCGGACGCGGTCGACCTGATGGTGATCTGCGCCGAGGCGGGCCTGAGCCTCGATGCGGCCATGAACCGCGTCGCGCGCGAGATCGGACCGGCCGGACCGGAACTCGCCGACGAACTCGGCCTCGCCGCGATCGAACTCGGCTTCCTGCCCGAGCGGCGCAAGGCGCTCGACAACCTGCTCCTGCGCTGCGACCTGCCGGCCATGCGGGCGCTGGTCAACACGCTGCTGCAGGCGGAGAAGTATGGCACGCCGCTCGCCCGCTCGCTGCGGGTCATGGCCGCGGAACTCCGCGACCAGCGCCTGCTGCGCGCCGAGGAGAAGGCGGCGCGGCTGCCCGCCATCATGACCGTGCCGATGATCCTCTTCATCCTGCCCACGATGTTCATCGTGGTGATCGGCCCGGCGATCCTGCA
The DNA here is from genome assembly GCA_026126215.1 of Alphaproteobacteria bacterium. Classification (GTDB taxonomy): domain Bacteria; phylum Pseudomonadota; class Alphaproteobacteria; order Ferrovibrionales; family Ferrovibrionaceae; genus JAHCJQ01. The sequence goes on from JAHCJQ010000113.1 coordinate 2,174, forward strand.
GGTGATCGACAGCCTGCGGAACCTTTAGCGCGGCCTCCCTCACCCCGGCCCTCTCCCGCAAGCGGGAGAGGGAGAAAGAAGAGAAAGCCCTCTCCCGCTTGCGGCAGACGGAGAAAAACGAAAGCCCTCTCCCGCAGGCTTGAGAGGAAGAAAGAAGAGAAAGCCCTCTCCCGCTTGCGGCAGACGGAGAAAGACGAAAGCCCTCTCCCGCTTGCGGCAGACGGAGAAAAACGAAAGCCCTCTCCCGCGAGCGGGAGAGGGTTGGGTGAGGGCATCTCCTTCAGCGGCGCGCGATGTCCGCCCCGCCGATATTGATCCGGTTCCAGGTCGGCGAGATGACGATCTCGTTGACGCAGACATGAGGCGGCATCTCGGCGACGAAGCGGATGGTGCGCCCCATATCCTCTTCCTGGAGCATGCGCGCCAGCTCCTCCGGCGCCGGCGGCACCGGGCGACGCTGCATGATCGGCGTCGCTACCTCGCCCGGACAGATGCAGCAGCAGCGGATGCCGTTCACGCATTCCTCGAGATTGAGCGAGGCAGACATGGCGACGACCGCATGCTTGCTCGCGTTGTAGGCCGGACCGGTCATGTAGGTGTCGTACTTGCCGGCCCAGGAGGAGATGTTGATGACGAGTCCGTCCTTGCGCCGGCGCATGTTCTCGATCACCGAAGCGATGCAGTAGAGCGAGCCGTTCAGATTGACGTCGACCACCTGGTCCCAGTTCTCGGCGTCGATCTCTTTCCAGAAGCGACGCGGGATATTGAGACCCGCCGAATTGACCAGGATGTCGACCTTGCCGTGCCGGGCGATGATGCGGTTGGCGGTCCGCTGCACGGCGAGCTTGTCGGAGACATCGAGCGGCTCCACCTCCGCCCGCCCGCCTTCCGCGGCGATCTGGTCGGCGACCTGACGCAATTCCGCCTCGCGCCGCCCCGAGAGCGCCACCACCGCTCCGCCCCGCGCCAGTTCCAGCGCGCCGGCCTTGCCGATGCCCGATCCCGCGCCGGTAACCCAGGCGATCTTTCCCTGCAATGCACTCATGCGTATCTCCTTCGGGCGTCGTTCAGCCGCGCGTCAGCGGCTTGTAGCGGATGCGATGCGGCTGGTCGGCATCGGCGCCGAGCCGCCGCTTCTTGTCCGCCTCGTAATCCTGGAAGTTGCCCTCGAACCATTCCACGTGGCTGTCCCCCTCGAAAGCCAGCATGTGCGTGGCGATGCGGTCGAGGAACCAGCGGTCGTGGCTGATCACCATGATGCAGCCGGCAAACTCCAGCATGGCCTCTTCCAGCGCCCGCAAGGTGTCGACATCGAGATCATTGGTCGGCTCGTCGAGCAACAGCAGGTTGGCGCCGGATTTCAGCATCTTCGCCAGATGCACCCGGTTGCGCTCGCCGCCCGAGAGCTGGCCGACCTTCTTCTGCTGGTCGGCCCCACGGAAATTGAACGAACCGCAATAGGCGCGGCTCGGCACCTCGCGCTTGCCGAGCGTGATCACGTCGCGCCCGTCGGAGATTTCCTCCCAGACCGTGCGGTTGGCATCGAGCGCATCCCGCGACTGGTCGACATAGCCGAGCTTCACCGTTTCGCCGATGCGCAGGCTGCCGCTGTCGGGCTTCTCCTGGCCGGTGATCATGCGGAACAGCGTGGTCTTGCCGGCGCCGTTCGGTCCGATCACGCCGACGATCCCGCCCGGCGGCAAACGGAAAGAAAGGTCGTCGATCAGCAGCCGGTCGCCATAGCCCTTGCCGAGATGCTCCGCCGTGACCACGAGATCGCCGAGACGCGGGCCGTTCGGAATGACGATCTGCGCCGCCTCCTGGCGCTTCTCGTTGTTCTCGGCGAGCAGCGCCTCGTAGGCGTTGATGCGGGCTTTCGACTTGGCCTGGCGGGCGCGCGGGCTGGCCTGGATCCATTCGAGTTCGTTGCGCAGTGTGCGCCGCCTGGCATCCTCGGCCTTGCCTTCCTGCTCCAGGCGCTTTTCCTTCTGGTCGAGCCAGGAAGAATAGTTGCCCTCCCACGGGATGCCCTGGCCACGGTCCAGTTCGAGGATCCAGCCGGCGACATTGTCGAGGAAGTAGCGGTCGTGCGTGACCGCGACCACGGTGCCGGGATATTCGTGCAGGAACCGTTCCAGCCAGGCAACCGATTCGGCGTCGAGATGGTTGGTCGGCTCGTCGAGCAGCAGCATGTCAGGTTTCTCGAGCAGCAGCCGGCAGAGCGCGACGCGCCGCCGCTCGCCGCCGGAAAGCGTGGCGACGTCCGCATCGCCCGGCGGGCAGCGCAGCGCGTCCATGGCGATCTCCACATGACGCTGCAGGTCCCAGGCGCCGGCGGCGTCGATCTGTTCCTGCAGCCGGCCCTGCTCCTCGATCAGGGCGTTCATCTGCTCCTCCTCCATCGGCTCGGCGAAGCGGGCGGAGATTTCCTCGAAGCGGTCGAGCAGCGCCTTCGTCTCGCGCACGCCGTCCATGACGTTGCCGAGCACGTCCTTGGCCGGGTCGAGAGCGGGCTCCTGCGCCAGGAAGCCGACGCGCACCCCCTCCGCCGCCCAGGCCTCGCCCTGGAACTCACCGTCGAGGCCCGCCATGATCTTGAGCAGGGTCGACTTGCCGGCGCCGTTCAGGCCGAGCACGCCGATCTTCGCCCCAGGGAAGAAGGAGAGCCAGATATCCTTCAGCACCGTCTTGCCGCCGGGGTAGGTCTTGGAAAGACCTTTCATCACATAGACATACTGGTAGCTGGCCATGATCTCCGCTTCTCTCGTCAGGCTGATGGGCGCCGGCCCCGGGCGCGCCGGGGCGAGGGCTGGCGCGTCATAGCAGATGTCGCGGCAAATCGCACCATCAAGAGCCGGCGCTGGCCTCGTAACGGCAGGGCGCGCTGACATAGGAAATGTTGGTGCTGATGAGCTGGTCGATCTCGATCGCGAGCAGGGCGGGGCGCGCGCCGAGATCGAGGCGGTGCCGCACCCTGTAGTTGCCGAAAACGGCTTCCCACTGGTGGATGCCTTCAGGCTCCCGCTTCAGGGTGCGCGTGCCGGAGCTGCCGCTGACGCGCACCTCGCCGGCATCGGCACTCACCTGCCAGCGCAGGGCGCCAAGCGCGGCCTCGGCATTGGTGCAGTTCCGGTGATTGTCGGCCTGCGCCTTCGGCCGGAACTCGAGACTGAGCGGAAGCGTCGGATCGGCGCGGGAGACGGGTGGTGGTGGTGGTGGCGGCGGCGGCGGCGGCGCCAGCGCCGTCCGGCCTGTTTCGGGCGGGCGGGCCGGCGGAGCCGCGGGCCCGGGGCTTGGAACCGCGGACACCGCCTGACCCGCCCGCACCCGCGCCAGCGGTGCGAAACGACCCTGCGGGAATGCTTCCAGATAGGCGCGGTAGTCCGCCGGGTTCGAGGAATTGCGGATCGACTCCCAGAAGGCGAGTTCGTAGGCGAAATCCCGGTCGGTACTTGCAGCCTGGGGCGGCGCCGGAACCATGGCCGGGGCCGCCGCCGGAAGGCGCCGGTGCAGCGGCACGAAGAGGAAGTCGCCCCCCTCATGTCCCGCCAGCCGCACATCGGCATATTCCGGCGTCTGATTCGAGGCGAGGATAACCCGGCGCCGCACCTCGGCGAACAGGCTTTGCCCTTCCGTCACGTCATCCGCCACGCGCAGGGCCTCGAGAAAAGCGCGGGTAAAGACGGAATGGCCCTGTCCGCCGGCATCGAGCACCGGTTCGAGCCCGCCCGAGGTCATGGCCGTGCGCACGCGCTTTTCCGAAAGCCGCTTCAGGTGCAGGGCACGATCGCCGCCCTGCGGCAGGCCCGGTCCGGCGCTGCGTGCCAGCATGCCGGAGAAGCAGCTGTCGGACACCACCATGACATGCTTGGCCAGCATGGCCCGCATGGTGCCGATGACACTCTGCAGCGGGATCCAGTCGACCTGGACCTCCCGGTCCGCTTCGACCGGCAGCCAGAAGCCCTGGTCGGAATCGTGGTCGAGCACGCCGTGACCGGCGAAATAGACCAGCAGGTTGTCGTCGGGGGTGAGTTCGCGGCGATACCGGTCGAGCGCAAGCAGGATATCGGCGCGGCGCGGATTGAGCAGCAACTCGGTGGCGAAGCCGAAATCCCGCCGCAAGGTATCGGCCACCGCCGAGGCATCGTTGACCGCGCTCTTCAATTTCGGCATGCGCTGATAGTCGTTCACGCCGATGACAAGCGCGTGATAGCGGCCAAACTCCGTCGTCGCTCGCGGCTGTGCCGAGACGGGCCAGAAACCGAGACAAACCAGCACCGCCAGCAAAGCCGGAATGCCCGCCGAAGCGCTGCGCGGAATTGGAGCCCCGCCCCTCATGCCTTGACTCTATCAGCCCACCCGGCCGGCGCAAGCCGGCCGCTCAGGGCGATTATGGGTCGGTTTGAAATTCAGACCGACGATGCCCCTTCGTATGGCAAGCCATCATCCTCAAGCTGGGCCTGAAGAAGACTTGCGAGGTATTCCTCCATCTCAGAAAAATCGAGGTGCCCCATTTCCCAATTGCGGTCCGCCGCTCCTAGGGCAGCCTCGTACTGCGACCTAGTTTCTCGTATGCGCTCAGGGACGATCTTCCGTCCGGGAAGAAGAGCGCCGGAGCGTACACAAAGAAGATAATAGCACGCCGCACGGGCTGTCCGCCCATTCCCCTCAATGAACGGATGTATCCAGTTCAGCCGCCAGAGCCCTTAGGCAGCCAATTCTGTCACCGACCAGATGCACCAGTTCTCTTGGATCGTCGAGATGAAACGATCCATCCAATCGTCAACCTCATTAAAGTGGGACGGCTTGTGGTTCCCTACATAGATCGGCTCCTTGCGGAACCTCCCGCCAAACTGGGATAAATTTGCGACCGCTACATGGTTGAGGGCCCACAACAAATATTTATCAAATGATCCCGGCCCCTTCATTAGGCCGATCTCGATACAATTCGTCAGCAACTCATACTGGCGGTTCAGATTCTGCTCCTGAACGCGATCGAAAAGTTCGCGATTTTCCTCCTCAAGGATAAACATGCTGCAATGGCCGGCGCGGTGCCAAGCCTAGCTTGTCGCGCCCGAGTCGGGGGTAATGCGGACTCGATCAACTGATCGCCGCGCGGACTCCTTTGTAATTCGAGAGCCCTTTGGCGCATTGCCGTACACAAAGCTTGCGCGTTGTTCCCGCAGTTGCTCGTCATTGACGACAACAGACCTGGCGCGACCCAAAAGAGCTTGCAGCCCGGGCCGCTCCGGAGCGCGCTTAAGAGCAGATTTGCGTTCGGCCATGCGGTTTCCTGCACTCTCGTTGCAAAGACACCGTACCTCAATAAAGGTTGCCTGTGCTTATCCAGCGGCACGGCGATGCGACCGCCGACGAGTCCCGACATGCAGGCACAATATATAGTGACTTCAGGGAAGCGTCGAGCCTTGCGGGATCTATCCGCACCGCCTAGGCAACCTTGGTTGGGGCGGCCGGAGGTGTAATGCACTTGGCCAGTCGAGGGGGTGCGGTGGCGGTGTAGAATAACCAAAACAACTCGCCTGCCATGCCAAGTCAACGTCCGCCGCGAATGGTCGTTCTGGCTGTGTCAATGCATCAGCACGCAAACCGCCCTGCTATGCTCAGGGCTCCGGCCAGGGCGCGATCGGCCCGCGCAGCCGCTCGTAGGCGCGCGAAAGCCTGAGCACGCCGAGGTCGTCGAAGCGCTGCCCGACGATCTGCAGCCCGATCGGCAGGCCATCGGCGCTCATGCCGCAGCCGATGGAAGCGGCCGGCTGCTCCGACTGGTTGAAGGGCGCGGTGAAGCAGATATGCTCGAAAGGCCGCGCCGGATCGTTGCCCGGACAGGCTTCCTCCGCGCCGTAGGCGACGATGGGCGAGGTCGGCGAAAGCACGAAATCGAAGGCGCCGGTGGCGGCGATGGTGCGCTCGCGCATCTGGAAGATGCCGGCGATGGCGCGAAACGCATCCGCCGCGCTGTAGCCCGCGGCCGGCCGGCACCAGTCGCGGATGAAGGGCAGGACCTTCTCCTGGCGCTCTGCCGGCATGGCCGACAGATCGGTCCATGCACGCGCCTGAAAGAACCGGTTGAGGCATTCCATCAGGCCATCGTCGAGGAACGGCGCCAGCGGCTCGATGGTGGCGCCATGCGCTTCCAGCAGGCGCGCGGCGGCGCTTACCGCTTCGCTGACCTCTTGCGTGGGCCGTGTGCCCGAACCGATATCGAGCAGCAGGCCGATGCGCAGGCCCTTGACGTCCCGCTCGAGCGATGCGGCATAGTCGACCGGATCGTGCGGCAGGTTCATGAAGTCGCGCCGGTCCGGCTGCGTCAGCAGGTTCATCAG
>JAHCJQ010000114.1 GCA_026126215.1 Alphaproteobacteria bacterium
TGCGCTGCGCGAGGCCGGGTTGCAGGCGCGCATGCTGCTGCAGGTGCATGACGAACTGGTGTTCGAGGTGCCGGAGGCGGAGCTGGAGCGCACGGCGCGCCGGGTGAAGGAGGTCATGGAGCAGGCGGCGAGCCTCTCGGTGCGCCTCGTGGTCGATACCGGAACCGGCGACAACTGGGCCGCCGCCCATTGAGGCGCCTCAGGCGCCGAGCAGGCGCTCCACATAGGCCGGCACCACCTCGCTCGCCGGGCCATAGACCTGCTCGTGGAACAGGGTATGCCCTTCGGAAGGTTCCAGGTTGAGCTCGACCGTGTGCGCCCGCCTGCCTTCGCGCACCTGCTGCACGAAACCCGCCGCCGGATAGACATTGCCCGACGTGCCGATGGAGACGAAGAGGTCGCAGGCGGCCAGCGCCAGCTCGATCTTCGACATGGCGAAAGGCATCTCGCCGAACCAGACCACGTGCGGCCGCAGCCGGCCCTTTGTCCGGCACGTCTCGCAGACATGCTCGAGCGAGAGGTCCTCCTGCCAGACGCGCACGCTCTCGCAGGCCGCGCAACGGACCTTGGCGAGTTCACCATGCATGTGGATCAGGTTGCGGCTGCCGGCCTTCTCGTGCAGGTCGTCGACGTTCTGCGTCACCACCAGCACCCGGCCGGGATGCTCGCGCTCGAGCCGCGCAAGCGCATGGTGTGCCGGGTTTGGCCGGGCTTCGAGCAGGTTGCGCCTTCGCGCGTTGTAGAACTCGTGCACGAAGGCCGGATTGCGGGCGAAGCCCTGCGGCGTTGCCACCTCTTCCAGGTCGTACTTCGTCCACAGCCCGTCCTTGTCGCGGAAGGTGCCGAGGCCGGACTCGGCGGAGATGCCGGCGCCGGTCAGGATGACGATGCGCTGGTGACGGGCCATGGTCACACGCCGCCGCTCCGGCCCAGCGGATAGGTTGCTTCCGGCTGATGGATCGCGCCGTCTTGCGACAGGAAACTGGAGAAAAGCACGAATTCCTCCACCCGGAAGGGCGCGGAACGATAGAGGCCATGCCCGGTCAGGTAGTCTGCGACACGCCGGTCCGGCGCGCCGCGCAGCCGCGCCAGGGTGACGTGAGGATGGTATTTGCGCGGTTCCGGTTCAAGCCCCTCGGCACGCAGGCGCTGCTCGATGCGGCCCTGCAGGCGCAGCAGCGGCACGGATGCCTGCACGCCAGCCCAGACCAGATCGATGCGGCGGCCCTCTCCGAACTGCCCGACGCCCGAAAGGCGCAGCTCGAACGGCTCGCCCTGCACATGGCTCAGACTGTCGGCGATGTCGCGGAACAGCCGGCCATCCACATTGCCGATGAAGCGCAGCGTGAGATGCAGGTTTTCCGGCCGCGTCCATTTCGCGCCGGGAATCCCCGCCATGATCGTGGCGAGGCTGGCGCGGACCTCCTCGGGCAAGGCTATGGCGGTGAAAAGGCGGATCATGGCCTGCGCCCGCCTTCAGGGACAGACGTTGGGCCAGCGCCGGTGGATCGCCTCGATCCCCGTCAGCACCTCATTCGGCAAGGTCAGGTTGAGGCTGTCGATGTTGCGTGCGAGCTGCGCGGTGCTGGTCGCGCCGATGATGTTGGCGGTGAGGAAGGAACGACCGTTGACGAAGGCAAGCGCCATCGCATCGGGTGCCAGGCCATGCCGGCGCGCCAGCTCGATATAGGCGGCGGTCGGCTCGGTCGCTTCGGGGCGGGTATAGCGCTGGAAGCGCTCGAACAGGGTGAGCCTGGCGCCGGCCGGCCAAGGCTTCGTCTGGTACTTGCCGCTCAGCACGCCCATGGCGAGCGGCGAATAGGCAAGCAGGCCGACATCCTCCCGATGCGCGATCTCCGCGAGGCCGATCTCGAAGGAGCGGTTGAGCAGGTTGTAGGGGTTCTGGATGGCGGCGATCCGGGGCAGGTCGTGGCGCTCCGATAGGCGCAGGCATTCCATCAGCCCCCAGGGCGTCTCGTTGGACAGGCCGATCGCGCGCACCTTCCCCTCGCGCACCAGGTCCGCCAACGCTTCGAGCGTCTCAAGCAGCGGCACGGCCTCGTCCGTCGGATCGTGCTCGAAACCGAGCTGGCCGAAGGCGTTGACCTTCCGGTCCGGCCAGTGCGTCTGGTAGAGATCGATATAATCGGTCCGCAGCCGCTGCAGGCTGCCCTCCAGCGCCGCGCGGATCTGCGCCCGGTCGAGCCGGGTCTCGCCACCACGGATCGCGATGCCGCGGGCCCCGCCGCGCCCCGAAACCTTGCTGGCCAGGATCACGCGTTCGCGGTTGCGCCGTGACGCGAACCAGGAGCCGATGTAGCTCTCGGTCCGGCCCTGGGTCTCCGCCATCGGCGGGACCGGATACATCTCCGCCGTATCTATGAAGTTGATGCCGCGATCGAGCGCCATGTCGAGCTGGGCATGGGCCTCGCTCTCGCTGTTCTGCTGGCCCCAGGTCATGGTACCGAGGCAGATCCTGCTTACCTTGATGCCGGTGCGGCCAAGCGGTCTAAGTTCCATTTTCGATCGGTGTCCGGTGTGCGCTGGGGATGTTCGGTGGCAGGCGAGGGGCTATAGCACGAAGTCAGCGTGCGCCGGAACCCGGTCCGTCATGGTCCGGGCCGAGATGGCGGAGGGCCTGCACGATCAGTGCCTCGATACGCGCCCGGTCGCCGATCTCGGCGGCGAGGAGTAGCGTGAGCTTGGCGAGAAAGACCGGGCGGTCGCGCTCGTCCAGCGCCTCGAGCGCACCGGCGAGCCGGCCGAACAGGTCTTCGAGCGACTTGTTGTCGAGTGGCATCGTTTCCTCCGCTTCACTGCACCCGGCCGCAGGCTCGCCACAATGCCTGCCGCAGTTGCTCCGGGGCCGGCGCGACGAGGCGGGCCGCCACATGCCCGTCCGGGCGGGCCAGGATGACGAGACCGGGCACGGCGCCGAGCCGCTCACGTGCCAGCGCCTCGCCGTCGCCGATTGGCAGGCAGCCCGGCCCAGCCTCCGCGAACGCGGCCCGCGCCGCGGCCTCGCCTGCGGCGTCGAAGACGATCGCGGCGAAGCCCGCCGGCAAGACGTCCAGCAGATGGCGCCTCCCCTGCCGCGTCGCGCCAATGGCAAGGTTGGGCAGCGGCGCGCCAGCGCGCACTCCGTCCAGGTCGACCGCTTTCCCGCTGAGCGTGGTGAGCGGGCTCTCGACATAGTCGTAAGGAACGGACTGCCGTGGATCGATCAGTGGGCGGACGAACTCTTCGTCGATGGCAAGCGAAAGTACGGCCTCGCGCATCAGGGCATGGCCGGCATCCGGCGGGGTCATGAAGAGTGTCGTCTTCTCCGCTTGCGCCAGGATGTCGAGCGTCGCTGCCCGTCGTTCGACGGAGTAGCTGTCCAGGAGCGACAAAGGCGCGTCGTCGCGCAGAGCTGCCGCCAGTTTCCAGCCCAGGTTGTTGGCGTCTGCAATCCCGGAATTGAGGCCGCGCACGCCGAAGATCGGCACCAGGTGCGCGGCATCGCCGGCGAAGAGGACAGGGCCGTGGCGATAATCGTCGAGGGCCAGGCAATGGGCGCGATAGAGGCTTCTCCAGACGAGCCGCCAGGGTGCGGTCTCGCCAATCATGGCGAGGTGGGCGCCGATACGCTCGGCGATGCGGCCGGCCTCCAGCTCGCGCTCCGCGTCCTGGCCGGGCAGAAGCTGATAGTCGATGCGCCAGATGTCGTCGGGCTGGCGATGCATGAGGACGGTGGCGCCGGGATTGCTGGGCGGATCGAACCAGGCGCGCCGTTCGGTCGGATGATCGGAGCGCATATGGATATCGGCGATCAGGTAGCGACCCTCGTGCGACCTGCCGTTCAGGCGCAGGCCGAGCGCCTCGCGCACGCGGCTGCGCGCGCCGTCGCAGGCGACGAGGAAGCGGGCATCGAGCGCCTGCGCGCCTGCGGGACTTTGCACATGCAGCCGCACATGACCCGTCGCGATGTCGAGATCTTCGAGGCGCGTGCGCTGGCGCAGCTCGATAAGAGGCTCGCGCCGGGCCCGGGCGATCAGGAATTCCTCCATGTGGAACTGCTGGAGGTTGGTCATGGGATAGTGCTTTTCGCCCGGCGGCCAGGGCATCTCCAGTTGGTAGACCGGCCGGTTGCGGAAGAAGGATGTCCCTCTGGTCCAGCCGAGCCCCCGGCTGCGGAAATCCTCGCCGACGCCGATCCCGTCGAGGATGTCCATGGAGCGGCGGGAGATGCAGATCGCACGGCTGCCTTCGCCCGGACCCGACCCCTGTTCGAGCACCACAGTGGCGATGCCATGGCGGGCCAGTTCCAGTGCCAGGGTCAATCCGACCGGACCGCCGCCGGCAATGACGACGGCGTGGCGCGCGGCCGCGCCGGATGTCATCAGCCGGCGCCCGCGAGGGCGCGCTTTACGTGCGGGGCGATCCGCTCGACGATGACCTCGACCCCCTTCAGGTTCGGATGGATGCCATCGGGCTGGTTCAGCGCCGGCTGTCCGGCGACGCCATCAAGAAAGAAGGGATAGAGTGGCACACCGTGTTTTGCCGCGAGGCGGGGGAACAGCGCATCATATTCGCCCGCGAAGTCGCGGCCCATATTGGGCGGCGCGCGCATGCCGGCCAGCAGCACCTTGATATCGCGCCGGCGCAGTTCGGCCAGGATGGCGTCGAGATTGGCTTCCGTCTGCGCCGGCTCGATGCCACGCAGCGCATCGTTGGCGCCCAGTTCGACGATGACCAGCGCCGGCCTCTCGGCGAGTGCCCAGGCCAGCCTGGCGCGCCCGCCGGCGCTGGTATCGCCCGAAACACCGGCATTCTGTACCCGTGCCGGCACGCCCATCGCCTTCAGGCGCGCCTCGAGGAGCGCCGGAAATGCCTGTTCCGGCGGCAATCCGTAGCCTGCGGTCAGGCTGTCGCCAAGCGCCACGATCAGCGGCGCGGTCTCGGCCCCCGCCCGTTCGGCGGACGGGAAAGCCAGTGCCAGTGCCGCAAAAAGGTTGAAAATGACTGTCAGGATGCCATATCGGCGTAACGTTCCTGATTGCGAGGCGCAGGATTTCATGACTTCTTCCGGTTTGGCGGCTGCCGAATGGCTGGTTCGGCTCGAGGGCGTAACCCTAGACTTGGCGAGCCAGGCCGGTTCCGTCAACATCCTGCGCGGCATCGATCTGGCGATCGGTGCGGGCGAGATGGTCGGCGTGGTCGGGCCGTCGGGCTCGGGCAAATCCACCATGATGTCGATCATGGCCGGCCTCGAGCGGGCGAGTGGCGGCCGTGTCAGCGTCGCCGGCCATGAGCTCGGAAGCATGGGCGAGGACGAGCTGGCGCGTTTCCGGCGCGACAATCTGGGCATCGTCTTCCAGTCCTTCCACCTCGTGCCAACCATGACCGCGCTCGAAAACGTGGCGATCCCGCTGGAGCTGGCCGGCCGCGAGGATGCCTTCGCGCGCGCGGCGGAGGAATTGCAGGCGGTGGGCCTCGGCCATCGCCTTGCGCATTATCCTGCTCAGCTTTCCGGCGGCGAGCAGCAGCGGGTCGCGCTGGCGCGTGCCGTCGTCGCCGAACCGAAGCTGCTGCTGGCCGACGAGCCGACTGGCAATCTGGATGGTGCTACGGGCCGGCAGATCGTCGAGTTGCTCTTTGCCCTGCATCGGCGACATGGTGCGACCCTGGTGCTGATCACCCATGATGCGGAGCTCGCCGGGCGCTGCGACCGAGTGGTGCGCATTGAGGATGGGCGCATCGCCGATGATGGCCTTGCCAGCGCGAAACGCCGCGCGAGCGCGGGCTGAGCATGGGCGAACTGGCTCTTGCCTGCCGCCTGGCGTTGCGCGAGATGCGGGGTGGGCTGCGTGGCTTTCGCATCTTCCTGGCCTGTCTGGCGCTCGGTGTCGCCGCCATTGCCGGCGTCGGCTCCCTGTCCTCGGCCATCGTCGAGGGGTTGCGGGCGGAGGGTCGCTCGCTCATCGGCGGCGATATCGAGCTGCGCCTGACCCATCGTCCGGCTTCGGCGGAGGAGCATGCCTGGCTCGCCCGGCGCGGGGAGCTATCGGCGATCGCCAGCATGCGCGCCATGGCCCGCGCGCTCCCCGGAACGGCGCGGACACTGGTCGAACTCAAGGCGGTGGATGGGCTCTATCCGCTCTACGGCGAGATGCGCACAGTGCCAGACCGGCCGCTTGAGCAACTTCTCGGCCGCCATGACGGGCTGGCCGGCGCGCTGGTGGAAGCCAATCTGCTGACCCGCCTCGGCCTGCGCCCGGGCGAACGCCTCCAGGTCGGCGATGGAACCTTCACCATTACCGGGGTGATCGAGCGCGAGCCCGACCGGGGCACCGAGGCATTCGCGCTCGGACCCCGGCTCATGATCGCGGACGAGGCTCTGGCAGGCACCGGCCTGGTGCAGACGGGCAGCCTGATCTACTGGACCTACCGGCTGCGCCTGGCGCCGGGGAGCGACGCGCAGGCGGTGATCGCGGAGATCCGGCGGGCCTTCCCCGAGGCAGGCTGGCGCATCCGCGACGTGACTGGCGGCACGCCGGCGCTGCGCCAATGGATCGAGCGCATCACGCTGTTCCTCACCCTGATCGGCCTGACCGCCCTGCTGGTGGGCGGGGTCGGGGTCGGCAACGCGGTGAAGAGCTATCTCGACGGCAGGACCGAGACCATCGCCACCCTGAAGTGTCTCGGCGCGCCGTCGCGCACCGTGTTCCTCGTCTACCTGCTGCAGGTCATGCTTCTCGCCTGTATCGGCATCGCCATCGGCCTACTCGCGGGCGCGCTGCTGCCGTATGGCCTGGGCCGGTTTCTGGCCGAGCGTTTGCCGGTTCCGCCAAGTTTCGGCTTCTATCCGGCACCGCTCCTGCTCGCCGCCGGCTATGGCCTCCTCACCGCGCTCGTCTTCACGCTCTGGCCGCTGGCCAGGGCGCAGGACGTGCCGGCCGCCGGCCTGTTCCGCCAGCTCGTCGCGCCGGAGCGGCGATGGCCGCGTCCGCTGCCACTCATGCTTCTCGCCCTTTCGCTTGGCGCGCTGCTCGCCGTCGCCATCCTCACCGCGAGCGATGTGCGCTTTGCCCTGGGTTTCGTCGCCGGCGCGGCGGGAAGCTTTCTCCTGCTGCGCCTGAGCGCGTTCCTGCTGGTGCAGGCGGTGCGCCGCCTCGGCCGTCCGCGCCGGCCGGCGCTTCGCCTTGCGCTCGCCAACCTGTATCGGCCTGGTGCCGCTACCGCTTCCGTCGTGCTCTCCCTCGGTCTCGGGCTGACGCTGCTGGTGACGATCGCCCTCGTGCAGGGCAATCTCGACCGCCAGGTGCAGGAGCAGCTGCCGGAGGAAGCGCCCGCCTTTTTCTTCATCGACATCCAGTCCGATCAGGTCGCGGAGTTCGAACAGGTCGTGGCTTCCGTGCCCGGGGCAGGCGAGATACGGCGCGTGCCCTCGCTGCGCGGCCGCATTGCCAGGGTGAACGGCGTGCCGGCCGAAGCGTTGCAGGTCGGCCAGGATTCGCGCTGGGCGCTGCGCGGCGATCGCGGCCTGACCTATGCCGCGCTGCTGCCGGAGGGATCGAGCCTGGTGGCGGGCGAATGGTGGCCGGCTGACTATTCGGGCCCGCCGCTCCTTTCGCTCGATGCGAAGATCGCCGCCGACTTCGGCGTCGGTATCGGCGACCGGCTGACCATCAACGTCCTCGGGCGCGAGATCGAGGCCACGATTGCCAACCTGCGCCGCATCGACTGGTCCAGCCTTGGCATAAACTTCGTCGTCATCTTCGCGCCGGGCACCCTGGAGGCGGCGCCCCATACCCACATCGCCACCGTGCAGGCGCGTGGCGCGGCGGAGGAGGCCGTCTTCCGCGCCGTCACCGACCGCTTCGCCAACGTTTCGGTGATCCGCATGAAGGAAGCCCTCGAGTCAGTGAACAAGATCCTCGGCGATATCGGCCGGGCAGCGCGGGCCGCCGCCGCGGTGACGCTGGTGGCCGGCGTCCTGGTGCTGGCGGGTGCCATGGCGGCGGGGCACCGTCGGCGGGTCTATGATGCCGTCGTGCTCAAGGTCCTGGGGGCGAGCCGGGCCGATGTCCTGCGCGCCTACCTGCTCGAATATGCCATACTCGGCCTCTCGACCGCGCTGGTTGCCGGCCTGCTCGGCTGGGTGGCGGCGGAGGTCGTGATCACCACCGTCATGAAGGCGGCCTGGACGCCGCTTCCGGGAACGCTGGTGCTGACCGCACTTCTTTCGGTGGCCGCGACGGTGCTGCTGGGACTGGCCGGAACCTGGCGGGCGCTTTCGGAGCGGCCGGCGCCGGTGCTGCGGGAATTCTGACCTGCCGCGCCGATCGGTGGAGATGCCTAGTCTGGAATGCCTAAAACCGGCCTGGTAACCCCTTACCGGGGTGTGGAAGCGGCTGGGTTATCCCTTGATTTTGCAT
>JAHCJQ010000115.1 GCA_026126215.1 Alphaproteobacteria bacterium
CGCAAGGCGAAGGCGCCGCCAGGAGGAAACGGGCCGATGACGCGATTACCCTACGCCGATCCGGCGGCGATGGACGAGGAGACCGGGGCACTCTTTGCCAGGCTCGCGCCGCTTAACATCTTCCGTGTCATGGCCCATTCCGGCCCGGCGCTGCGCGGTTTCCTCAAGCTTGGCAATGCCCTGCTCTACAAGGGACGGCTCGATCCCATCCTGCGCGAGATGGCGATCGTGCGCACCGGCCTGCTGTGCGGTTCGCGCTACGAGGTGCATCAGCACGAGATGATCAGCCGCGATCTCGGCATGGCGCCGGAGAAACTGGCGGCGCTCGGCGAGGGGGCGGAGGCGCCGGTCTTCACCGAACTCGAGCGGCTCGTGCTGCGCTTCACCGACGAGGTGACGAGGGACGTCAAGGCGAGCGAGGTGACCTTCCGGGCGCTCGCCGAACGGCTCGGTCCGGCTGAGATGGTGGAGCTGACGCTCACCGTCGGCTTTTACGGTCTCGTCTCGCGTTTTCTCGAGACGATGGAAATCGAGATCGAGGAGGGGCTGGC
The DNA here is from genome assembly GCA_026126215.1 of Alphaproteobacteria bacterium. Lineage (GTDB taxonomy): Bacteria > Pseudomonadota > Alphaproteobacteria > Ferrovibrionales > Ferrovibrionaceae > JAHCJQ01. The sequence goes on from JAHCJQ010000115.1 coordinate 552, forward strand.
CGGACCGCCGATGAAGCTGCCGCGCCGGCCGGTTCAGGATCCGAAGAGATAGCGCCAGACGCGCGCCAGCGGGTTCGGTTCCTCGTCGGGCGGCGCGATCCGTCGCTCGGGCTGCCAGGTCGGCTGCGCCGCCAGCGCCTCGCTCAGGCCACGGGCGCCGGAGAAGTTCGTGCGGCCGAGGACCGCCTCCTCCAGGCGGGCGTTGGAGAGGTCGGCGCCCTGGAAGTCGGCGCCGTAGAGATGGGCGTAACGCAGGTCCGCTTCCCTGAGATCGGCCCGCCGCAGGTCGGCCTGGCCGAGATCCGCCCCCTTGAGCCGCGATTCCTTGAGCCGCGCGCCGGCCAGCACCGCCTGGGCGAGCCGGGCGCGCCGCAGATCCGCCTTGCGCAGGTCGGCGCCGCTCAGATTGGCGCCGGTCAGGTCCGCTTCCGTGAGTTTCAGACCCTTGAGCTTCGCCCCGGACAGGTCGCAACCCTGGCAGGCGCCGGTTTCGATGAGCTGCCGCACATGGTCGGAATTGGCCGCGGCCGCCGGTCCGGCGAGGCCGATGGCCAGAGCCGCCAGCCCCGCCAGGGCCGGGAAAGGGATCCTGCGCGCACGCCGAAAATCCATCCTGGGACTGGAGATAACGTCCTGTGAAAGCCCGGTCATCTCACTTCCCTGCGAGGCATTCCCCGGAAATCGGGCAATTTTCTTGCCTTCGGCGCAGTGTGGGGCTATAAGGCCGGCCGTTCAACCCTCACGCAGGCCCGCGGAGGCGGGACAGAAAGCCCCGTCCTTCGATCCGGTGCCGGGTGGTTACCCGGTCACTGCCTGCGGCGGCCCAACCGGAAAAAGGAGTATCGAAGCCATGGCGCTTCCCACCTTCACTATGCGTCAGTTGATCGAAGCCGGCGTGCATTTCGGCCATGCGCCGCACCGCTGGAACCCGAAGATGAAGCCCTTTCTCTTCGGGGTGCGTAACAATGTCCATATCATCGACCTACAGCAGACCGTGCCGATGCTCCATCGCGCGCTGGAAGCGATCCGCGAGCGGGTGGCGGCCGGCGGGCGGGTGCTCTTCGTCGGCACCAAGCACCAGGCGTCGGAGCCGGTGGCCGAGGCAGCCAAGCGCTGCGGGCAGTATTTCGTCAATCATCGCTGGCTTGGCGGAATGCTGACCAACTGGAAGACCATCTCCTACTCGATCAAGCGGTTGCGCACGCTGGAAGAACAGCTCGCCGATGCCGAGGTCATGCAGGGGCTGACCAAGAAAGAAGTGCTCAGGCTGAACCGCGAGCGCGACAAGCTCGAACGGGCGCTGGGCGGCATCAAGGAAATGGGCGGCCTGCCCGACATCCTGGTGGTGATCGACACCAACAAGGAAGACATTGCCGTCATGGAGGCCCGCAAGCTTGGCATCCCGGTGGTGGCGGTTCTCGATTCCAACTCCGATCCCGACGGCATCGCCTTCCCCGTGCCGGGCAACGACGATGCGCTGCGCGCCATCAACTTCTATTGCGAAGTCTTTTCCCAGGCGGTGCTTGACGGCATCCAGGAGGAATTGAGCGCGAGCGGTGCCGATATCGGCGAGGTGGCGGAGCTGCCGGCGGAAATCGTTCCCGCGCCGGAAGCCGCGCCCGAGGCGCCGGAAGCCCAGGCCTGACCCGCCGCGCGGCGCCCTGCCTGGCGGCCGTTCCGGCCGGGCAGGGTGTGCCGCTTCGACCGCATTTCCATTCGTACTGTTCGTACTGCACGAAAGGCAATCTCCATGGCTGAAATCAGCGCGACCCTCGTCAAGGACCTGCGCGCCAAGACCGGCGCCGGGATGATGGACTGCAAGAAGGCACTGGCGGAGACCGCGGGCGATCTCGAGGCCGCAATCGACTGGCTGCGCACCAAGGGACTGGCGACCGCCGCGAAGAAGGCGGGGCGCGTGGCCGCCGAAGGTCTGGTTGCGGTCGCCGTGGAGGGAAGCGCCGGCGCCGTCGTCGAGCTCAACTCCGAGACGGACTTCGTCGCCCGCAACCAGCAGTTCCAGGACATGGTGCGCAGCATCGCCGAGACCGCCGTCAAGGTGGGCGGCGAAGTGGCGGCCCTTGCCGCCGCGCCGTTCCCGGGCAGCGGGCGCACGGTGCAGGAGGAGATCACCAACGCCATCGCCACCATCGGCGAGAACATGAACCTGCGCCGCGCCGCGCGCCTGTCCGTCGGCCAGGGCGTGGTGACCGGCTACATGCACAATTCGGTCGCGCCCGGCCTTGGCAAGATCGGCGTGCTGGTGGCGCTCGAATCCGCCGGCAAGCGGGCGGCGCTCGAGGCGTTCGGCAAGCAGCTTGCCATGCACATCGCCGCCACCAATCCGCAGTCGCTCGACGTGGCGAGCCTTGATCCGGCCGCGATCGAGCGCGAGCGCGCGGTGCTTTCCGAGCAGGCGCGCGAGTCCGGCAAGCCGGCCGAGATCATCGCCAAAATGGTCGAGGGCCGGCTGCGCAAGTTCTATCAGGACGTGGTCCTGCTCGAGCAGACCTTCGTCATCGACGGCGAGACGCGGGTGGCCAAGGCGGTCGAGAACGCCGCCAAGGAGGCCGGCGCGCCGGTCAAGGTGACGGGTTTCGTGCGCTTCCAGCTGGGCGAGGGCATCGAGAAGGCGACCGACGACTTCGCCTCCGAAGTGGCCAAGATCGCCGGCTAAGACATTGTTCCGCCATCCGGACCGGGCGGGCGCTTTGCCCGGCCGGTCGGCCGTGCTATATGCACCACACGCCGCGCCGCCGCGCCCGCATCGGCGCGGCTGTCCGAACGGGAGCAAGCATGCCTAGACGGCCCAGCATGAAGTACCGCCGTGTCCTCCTCAAAGTGTCCGGCGAGGCTTTGATGGGCGAGACCGACTATGGCATCGACTTCAATACCGTCGACCGGATTGCGAGCGAGGTGGCCGAGGTCCAGCGGCTTGGCGTGCAGGTGGCGCTGGTCGTCGGCGGCGGCAACATCTTTCGCGGCGTTTCCGGCGCGACGCGCGGCATGGCCCGCGCCTCGGCCGATTACATGGGCATGCTGGCCACGGTGATCAACGCGCTGGCGGTGCAGCATGCGCTGGAGCAGAAGGGCGTCGAGACACGGGTGCAGTCCGCCATCCCCATGTCGAGCGTCTGCGAGCCCTATATCCGAAGGCGCGCCATTCGCCATCTGGAGAAGGGACGCGTGGTGATCTTCGCCGCCGGGACCGGGAATCCCTTCTTCACCACCGATACGACGGCGGCGTTGCGCGCGGCGGAAATGGGGTGCGACGCGCTACTCAAGGGCACGCAGGTGGACGGCGTCTATTCGGCCGATCCGAAGAAGGACAAGGCGGCCAGGCGTTTCGACCGACTGTCCTACATGGACGTCCTTTCCAACGACCTGCAGGTGATGGACGCCGCGGCGATCTCGCTGGCTCGCGAGAACAAGATTCCGATCCTGGTCTTTTCCCTGCAAGCCGAGCGCGGATTCGCGAAGGTGCTGGCGGGGGAGGGGCGCTTTACCATCATCATCGACGATTGAACGGGAGGCTGGCCCGTGTCGGACGCGGAATATGACATCGACGACATCGAGCGGCGGATGAACGGAGCCGTCGAGGCGCTCAGGCACGACTTCGTCGGCCTGCGCACGGGGCGCGCCAATGCCGGGATGCTGGAGCCCGTCGTCGTCAACGCCTATGGCGCGGACATGCCCCTCAACCAGGTGGCCACCATCAACGTACCGGAGCCGCGCATGATCACGGTCCAGGTCTGGGATCGCGGCAATGTCCAGGCGGTGGAGAAGGCAATCCGCAGCGCCGGTCTCGGTCTCAATCCGTCGGTGGATGGCCAGCTCGTGCGTGTGCCGATTCCCGAGCTCACGCAGCAGCGCCGCCAGGAACTGACCAAGGTCGCCTCGCAGTATGCCGAGCATGCGCGGGTGGCGGTCCGCAACGTGCGTCGCGACGGTATGGAGAAACTCAAACGGCTGCAGCGCGATTCGCACATGAGCGAGGACGATCACGACATGTGGGCGGAGGAGACCCAGCGCCTGACCGACGAGGCGATCAAAAAGATCGACGAACTCCTGGCCCACAAGCAGAAGGACATAATGCAGGTCTGACGATGCGCCCCGCTCCTTCGCAAGACGCACCGTCCGCGCCCTGCCATGTCGCCATCATCATGGACGGCAATGGCCGCTGGGCAAAGGCGCGTGGCCTGCCGCGCGTGGCGGGGCATCGCAGCGGGGCGGACGCGGTGCGCCGGGCCATCATCGCCTGCCGGGAACTGGGCGTGCGCTATCTGACCCTTTATGCCTTCTCGTCGGAGAACTGGAAGCGGCCGCAGGACGAGGTGGACGACCTGATGGGGCTGCTGCGCCACTATCTGCGGCGCGAACTGGCGGAGCTGCACAAGAACAATATCCGCGTCCGCGTCATCGGCGACCGGTCCCGCCTGGCGCCGGACATCCAGGGGCTGATCGGCCAGGCGGAACAGACGACCGCCGCAAACGATGCGCTGACCCTGGTCATCGCCGTCAATTACGGCAGCCATGCGGAGATCGTCGCGGCGGCGCGCCGGATCGCGCAGGAGGTCAAGGAGGGGCGGCTCGATCCGGCGGCGATCGACGAGCGGCTGTTCAGCGCGCATCTCGAGACGGTCGGCATTCCCGACCCGGACCTGCTGATACGCACCAGCGGCGAGCTTCGCCTGTCCAATTTCCTGCTCTGGCAGGCGGCATATAGCGAACTGGTCTTCATCGACACGCTCTGGCCGGATTTCGACAAGAAGCACCTGCTCGAGGCAATTTCGGAGTACCGGCGGCGGGAGCGGCGCTATGGTGCGAGCAGTGGCTGAAGCTGCCGCCGGATCCTCGGGCCTCGGTGCAAGGTTTCTCTCCGCGCTGGTGCTGGTACCGCTGGCGCTGGCCGCGGTATGGCTGGGCGGCTGGGCGCTGAACCTGCTCGTGCTCGCCGCCGGGCTGCTGATGCTCGGCGAATGGCATCGCATGATCGGCGGCAGGCTGTTCGATATCGTCCATTTGGCCGCTTCACTCGCCGTCGCGCTCGCGACCCTGCTTGCCGGGCTGGGCCAGGTGGCGCCGGCGCTTCTGCTGCTCGTCGTCGCCCTGCCGGCGCTGGCCGCCATCGCCCATGGCCGGGACCAGAGCCGGGGTTGGGTCGCTTTCGGTGCTTTCTATATCGGACTTCCGGCCGTGGCGCTCATCTGGCTGCGCGAGCACCATGTGGACGGATTGCTGGTCGTCTGCTGGGTCTTTGGTGTCGTCTGGACGGCGGATAGCGGTGCCTATGCCGCCGGACGCATGATCGGTGGCCCGAAGCTCGCGCCCCGGCTCAGCCCGAACAAGACTTGGAGTGGTCTGATCGGCGGTATTCTTGCGGCGGCCCTGTTCGGTGGCGCCGCTTCGTTCTGGTGGGGCGAGACGGCTATCTTGGTGGCGGCGGCGGCGAGCGCGGTGCTGGCGCTGGCGGCCGAGTTGGGGGACCTGGCGGAGTCGGCAATCAAGCGCCGCTTCGGGGTGAAGGATGCGAGCCGGCTCATTCCCGGCCATGGCGGGGTGCTCGACCGGCTCGACAGCATGTTGTTTGCCGCCCCCGTGGCGGTCCTGTTATTGTCCCTCGTCCAGGGAGGCCAAGTTTGGCGGTAGACATGAAGAACGGCGGATTGGTGCCGCGCCGGGTGACGATCCTGGGCTCCACCGGTTCGGTCGGATGCAACACGGTCGATCTGATCGAGCGCGAGCCTGCGCGCTACCGCATCGTCGCACTGACCGCTTATCGCAATGTCCGGCTGCTCGCCGAACAGGCGCGCAAGCTTCATGCGGAACTGGCGGTGATCGGCGATGCCGCACTTTATGGCGAGCTGAAGGAGCTGCTGGCGGGAACCGGGATCGAGGCGGCGGCTGGGCCGGGCGCGGTCATCGAAGCGGCTTCCCGGCCCTCCGACTGGATCATGGCGGCCATCGTCGGCGCCGCCGGGCTGGAGCCGACGCTGGCCGCGGTGCGGCGCGGCGCGGTGGTCGGGCTGGCGAACAAGGAGTGTCTGGTCTGTGCCGGCGAATTGCTGACCAGGGAAGTGGCGGCCCACGGCGCGCGGCTGCTGCCCGTCGATTCCGAGCATAACGCCATCTACCAGGTGTTCGATTTCGACAAGCCCAAGTCCGTCGAACGCATCATCCTGACGGCCTCAGGCGGCCCATTCCGCGGAATGGATATGGCGCAGATGGCGCATGTCACGCCCAAGCAGGCGATCGCCCATCCGAACTGGGATATGGGGGCGAAGATCTCGGTCGATTCGGCGACCATGATGAACAAGGGCCTGGAAGTGATCGAGGCCTGGCACCTTTTCCCGCTGCAGGAGAGCCAGATCGAGGTGCTGATCCACCCCCAGTCGGTGATCCATAGCATGGTGGGCTATGTGGACGGTTCGGTTCTGGCCCAGCTCGGCTCACCCGACATGCGCACGCCGATTGCCTATGCGCTCGCCTGGCCGGATCGGATCGCCGCCCCGGTGGCGCGCCTGGATCTCGCCAAGCTCGGCCAGCTCACCTTCGAAACCCCTGATTCACAAAGGTTTCCAGCCCTGCGGCTGGCCCGCCAAGCCTTGCAAAGTGGCGGTGCCGCCCCTACAATCCTCAATGCGGCCAATGAGGTCGCTGTCTACGCATTTCTAGAGGGGCGCATCGGTTTCCTGCAGATTGCTCGCACGGTGGAGGAGACGCTCGATCGCCTGCCGCAGCGCAGGCTCGAGACGCTTGATTGCGTGCGCGCGGCGGATGCGGAAGCCAGAGCCTGCGCGGCGCGCTTGGTCGCTGCGGCGGCCTGAGCGGACCGGATTGACGTGCGAGTGATGTGACGTAACGGATGCAGGCGGTCCGCCCATGGGCTTTGTCTCTGATTTCGCGATCTATGCCGTCTCCTTCCTGGTGGTGCTGACCGGCATCGTCTTCGTTCACGAATGGGGCCATTACATCATCGCGCGGCTCTGTGGCGTGCGCGTCGAGGTCTTTTCCATCGGTTTCGGTCGCGAGCTCTATGGCTGGGACGACCGGCACGGCACGCGCTGGAAGATCAGCGCCATCCCGCTCGGCGGCTACGTGAAGTTCTTCGGCGATGCCTCCGCCGCCTCGACGCCGGATCGCGAAGGGCTCGACCGTCTCGACGTGGCGGAGCGTTCGGTCACCTTCCATGACAAGACCGTGGGCCAGCGCGCGGCCATAGTCGCCGCCGGCCCGGTCGCCAATTTCATCTTCGCCATCCTCGTCTTCGCCCTGCTTTTTGCCTTTAACGGCCAGCCCTATACCGCGCCGGTGGTGGGCGAGGTGCTGGAAGATACGCCCGCTGCCGCCGCGGGCTTCCGGGCCGGGGACCGCATCGTGGCCATCGACGGCCGGCGCATCGAGCGCTTCGAGGAGATTCGCAGCTCGGTCGCCCTGGCAACCGGAAACTCGCTCGCCTTCACCGTCGAACGCGATGGCGCCAGCCAGGTGCTCGAGGTGGTGCCGCGCCGCGTCGAGATGGACGATGGTTTCGGTGGCAAGGCGCGTATCGGGCAGATCGGCATTCGCTCCGCCTCACGGCTCGAATTCCGCGAACTTGGTCCCTTCGAGGCGGTGATGGCGGGCGTGCGCGAGACCGGCGCGGTGATCAGCGGCACCCTCACCTATCTCGGGCGCTTCGTGGTGGGTCGGGAATCCGGGCAGGATCTCGGTGGGCCGCTGCGGATCGCCAAGATGTCGGGCGACATCGCCCAGATCAGCCTGGTGGCGCTGATCTCGCTCACCGCGACGCTGTCGGTGTCGATCGGGCTGATCAACCTGTTCCCGATACCGCTTTTCGATGGCGGTCACCTGGTC
>JAHCJQ010000116.1 GCA_026126215.1 Alphaproteobacteria bacterium
GGAAACTGCGGCAAATTGACCCTGCGACCGCATTGTCATTCACATTGACGTAAGCCTTCGTTGAATGGACTCTGTCGCTGGTTTTGCCACCGTCCCGTTCGCAACAGGGGGAAGAGCCATGAACGATCTTGCGACGTTGAGCGCGCCCCATCTGCTCGAGGGCGTGCCGGAGACCATCGTCCGCACCGACCCGTTCGCCCACCTGGTCCTGAAGCCCGCCGTTCCGGCGGACCTGTTCGCCGAACTCGAGCGCGGCTTCCCCAGCCTCGAGAAGGTCGCCGGCGCCGGCCCGTGGCCCAGCAACAAGGCGGTACGGCTCAACGCGACGCAGGTGCTGGCCGACAGTTCCATCCCTGGCATCTGGCGGGATTTTTTCGCCCATCATGTCTCAGGCGCATACTGGCGCGACGTGGTGCGACTGTTCGGCGGCGAAATGCGGCGGCTCTTTCCCGGACTTGAGGAGAAGGTCGGACGCCCGCTGGAGGACTGGCGCGTCGTCCGCCGCGGTGCCGGCGAGCCGCACGACATTCGCCTCGACTGCCAGTTCGTGGTCAACACCCCGGTGACCGAGGTCTCCTCGGTCAAGGGCGCACATATCGACGTCGCCGACAAGATCTTCAGCGCGCTCTTCTATTTCCGCGACCGGGCCGATGACAGCGCCGGCGGCAATCTCGAACTCTACCGCTGGAAGCGCGAGCCGCGCTTCATCAAGCACAAGTCGCTCGACCGCGACGTGGAGAAGGTGACCGCCGTGCCCTATGCGGCCAACACCTTTGTCGCCTTCGTCAACTCGCCCTACGCGGTGCATGGCGTCTCGCCGCGCGGCATCACGCCAATCCCGCGTCGCTACATCAACTTCATTGCCGAACTGCCGGAGTTCTTTTACGAGCCGAAGCAGGTGACGGGCCTCGCCCGCCTCTGGCACAAGCTGACCGACCGTTCCGGCGGCGGCGGCGACGAGAAGTATTAGACCCTGACCGGCCTCCGGCCCTTTCCCGTGCGGGGGAGGGCCGGAACGGCTGCAAATCAGGTAGCGCTTACCCGGCTCGGGTCGCGGTGCGCCTTTTCCACCAGCACGATCCAGGCGGTGCGCCAGGCATGGAAAGCCAGGGTCACCACCTGCCAGAATACAATGAACTGGAAGCAGGCGCTGGCCACGGCACGCCCGCCGAGCAGCCAGTCGGCGAAGACGCCGATGGTGAAGATCGGCAGGTTGATGTTCCGCCGCGAGATGAAGGTGCGCGCCATCGTGTCGAGCCGCGAATGGGTGTGCAGCCCGCGATTGAAGAGCGTCGGATAGACTTTGAGGACCAGCCGGTCGAATACATAGACGGCGGTCGAGATCCAGGCGAGCAGCATCAGCGGATGCTTCATGTCGCCGCCCGCAAGGCCCCAGGCCCAGGCGACATACCACATCGGCGGATGGATCAGGTCGAGGCCATGGTCGAGCACGTTGCCGAGCTTTGAATCGGTGAAGGTCAGGCGCGCCAGCTTGCCGTCGACCGAGTCAAGGACGCTCATGCCATAGGCAAGCAACAGCCCGATGGCGAAATCGCCCCGGGCGAAGAAGGGGATCGCCGCGAAGGTCATGACGATCGAGACGATGGTGACCACGTTCGGATGCACGCGCAGCGCCGCCAGCGGCCGGACCAACAGCCAGACCAGCGGCGGATAGACGTAAGCCGTGAAGAAATCCGTCGAGCCCTTGTAGTTCGACCAGAACAGGAAGCGCTGCAGCTCGCGCGCCTTCGAGCGCTTCCGTACCACATGCAGGTAGAAGGGCAGCGTGCGCCGCAGGTTGCGGATGAAGCCGTTGAAATCCGCCTGGCGCAGGCGCGGCAGGCCGGCGCCCACCAACCGGTCGGCGAGATCGGCAAAGGATGTCGCCTGGGCTGGCAGGAGCGCGCGCTCCGCCGGACCGAGCAGCAGCATGGCGGCGCGCTCCGCCCCCTCGCCTTCGGCAACCACGACGCCACCCTGGCGGCGTGCCAGTTCGAGATAGAGCCGCCCGTCGCAGAGCACCTCGCCGGACAGCAGCATCACCGCCTCGCCGCCGGCTTCGTCGAGGGCGCGGCCGACGCGCTCGCTCAGGCTGCCCTCGCCGCGCACGATCCGTATGGCCAGCCGCTTGCTCAGCTTCTCGTCGAAGGCCGGTTCCGGCATCCCGGTGGAACCAAGATCGATGGTGACCTGGAAGGCGAGCTTATGCTCCTTCGCCAACCTTCGCAGCGCCAGCAGATGGCGCTCCAGCAGGCCGAGTCCAAAGATACGGATGGCCGGATCGGCCACCGACCCATCGATCCAGACTCTCATTTGGGTCAGGCTCTCTTCCTGGGACGTCCCGCGATCGGCGCCCCAAGGGCGCGATAGTTACACCTACGTGACAAAGCAAGTCACGGTTGCGAGGCTTTAGCAAATACCTCGGGCCTTCACAAGGGCTTGCTGGGGCGGACGCGCCGCGGCGGATCAGTCGAGCAGGGTGCGCACGCGGGCCACGACCCGGTCGAGATCATCGAGCCGGCGGGCCGGCATCCCGCCGCGCTCGGAACCGGGGCGGCCGAGGAGCGTGGCGAGACCATTGGCCTGAAGCAGCGCATTGAAGGTCGCTATGTCGCGCGGGGGAATGAGCAGGCCGCGCTCGACCATCAGGTTGAACACCCGGTCGAGCCAGTTCGGCTGCTCGCCCTGGAAACGCTGGCGCCGCCGACGCGTCAGGTACCAGCGATAGAACTTCCGTTTCGGCTTGCGCCAGTCCGCCGGCTCGGAGGGCAGCAGGGCCATTTCCAGGGGCTTGCCGGTCAGGACCGCCTCGGTCAGCATCGAGATGCTCTCCGACGTCACGATCAGCCGGTCCGCCAGCGCCAGAAATGCGTGATACGGGTTCTCGCCGCCGGGCGTGAAACGGTGCAAATAGGCGGGAGCGTCGATGGCGGCAAAGAGCGCATCGGCTGCCTCCGGCGGGGTGCGCGGACTGGTCGTCACCAGCAGCGCGCCGCCAAGGGCATTCGCCTCGGCGGCGGCTTCCCGGGCGATCCGCGCAGCACCGTCCGCATCGAGGTAATAGGGCTTCGACCTGCCGCCCACCAGCAGTGCGATCCAGGGTCGCGGCAGGTGGGCAAGCCGCGGCCGCCAGAGTTCGGCGGCACGCGCCATTGCCCCCTGGTCGAGACCGACCATCGGCGCTTCGATCAGCATCACGTTCCGGCGCGCGGGCAGGCCATATTGCGGCGTGCTGACCACGAGATCGAAAAGTTCGAGATCGGCGCGCGGCCGGCCAAGCTGCACGAGCCTTGTCCGCCCGCCCGAGCGGGCCCGGATCCACTGCACCACCGGCACGCTGCGCCGCCCGACCGCGATCACCAGATCCGGCCACGGCGGTTCCAGCGGGTCGGAGCGCGCCAGATCGACGCTGCGCAGGCCCGGCCCCAGCTTGCTGAAATTGTTGCGCGCGAGCTTGTTATAGCGCAGCCGCTTTTCCGTGAAGGGCAGGCCGAGCGCGCGGCCAAGGGCCTGCACCTGCGCATTATCGCCAGCCCGCTCGCCCAGAATCAGCCAGATCATGGGCTCCGGCTGGCCGCTGCGCCGCGGGGCTTGCGCCGGCGGGACAGCCGTCTCGTCTTTGGCAGGCTGGGCAGCTTGCGTCATGGCGAGACGCTAGCGCACATCGCCCGTGCTGCCAATCGGCCGCTGCGCTAAGCAATTGAACAACCGTCGTTTTCTACTACGCCGTTTGGCGTATGAGGATCAGCCGGCTCCACACATCCCCCGCCTCGGGCCAGCCCGTGTCCGCAGCCCCGATCCAGGCGGCGCGCGGGCCGCGCGGGGCACTCCGGCCCGGATCGCCGCCCGGTCCGAAGATGGCGAGCGTCGGGCAGCCGAGCTGGGCCAGCAGGTGCAGCGGACCGCTGTCATTGCCGAGTGCGACGACCGCCCGCCGGCCTAGCCCGGCCAGCGACGCCAGGCTGGTGCGCCCGCAAAGATCGAGCACGCCCGGCGCGCCGGCGCCGACTTTGTGGCAGGCCGCGCGGTCGGCCTCGGTGCCGAGCAGCACCGGCATGATGCCTTCGTCGGCAAGGTTGTTGCAGATCGCCCCGAAACGCTCCGGCGGCCAGCGTTTGGCGGGATGTCGTGCCGACCCGCCCGGCAGGAGCAGGGCGAAAGGCGCCGTCGGCCAGAAGGGCTCCGGCGCGGCGTCGAGGAAGTCGAGATCGGCGGGCCAGGGCCCCGGAATCTGCGCCGCCGCAAGGCACTGCGCCAGCCGGTCGGCCGCATGTTCGCCGGCCCGCGCCGCCGGCAGGACGTGCCAGACCGTCCGCGGGCGCATCGCGGCGAGAAACCGCCGGTATCGGCGCGTCCGGCTCGAAGCCTGGAGGTCGTAGACGGTACGGAACGCCCCCCGGACCAGCCAGGCCAGGACCGTGGCATTGGCGCCGAGCGCCGTGAGCCCGGCGCGCGCATCGACCAGCGTCTCGTCGAACAGGCCCGATGCGGCAAGCAGTTCCACCGCCGGGGCGGCGGTGAGCAGCGCCAGATGCGCCCCGGCATGATGGCGGCGGATCGCCTGCAAGGCGCCGATGGCGAGCACGGCATCGCCGAGCGCGCCGTGCTTGATGGCGAGGATGCGCGGCCCCGCGCCCGGCATCAGCGCCCGGCGAGGCTGCGATAGAGGCGCAGCGTGGCGCCGTTCATGCGGGCGAGGGTGTAGTGCTCCAGGACGTGATGCCGGGCCGCCTCGGCCACCGCCAGCCGGGTCTCGGTATCGAGGGCGAGCGCCTCGGCGATGGTCGCCGCCAGTGCCGCGACATCGCCCGGCGGCAGCAGCCAGCCGGTCTGGCCGGCAAGCACCGTTTCCCGCGCGCCGCCGTGATCGGTGGCGATCACCGGCCGCCCCATCGCCTGCGCCTCGACCAGGACGCGGCCGAAGGCTTCCGGCTTGTCGGCGGCGCTCACCACCACGTCCGCCAGCATGTAGGCGGCGGGCATGTCGGGGCAATCCTCCACCAGGCGCACCCGCCCCTCCATGCCGCGTGCGCGCACCAGTTCCAGGAGTTCCCGGGCATAGCTCCGATGTTCACCGGAGCTGCCGAGGATTACGGCCAGCAGGTCCGGCCGATCGAGCCGCGCCAGCGCTTCGATGAGATGCCGCTGGCCCTTGCGGCGGCTGACGCGGCCCGGCATGAGGACGATCATCGCCCCGTCGGGCAGCCGCCAGCGGCGCGCCAGGTCCGCCATCCGGTCGCCGCGCACCCGCGCCGGATCGAAATACTGCTCGTCGATGCCGCGCGGAATGGTGACCAGCCGACCGTCCTCCAGGCCATAGGCGGCGCGCAGGTGTCGGGCGACGAATTCGGAATTGGCGATGACGCGCTCGCCCTCGGCCATGACGCGGTTGTAGCGGCGCTTGAAGGCACTGCCCTCGCCATAGACCCCGTGCACGGTGGTGATGAAATGCGCCCCCGCGCTGCGGGCGGCATGGCGCGCGCTCCAGGCCGGCGCGCGCGAGCGCGCATGCACGATATCGATGCCCTGCTGGCGCACCAGATCGGCAAGGCGACCGCCATTGGCGCGGATGCGGAACGGATTCTTGCTGGCGAGCGGCAGCGCCAGATGCCGCACGCCGGCGCGCTCCAGTTCCCGCGTCATGTCGCCGCCGGCCGATGCCACGAAGGAACGCCCGCCGGCCCGCGCCACCGCGAGCGCGATGTCGACTGCGCTGCGTTCCGCGCCCCCCATGTTGAGGCGCGGCAGCACCTGCAGGACGCCGAGGCCGGAAAGTTCCGTCTCGTCCGTCCCGGTGTTAATGTTTGCCGCAATCTGCATCTGGAGCCGACCGGACACGCCATGACGGACAGCGACGAACCCGCCCGGCTCGCCCGCGCCGACGCCAGCACCATCGCTTATCGCCGCCTTGCCGGCAAGGGGCCGGGCGTGATCTTTCTTGGCGGCTTCCGCTCCGACATGGAGGGCACCAAGGCGCTGGCGCTGGAGGCCGCCTGCCGGGCGCGCGGGCGCGCCTTCCTGCGTTTCGATTATTCCGGACACGGCCGCTCCGGCGGCAACTTCATCGAGGGCACGATCGGCCAGTGGCTCGACGATGCGCTGGCGGTGATCGACCGGCTCACCGAAGGGCCGCAGATCCTGATCGGCAGTTCCATGGGCGGCTGGATCGCCCTGCTTGCGGCGCGCGCCCGCCCGGAACGTCTCGCCGGGCTGATCGGCATCGCCGCCGCCCCGGACTTCACCGAGCGGCTGATGTGGGACTGCTACCCGGAGGAGCGCCGCCGGGCGCTGTTGCGCGATGGCATCTGGTTCGAGCCCTCGCAATACTCCGAAGAGCCCTATCCGATCACGCTCAAGCTGATCGAGGAGGGAAGGCGGCATCTCCTGCTCGACGGCCCGCTGCCGCTCGCCGTCCCGGTCAGGCTGTTGCAGGGCATGCGGGATCCCGACGTGCCCTGGACCCATGCGCTCGACCTCATGCGCGCCATCGTTGCCGAAGATGCCCGGCTCACCCTGCTCGGCTCCGGCGATCACCGGCTGTCCGGGCCGGCCGAACTGGCTCTGCTCTGCGCCACGCTCGACGAACTGGCCGGGCCTGCCCCCTGCCGCTAGCGCGCGCTCTCGCGCTCGTCGGCAAGCAGCGCCGCCAGACCCTCGCGGTAGGTGGGATAGAGCAGCCGGACGCCGAGTTCGTCCTTGATCCGGCGGTTGGAGACCCGCTTGTTCTCCGCATAGAAGCTGCGCCCCATCGGCGACAGTTCCGCCTGTTCGAAGGGTATTTCCGGCGGCGGCTCGCGGCCGAGCAGCCGTGCGGCATGGGCGATCACGTCCTGCGGCGGCGCCGGTTCGTCGTCACAGACATTGTAGATGGCGCCCGGGTTCGGCCGCGCCATGGAGGCTTCCAGCACGGCGGCGATGTCGCTCACATGGATGCGCGAGAAGACCTGGCCCGGTTTCACCACGCGCTGCGCCCGGCCGGACAGGATACTGACGAGCTGGTTCTGCCCGGGGCCATAGATCCCGGCCAGGCGAAAGACATGCACCGGCAAGCCGGCTTCCCGCCAGAGCGAGAGCCAGCCGGCCTCGGCCTGTGCCCGCCGCGCACCACGCTCGCCCGCCGGCTGCAGATCAGCCGTCTCGTCCACCCATCCGCCGGCCCGGTCGCCATAAACACCAGTGGTCGAAAGGTAGCCGACCCAGCGCAGGTTGCGGCAGCGCCGCAGGTCCGGGTCATGGAACGCCAGCACCGGATCGCCCTCGGGGCCAGGCGGGATGGAGACGAGAATTGCATCGGCATCGCCAAGCGCCGCGCCGAAATCCTCGAGCGGGCGCGTACCGTCGAACAGATGCATCTCGATCCCCCGCAGCGAAAGCCGGGTCCAGCCGCTCGGGTTGCGGCAGGTGCCGGCAATGCGCACGCCGCGTGGATTGAGCCGTCGCGCCAGTTCCTGGGCGCAGTAGCCGAAGCCGAAGCAGAACAGCTTGCCGATCGGGGCGGTTTTCATCGTCGGAGGAAAGAAGACGTGGTGCCTTGCCGGGCGGCTTCGGCTCTGTCAAGTGTAGGGCCATGCATCGTCTGATCCTCTCAATTCTGCTTGCCCTGACGATCGTCCGGACTGGCGAAAGCGTGAACGCGACCGAGTTCAAGGGGCCACAGGACGTGCAGTATCGGTCCTGCCTGGCGCTGGTCAACCGCAAGCCGGAGGACGCCTTCGAGGCAGCCAGCGCCTGGCGCGACCGTGGCGGCGGTTTTCCGGCAAAACATTGTGCCGCGCTGGCGCTGGTGGCGCTCGGGCATCATGGCGATGCCGCCGGTCGCCTGGAGCGGCTGGCCGAGGAAATGCAGGCCACCGGCGACCCGCTGCGCCCGGAGGTTCTGGGACAGGCCGGCAATGCCTGGCTGCTTGCCGGCCAGCATGAGCGGGCGCATGGCGTCTTCACGGCGGCGCTGGCCTTGCAGCCGGACAATGTCGACCTCCTGATCGACCGCGCCCGCGCTTCGGCCGCGCTCGGCCGGTTCGCTGCCGCCATTCCCGATCTCGACCGGGCGATCGGGCGCGATGGCGGGCGGGCCGACGCTTACGCCTACCGCGCCTCGGCGCGCCGCCAGTCAGGCGATGCCGCAGGGGCGCTGGCCGATGCCGAAGCGGCACTGAGGATCGACCCGCGCGAGATCGAGGCGCTGCTCGAGCGGGGCATCCTGCGCGCCGCGAACGGCGACCGGGCGGGCGCGCGCGCCGACTGGATGATCGTCGTCACCGAAGCCGCCGGCACGCCGGCCGGAGATGCGGCGCAGCGCAACCTGGAACGGCTCGACCTGCGCTCACGCTAGCCATTCCTCGCGCACGCCCTCGTCGTTCTCGCC
>JAHCJQ010000117.1 GCA_026126215.1 Alphaproteobacteria bacterium
TCGCCTTCCTTGATGCCGCGGTCGTTGCCGAAGATCACCACGCCGACATTGTCGGATTCGAGGTTGAGGGCCATGCCCTTGACGCCGCCCGGAAACTCCAGCATCTCGCCGGCCTGGGCATTGTCGAGACCATAGACGCGCGCGATGCCGTCGCCGACCGAGAGGACCTGGCCAACCTCGGCGACATCCGCCTCGGTGCCGAAGCTCGCGATCTGCTGCTTGAGAATGCTGGAGATTTCTGCGGCGCGGATATCCATCACGCAACCCCTTTCATGGCGACTTTCATGTTCTCGAGTCTGGAGCGCACGGACGCATCGACCATGCGCGAACCCACCTGCACGACGAGACCGCCGATCAGGCGGGCATCGACACGCGCGTCGATATTCACGTCGCGGCCCACCGCGTCCTTGAGCGCCGCCTTGAGCGCGGCGAGCTGGCCGGGATTGAGCGGCGTGGCCGACGTGACCTGCGCTACCGTCTCGCCGCGATGGCGGGCGAGCAGGGCGCGGAAATCGGAGATGATCTTGCGGAGCTGGAACAGCCGGCGGTTCTGCGCCACCACGCCGACGAAGCGCCCCACCAGTTCGCCGATGCCGGCCCGCTCGAGCAGCGCCGCCATGGCGCGGGCCTGTTCGTCGCGCCGCAGGACAGGGCTCTCGACGAGACGGCGCAACTCCTCGCTCTCGCGCAGCATGGCCTGGATCCGATCGAGATCAGAGGCCACGGCATCGAGCGCCTTGGCATCGAGCGCCATCTCGAACAGAGCGACGGCGTAGCGGCCGGAAATGCCCGTCACGATCGAAGTCTCGGCTGCCAAATGGAACCCCTCTGAAGGTACTTGGACACGGCTTGGGGAGAGCCCCGAGGAATATGACCAACCTATTGAATTCTAAGGCATTCAACAGGCAAACGAATACCCGTTCCGGGTGCCTGTCCCGAAAGGCAGGCGGTAATTAGCACAGGCCCTTGGGCCATGCAATACGCAAGCTGCCACAGCGGCTGGTCCGGGCGCACAGGCTACATGAAACTCTGCGGATCGATGTCGATCTGCAGGCGCACCGAGGATGGCAGGCGGATCGGCGCGAGCCAGCGGCCGAGTTCGCCCTGCAGGTTGACCTGGCGCGCGGCCTTCACCAGCAGCCGGTAGCGATGGCGTCCGCGCAGCAGCGCAAGCGGCGCGGGCGCCGGGCCGAGCACGCTCATTCCCGCCACCTGCGGCGCACGGCGCGCGAGCAGCCGCGCCGCCTCTGCCACCGCCTGTCCGTCATGACCGGAGAGGATGAGCGCGGCGAGCCGTCCGAAAGGCGGCATCCCCGCCTCGCGTCGCCCCGCCATCTCCGCACCGAGGAAGCGTTCCGTATCGCCGGCAGCCAACGCCTGCAGCACGGGGTGTTCCGGCATATAGCTCTGCAGCAGCACGCGCCCGGGCCGCTCGGCACGGCCGGCGCGGCCGCCGACCTGGGTGAGAAGCTGGTAGGTGCGCTCGCCGGCCCGAAGGTCGCCGCCGGCAAGCCCGAGATCGGCATCGACCACGACGACCAGGGTGAGCATCGGGAAATGATGACCCTTCGCCATCACCTGCGTGCCGATCAGCAGGTCGATCTCGCCCGCCTGCATGGCCGCCACCATCTCCGCGACGGCGCGCGGCCCCGCCAGGGTGTCCGATGCCATGACGGCGATGCGGGCCGCGGGAAAGAGCCCGCGCGCCTCCTCCTCGAGCCGCTCCACGCCCGGTCCGCAGGGCTTGAGCCGTCCCTCCGCGCCGCAGGCCGGGCAGGATGCGGGCGGGGCCGCCGCATATCCGCAATGATGGCACTGCAGGCGGCCGCTGAAGCGATGCTCGACCAGCCAGGCCGTGCAGTTCGGGCATTGCAGCCGGTGCCCGCACGCCCCGCACAGCGTGAGCGGCGCATAGCCGCGGCGGTTGAGGAACAGCATGGCCTGCTCGCCGGCGGCCAGGGTGGCGCGCAGCAGTGCCTCCGCCGGCGGCGCGATCCAGCGGCCGGCCATGGGCGGAGTGCGCCGGAGATCGGTCACCTCGATCGCGGGCATCGGCGCCGCGCCGTGACGCTCGCCCAGCAGGACGCGCCCGTAGCGTCCCGCATCGACATTGGCGCGCGTCTCCAGCGAAGGGGTTGCCGAGGCGAGCAGGATTGGAATGCCGGCAAGCGAGGCACGCACCACGGCCATGTCGCGCGCATGGTAGCAGACGCCATCCTCCTGCTTGAAGGAGGGGTCGTGCTCCTCGTCGACGATCACCAGGCCGAGATCGCGGAAGGGCAGGAACAGCGCCGAGCGGGCGCCGACCACGACCCGCGCCGTGCCCTGCATCACCGCCCGCCAGGCGCGGCGGCGATCGCCCTGGCGGACATCGGAATGCCATTCCGCCGGGCGCACGCCGAAACGCCGCTCGAACCGCTCCAGCCACTGCGCCGACAGCGCGATCTCGGGCAGCAATACGAGAACCTGGCGGCCAAGCTCCAGCATGGCGGCGATCGCCTCGAAGTAGACTTCGGTCTTGCCAGCGCCGGTCACCCCCTCGATCAGCGTGCAGGAAAAGCCGCCCGCGCGCAGCCGCGCGCCGATCTCCGCCGCCGCCGCCGACTGGGAAGGCGAGAGAACGGGGCGCGCATGGGCCGGATCGGGCAGGCCAAAGGCTGGCGCCTCGGGCAGCGGTACGCTGGCCAGCGTGCCCGCCTCCAGCAGCGCGCGGATCACGCCGGCACCGACCCCGGCCGTCTCCATCAGGTCGCGCTGCGTCCGCGCCGGGCCCTCCGCCAGCAGCTCGAGCACGCGCTGGCGCGCCTGGGACAGGCGGGCGGGCGGCGGCCCGGCGAGACGGTAGCCGGTGCGCGGCCGCGGTGGCTCCAGCGCGGCCGAGACCGACAGGCACATGCGCAGGACAGCGCCGGGCGGCGTCAGGTTGTAGGCGCCGACCCAGTCGACGAAACGGCGCAGCTCAGCGGAGAAAGGCGGACAGTCGATCCGTGCCGCCACACGCTTGAGCTTTTCCTCGGCCACCTCGCCCGAAGCCCTGCCCCAGACGATGCCGGGTCGCTCATGGCCGCCGAGCGGCACGATCACCAGTTCGCCCGGCTTCAGATCCAGATCGTCGGGCACCGCATAATCGTAAGGCCCCGCCAGCGGCAGCGGCAGCAGCACCGCGACACGCTCGAGCGGCGCGCCGGCGTTGGCATCGATCATCGGCATGGGCTAGACTGTAGACGGCGATTCCCCGGCGCAACAAGCGCCCGCGAGGCTCGCCTTTGCCTCGGGTCTCTTTCACTGGGAGTGATGCGGACATGAAGTTCTTCGTCGATACAGCCGATGTCGGCGAGATTCGCGACCTCGCGCAGACCGGGCTGCTCGACGGCGTCACGACCAATCCCTCCCTCGTGGCCAAGACCGGGCGTGACTTTCTCGACGTCGTCCGGGAGATCTGCCAGATCGTGCACGGGCCGGTCAGCGCCGAGGTGACGGCGACGGAGTTCGAGCCGATGCTGGCGGAAGGCCGCAAGCTCGCGTCGTTGGCGAAGAATGTCTGCGTCAAGGTGCCTCTCACCCTCGCCGGCCTCAAGACCTGCAAGGCGCTGAGCGACGATGGCGTGCAGGTCAACGTGACGCTCTGCTTTTCCGCCGCCCAGGCGATCCTCGCCGCCAAGGCGGGCGCGACCTTCGTCTCTCCCTTCGTCGGCCGTCTCGACGATATCGGCCAGGACGGCATGGACCTGATCGCCGATATCGTGCAGATCTATGGCAACTATCCGGCGTTCCGGACGGAGGTCCTGGTCGCCTCGGTGCGCAATCCGACGCATGTGGTGACGGCGGCCAAGCTCGGCGCCCATGTGGCGACCCTGCCGCCCAACGTGCTGCGCCAGCTCGCGCTGCATCCGCTTACCGACAAGGGGCTGGCCGCTTTCCTCGCCGACTGGCAGAAGACGGGCCAGTCGATCCTCAAGAGCTGACGCGGCCGGAGGATGAGCGCGACAGACGAACAGCCCCTGCCGCCGCTCTCGGAAGCGGACGTCAAGGAGTATCTGCGGCGCCATCCCGGCTTTCTCGCCGAACATGCGGACCTGCTGCCGATCCTTACGCCGCCCTCGCTCCGGCGCGCGGACGGCGTCGTCGACATGCAGCGCTACATGGTGCAGCGGCTGCAGCGCCGGCTGAACCAGCTCAGCACCAGCCAGGACGAACTGATCGCCGCCGGCCGTTCGAACCTCTCGATCCAGTCGCAGGTACACGAGGCGGTCCTCGCCATGCTCGATGCGCGTGGCTTCGAGCATCTGATCCACATCATCACCCAGGATTTCGCCACCATCCTGCATGTGGATGTTGTGGTGCTGCTGATCGAAGAAAGCGAACTGGCACGGCCGCACGCGGCGGGCAGCAATCTCTATGTCGTGCGCAAGGGGGCCATCGACCGCCTCCTCGGACAGGGCCGAGACACCATGCTGCGCGAGCGCAGCGAGAAGACCGACCTGCTCTATGGTCCGGCGGCATCGCTGGTGCGCTCGGACGCGCTGGTGCGCCTGCGCATCGCCGCCGAGGCCCCGGCCGGCCTCATCGCCATCGGCTCGCGCCAGCAAGCGAAGTTCCATCCCGGCCAGGGCACGGAACTGCTGCAGTTCCTCGCCCGTGCCGTCGAACGCTGCATCCGCGCATGGCTCGACCTGCCGCGCGACTAGACGCGCTCACCCTCGATCCGATGCTCCTGGCGCGGATCGGTGACTGGCTGGACTGGCTGGCCGGCGAAAAGCGCTACGCGGCCCATACGATCGATTGCTACCGGCGCGACCTGCTCGCGTTTCTCGGCTTCCTCGCCGGCCATCGCGGCGAGGTGCCGACGCTTGCCCTGCTGGAAGGACTGCAACCTTCCGATCTGCGCGCCTACCTCGCCGCGCGCCGGCGGGATGGAATAGTCGCGGCCTCGAACGCGCGCGCCGTCTCCGCCATCAAGAGCTTCTTCCGCCGCCTCGTGCGCGAGGGCGTGATCACGAGCACCGCCCTGGCGGCAGCGCGCGGCCCGAAGGTGCCCAGCAGCCTGCCACGCCCGCTCGGTGCGGGCGAGGCGCTGGCGCTGGCGGAGGCGGCCGGGGAGGCCGGCCGGGAGCCATGGATCGCGCAGCGCGACCTTGCCCTGCTGCTGCTGCTTTATGGGTGCGGCCTGCGCATCTCCGAAGCGTTGCAGCTCGACGGCGCGGACCTGCCGGAAGGCGATAGCCTCCGCGTGACCGGCAAGGGCCGCAAGACGCGCCTCGTGCCCCTGCTGCCGGTCGTGCGCGCGGCGATCGGCCGCTATGTGGAACTGTGCCCGTATCCGATCTCGAAGCAGGGTCCGCTGTTCCTCGGCGCGCGCGGCAAGCGGCTCGATCCGGCCATTCTGCAGAAGCGGGTGCGCCAGCTCCGGACCGAACTCTCTCTCGCCGACTGGACGACGCCGCATGCGCTGCGCCATTCCTTCGCCACGCATCTGCTTGCCGGCGGCGGCGATCTGCGCACGATCCAGGAACTGCTCGGCCACGCCTCCCTCTCGACCACCCAGCGCTATGCCGAAATCGACACCGAGCGGCTGCTGGCGGTTTACCAAGGGGCGCACCCGCGCGCACGCGCCTGAGTTGCTTTCAACGCGCCGCCCAGCGCAATGCCAGCGGCCCGCCCAGCGCGAACAGCGCATTGGCGGCGAAAGCGAGCGCCCAGGCACGCGTGTCCCCCTGGCCGCCAGACAGATCGAGCACCAGGCCGAAGACGAGGGGCGAGACGAAGGAAACGGCGAAACCCAGCGTCGAATGCAGCGCCATGGTGGCACCGCGCAGCTTCGGATCGGCGGCTGCCACGACGCCGGCCGTGATCGAGCCGGAATCGGCGGTGACGCTGATCGCGTAGAGAATGGCCAGCGCCAGGACGAGCGCGACATGCGCCCCCGCGGTGAAACCGACGAAGCAGCCGATCAGCGCCGAGGCGCTCATGACGAGGTTGATGACGCGCCGGCGGCCGAAACGGATCGAGGCTTCGTTGCCGAACACGCTCGCCGGAAGGCCGAGCAGCGCCAGCACCGTCACCAGCAGGGTGATCGAGGCCATGCCACCCGCCTCCCTCCCGGCCAGGGCAAAGCCCATGAACGCCACGATCCAGGCCCGGAAGGCGGCCAGTTCGTAACAGTGCGCCCCATAGGCCAGCACATAGCCCATGGCCGGCCGGTTGCGCAGCACCGGGCGGAAATCGAGCAGGCTGGCGAGCCCGCCCTGGGATGGTGCCGGCGGCTTCGGCCGCAGCACCAGGAGGCCGATCACGAGCGGCAGGAGCGGGCCGATGGCCGAGGCGGCGAACATGCCGCGCCAGCCAAGCCAGTCGGTGACCAGGCCGGCGAAGAGATAGGAGAATCCCGCGCCGACCGCATAGCTCGCCGTGTAGGAAGCGACACCGCGCGAAGGCTCGGCACCCGTCAGCCGGTCGGTCAGCGCCTTGAGACCTGGCATGTAGCAGCCGGCCAGCCCCATGCCGGCCAGGATGCGCCACAGCGTGCCCGACCAGAGACCTTCCGCCAGCAGGGCAAAGGCGAGTGCGGCAACTGCCGATAGCGCCGCCCCGGCGATGAAGACCAGCCTGGCATCGATCCGGTCGGTGAGCGCCATCAGGAACGGCACGGCCAGCATGTAGCCGACATTGATCGACCCGGCCAGCCAGCCGGCCTCGGCGTTGCTCAGGCCCCAATGATCGACGAAAAAGGCAACCAGCGTCGCCACCGTGGAGAGCGGCAGCAGCGAACCCGCCTGGCCGAGGCTCATCCAGAAAATCAGCGCGCGGTCGGACATGGATGCACTCCAGCCGCAATCCGTCCGGGCCGAACCGGCCCGGTTGCGGGGGTCAGATATGCAGCGGGTGTCCGGCCACCGCCAGCGCCGCTTCCTTGACCGCCTCGTTCAGGGTCGGGTGGGCATGGCAGACGAGGGCCACGTCCTGGGCGGAGGCGGAGAACTCCAGCGCCAGCACGATTTCGTGGATCAGGGTGCCGGCATCAGGGCCGATGATATGCGCGCCGAGCAGGCGGTCGGTCTTCGCATCCGCCAGCAACTTCACAAAACCATCCGTCGATCCGCCCGAGGTGCGCGCGCGTGGCGTTGCCGCAAAGGGGAATTTGCCGACGCGGTACTCGATTCCCGCCGCCTTCAGTTCCTCTTCGGTCCTGCCGACCGATGCAGCCTCCGGCCAAGTGTAGACCACGCCCGGAATTGCATCGTAATTGAGGTGCGGCTTCTGCCCGGCGATGATTTCCGCGCAGGCCGCACCCTCATCCATCGCCTTGTGCGCCAGCATCGGGCCGGCGATCACGTCCCCGACCGCGAAGACGCCCGGCGCAGCGGTGCGGAACTCGCGATCGACCCGGATTCGGCCGCGCTCATCCAGCGCCACCCCGGCTTCCTCAAGCCCGAGGCCGGCGGTGAAGGGCCGGCGCCCGATCGAGACCAGTACCACCTCGGCGGCGAGGCTTTCCTGATCGCCGCCCTTGGCCGGTGCCAGCGTCAGCTCGACGCCGGACCTGGACGCCTTCGCTGCCGTGACCTTGGTGCCGAGCCGGAACTTGATGCCCTGCCTGGCAAGGCTGCGCTGCATCTGCTTGGCGATCTCGCCATCCATGCCGGGCACGATGCGGTCGAGGAACTCGACAACCGTGACCTCGGCGCCGAGCCGGCGCCAGACAGTGCCCATCTCGAGGCCGATGTAACCGCCGCCGATCACCACCATGCTTCTCGGCACAGCGGGGAGTGCCAGCGCACCAGTCGAGCTCACGATCCGCTTCTCGTCGATCTCCACGCCCGGCAGTGGCATGACCTCCGAGCCGGTGGCGATGATCACGCTGCCAGCCGCGATCTCCTCCGACTGGCCGTCGGCTGAAGTGAAGCGCACCCGGCCCTTGCCCGCGAGCGCGCCGCGTCCCTTGAGATAGGCGACCTTGTGCTTGCGGAACAGCATCTCGATGCCGCCGGTCAGGCCCTCGACCACCTTGTCCTTGCGCGCCATCATGCGCGCGAGGTCGAGCCGCAGCGCATCCATGGCGATGCCGTGCGCGTCGAAATCATGCGCCGCCTCCTCGTAGAGATGCGAGCTTTCGAGCAGCGCCTTGGAGGGGATGCAGCCGACATTGAGGCAGGTGCCGCCGAGCTTGCCACGCATCTCGATGCAGGCGGCCTTGAGGCCAAGTTGCGCCGCGCGGATGGCGGCCACGTAGCCCCCCGGTCCGCCACCGATGACCACGACGTCGAAGCTTTGTTCGGCCATGCCGGTCTCCATGGATGAGCGGAGGGTTGAAT
>JAHCJQ010000118.1 GCA_026126215.1 Alphaproteobacteria bacterium
ACATGCAGCAGAACCTGGCGGCCATGGAGCCGGAGGCGCTCTATCGCATCTGGCTGCCGCTGTCGGTACAGGGCATGGAGCAGGCGCAGAAGCTCTTCTGGTCGCAGTTCGCCGGCGGCCTCGGCGCCGCGCCGACGGAGGAGCGCGAGCGCGGCAAGCCGCCGAAGGGCTGAGTGTTCGCGCCGCCCGCCGCGACCAATGAGTGAAATCACGAGGAAAATGGAAAATGAGCGTTCGCGCCGGGGACCCCGCGCCCTATTACGACTGCCATGTCTTCGTCTGCACCAACGAACGGCCGGCCGGACATCCGCGCGGCTGCTGCAAGGCGCGCGGCTCGGAAAAGCTGCGCGACTACATGAAGGCGCGGGCCAAGGAATTGGGACTGAAGCGGGTGCGGATCAACAGCGCCGGCTGCCTCGACCGCTGCGAGCTGGGGCCGACCATGGTGGTCTATCCGGAAGGGATCTGGTATCGGCCGCAGACGCGGGAGGATATCGACGAGATCCTGCGCGCGCATCTGGTGGAAGGCGGCCGCGTCGGGCGGCTGATGCTGAAGCCGGAGGATGGCCTGGCCAAGTAGGGCACCGGGTGGCGAGAAATGGAGAAACCGGAGATTAGAGAACGGTGCCGAGGCTGATGGCAGTGCCGAGGGCAAGCAGGCCCAGGAGAAACAGCGCCTGGAGCGCGATTGTCATGTTGGAAGTCCCCCCTGCGGGCCGGTTGTTCAACCATGCGGTTCTTTATCTAGCATCGTTGCGCCGCGACCGGCATACACAATCGCGTGCGCGTGATGTCCCGTCCCGAGCCCTGCGGCCATGAACTCCTACCGGGCAGGCGCGGTCCGGTGAGCGGGCCGGACCGCGATACCATTTTCGCTCTTGCGAGCGGGCCGGGGACGGGCGGCCTGCAAGTCGTTCGCGTCTCCGGGCCGGCGGCCGGCCCGGCGCTCCTTGCCCTCACCTCGCTTCGCGGGCTGCCGCCGGCGCGGCGAGCGGTGCTTGCGGCGGTTCATGCGCCGGACGGCGAGGTTTTCGATCACGGGCTGCTGCTCTGGTTTCCGGGCCCGGCGAGCTTCACCGGCGAGGATGTGCTGGAGCTGCATCTTCATGGCGGGCGCGCGGTTTTCCGCGCCGCGACCGAGGCGCTGCTGGCGGTGCCGGGCCTGCGTCTGGCCGAACCCGGCGAGTTCAGCCGGCGCGCTTTCGAGCACGGCAAGTTCGACCTGACGGCGGCGGAGGCCATCGCCGACCTGGTGGCGGCGGAGACGGCGGCCCAGCGGCGGCAGGCGCTGCGGCAGATGGCGGGCGCGCTTGGTGAGTTGTATGATGGCTGGCGAGATCGTCTTTTACGTGCGCTTGCCCATCTGGAAGCGGAGATCGACTTTCCCGAGGAGGACCTGCCGGGCGGCATCGCCGCCAATGTCCGGGCAGCAGCCGCCGGCCTCGCCGGCGAGATCGCCACCCACCTGGCGGAGGCGCCGAAGGGCCTGCGCCTGCGGGATGGTCTCTCGGTTGCCATAGTGGGTCCGCCGAATGCCGGGAAATCCAGCCTTATCAATATGTTAGCTGGCAGGGAAGCGGCCATTGTCTCGGCCCGCGCCGGCACCACCCGCGACGTGATCGAGGTGCATCTCGATCTGGGCGGCTATCCCGCCGTGCTGGCGGACACCGCGGGGTTGCGGGAGGCGGCGGACGACCCGGTGGAGGCCGAGGGCGTGCGCCGCGCGCTGGCCCGCGCTGCCGAGGCGGATCTGAAGCTGGTGCTGGTCGAGGCCGCCGGTTGGCCGGAGCTGCCGCCGGAGGTTCTGCCACTGCTCGACCGCGACGCGATCCTTCTTTTGACCAAGACCGATCTCGGCGCGCCGGCCGCGCCGCTTTCCCATCCCTCCGGCATGCCCGTCCTGGCGGTCTCGGTGCGCGAGGGGACCGGCGTGGCTTCCCTGCTCGCCGCCCTGCAGGCGGCGCTGGAAGCAAGGATGGCGCCCGGCGCCGCCCCTGCCCTGACCCGCATCCGCCATCGCCAGGCGCTGGAGGAATGTCTGTCGGCGCTGCGCCGGTTCGGGAGTGCCGAGGCGCTGGAACTGGCCGCGGAGGATCTGAGGCTCGCCGCCCGGGCGCTGGGGCGGATCACCGGCCGGGTGTCGGTCGAGGATATGCTCGATATCGTCTTCCGGGACTTCTGCATCGGGAAGTAGCCGGCCGCGACGGAATGTTTCACGTGAAACATTGCCCCGGCTTTGACAGCCGGCGGGGCCGGCCTTACCTTGCGCCGCCATGAACAGCACCCTGCGGACAAATTGGGATGTCGTCGTCATCGGCGGCGGCCATGCCGGCTGCGAGGCGGCGGCGGCGGCGGCGCGCCTGGGCGCCGCGACCCTGCTGCTCACCCACCGGCTCGACACGATCGGCGAAATGTCCTGCAACCCTGCCATCGGCGGGCTGGCCAAGGGCCATCTGGTGCGCGAGATCGATGCCCTGGATGGCCTCATGGGCCTGGTCGCCGACCGGGCGGGCATCCAGTTCCGCATGCTGAACCGCAGCAAGGGTCCGGCGGTGCGCGGCCCACGCGCGCAGGCCGACCGCAAGCTCTATCGCCAAGCCATGCAGGCGGCCCTGCGCGCCCAGCCCGGCCTGACCCTCGCGGAAGCCGCGGTCGAGGATCTCGTGGTGCGGGACGGACGGGTCTGCGGCGTGATCACGGCCCAGGGCGCGGAAATCGACGCCGGCGCGGTGATCCTCACCACCGGCACGTTCCTGCGCGGGCTGATCCATATGGGCGAGGAGAAGATTCCCGCCGGACGGGCAGGCGAGGCTCCCGCGCTCGGGCTCTCCGCAACCCTCGCCCGCGCCGGCTTCGCCCTTGGCCGGCTCAAGACCGGCACGCCGCCGCGGCTGGATGGACGCACCATCGACTGGGCCGGCCTCGAGCCGCAGCATGGCGACGATCCGCCCATCCCCTTCTCGTTCCTTACCAGCCGCATCGAGACGCCGCAGGTGCCCTGTCATGTCACCGGCACCACACTGGCCAGCCACCGCCTGATCCGCGATAACCTGCACCGGGCGCCGATCTATTCCGGCCAGATCGAGGGCACCGGGCCACGCTACTGCCCCTCGATCGAGGACAAGGTCGTGCGGTTCGGCGAGCGCGAGCGCCACCAGATATTCCTCGAACCCGAAGGGCTGGACGACCACACCGTCTATCCGAACGGCATCTCCACCTCGCTCCCGCGCGCGGTGCAGCTCGCCCTGCTGGCAACGATCCCGGGCCTCGAAAAGGCCGCCATGATCCGCCCGGGCTATGCCATCGAGTATGATTTCGTCGATCCGCGCGAGCTGCGCCCGACCCTTGAAACACGGCGGATTTCCAGGCTTTTCCTGGCTGGCCAGATCAATGGGACCACGGGTTACGAAGAAGCGGCGGCGCAGGGCCTGATGGCCGGCCTCAACGCCGCGCTGGCGGCGGGCGGCGGGGCCGGCACCTTCACGCTGGACCGGGCAGACGGCTATATCGGCGTGCTGATCGACGATCTCATCACGCGCGGCACCTCCGAACCCTACCGGATGTTCACCTCCCGGGCGGAATACCGCCTCCATCTGCGGGCGGACAATGCGGACCGGCGCCTGACCGGGCGTGGCCTGGAACTCGGCTGCATCGGCACCATGCGCGCGGCTTCCTTCCGCGCCAAGGAGCAGGCCCTAGCCGAGGCCCGGGCGCTCGCGGGCCGCCTGACCCTGACCCCGCCGGAGGCGCAGGCACGCGGGCTCGCGGTCAACAGCGACGGTCAGCGGCGCAGCGCCTTCGACCTGCTCGCCTATCCCGACACGAATCTGGCCCGGCTCGCCGCCATCTGGCCGGAACTGGGCGGCCTGCGGCCCGACGTGGCGGAGCAGATCGAGATCGATGCCCGCTATGCCGGCTATCTCGACCGCCAGGAGGCGGATATCCGCCGCTTCCGCAAGGACGAGGGCCTTGCCCTGCCGCCGGACCTCGATTACCGCGCGATCCCTTCTCTTTCCGCCGAGATCCGGGAGAAGCTCGACCGCGCCCGGCCGGCGACCCTGGGTCAGGCGGCGCGCATTTCCGGCGTCACGCCGGCTGCCCTCACCGCCCTGTTGGCCCATGTGCGGCGCCAGCCCGCCCGCCGCAGTGCCTGAGGCGACGCCGCTCGACGCGGAAGCGTTCCGGCGCGAGAGCAATGTTTCACGTGAAACATTGGCCCGCCTTAAAATCTATGGCGAGCTGCTGCGCCGCTGGCAAAACGCCATCAACCTGATCGGCCCCGCCACCCTGGCCGATATCTGGCGCCGTCACTTCCTCGATTCCTGGCAGCTCCTGCCGCTCGCCCCGCCCGGAGCGCGCCGCTGGGCCGATCTGGGAAGTGGTGCCGGCTTCCCCGGTTTGGTGCTCGCCATCCTCGGCGTGCCGGACATGCATCTGGTGGAAAGCGATGGCCGGAAATGCGCCTTTCTCGCCGAGGTGGCACGGGAAACCCGCACCAATGTCCAGATCCACCGCGCCCGCATCGAGACCCTGGCCCCGCTCGAAGCGGACATCATCACGGCCCGCGCCCTGGCGCCGCTCGAACGCCTGCTGGGCTGGAGCCACCGCCATGCCGCCCCCGGCGCCACCTGCCTGTTCCTCAAGGGCCGGGAGGTGGAGCGCGAATTGACCCTCGCAGCCGAATCCTGGACACTGCAGTTCCGCCGCCACCCAAGCCGGAGCGACCCGGCCGGGATCGTGCTCGAGGTGAAAGGTTTCCACCGTGTCTGACGACAGCCGCTCCCCGGCCCCTGCGACAAATTGTCGCATCCTTGCCCTGGCCAACCAGAAGGGCGGCGTCGGCAAGACCACGACCGCCATCAATCTGGCAACGGCACTCGCCGCCACCGGCGAAAAAGTCCTGATCGTCGATCTCGATCCGCAGGGCAATGCCTCGACCGGGCTCGGCATAGACCGCGCCCGCCGCCGTATCTCCGCCTACGACCTGCTGATGGGCGAGGCGCGCCTGGCCGAAGCGGTGATGGAAACCGGCATTCCGGGCCTCACCATCGTCCCCGCCGTGGTCGATCTCGCCGGCGCGGAACTCGAACTCGCCACCGCCGAGCGGCGGACGCACCGGCTTGCCGACGCGCTGCACGGCGCGACCGCCGGCTTCGATCACGTCCTGATCGACTGCCCGCCCTCGCTCAATCTGCTCACCCTCAACGCCATGGTCGCGGCGCACGGCGTGCTGGTGCCGCTGCAATGCGAGTTCTTCGCGCTGGAGGGCCTGAGCCAGCTTCTCGACACGGTCGAGCGGGTGCGCGCCAATCTCAATCCGCGTCTCGAAATCCAGGGCATCGTGCTCACCATGTACGACCGGCGCAACAACCTCTCCGACCAGGTGGCGCGCGATGTGCGCGAACATCTCGGCGAGAAGGTCTACGACACCACGATTCCGCGCAACGTGCGGATCTCCGAAGCGCCGAGCCATGGCAAGCCCGCCATCATCTACGATCATCGCTGCCCCGGCTCGCTCGCCTATATCCGCCTCGCCACCGAATTGCTCCGCCGCGAACGCCGGAGCGCCCCGCGCGCGGCATGAAGGCGAGCGGCACGCGACGCAACGACCAGAACGGGGAGACCGGCTTGGCAGACGAGGCAGGCAAACGCAAGGGACTGGGGCGCGGCCTTTCGGCGCTGCTCGGCGACCGGCCGGGCGTGGCGCCCGACGCGACGCCGGCCAGGCCCGGCCGCGAACTGCCGATCGAAAGCCTGGTCCCCGGCCGCTTCCAGCCGCGCCAGCATTTCGATGAGACGGCGCTCGAGGAACTCGCGCAATCGATCCGCGAGAAGGGATTGCTGCAGCCGATCCTGGTCCGCCGCTCCGACCGCCAGCCCGGCAGCTATGAAATCATCGCCGGCGAGCGGCGCTGGCGCGCGGCGCAACAGGCACGCCTGCACCAGGTCCCCGTCGTCATCCGCGATTTCACCGATACCGAAGCCCTCGAAGTCGCGCTGATCGAAAACATCCAGCGCCAGGACCTCAACCCGGTCGAGGAGGCGGAGGGCTATCGCCGCCTGATGGACGAATTCGCCTATACCCAGGAACAGCTCGCCAAATCGCTTGGCCGCTCGCGCAGCCTGATCGCCAACATGCTGCGCCTGCTCTCGCTCCCAGAGGAAGTGCGCGCCATGCTGGCGGCACGCGAACTCAGCATCGGCCAGGTGCGGCCGCTGATTGGCCGCGCCGATGCCCTCGCGCTTGCCAGGCGCATCCGCGATGACGGCCTCTCCGCGCGCGAGGCGGAGAAGCTTGCCC
This sequence comes from Alphaproteobacteria bacterium, assembly GCA_026126215.1. Lineage (GTDB taxonomy): Bacteria > Pseudomonadota > Alphaproteobacteria > Ferrovibrionales > Ferrovibrionaceae > JAHCJQ01. The sequence goes on from JAHCJQ010000118.1 coordinate 6,302, forward strand.
GCAAGGGAAGCGGCGGCGGCCCGCGCCGCGCCGCGCCGCCTGCCGCAAGCCATGCGGATGCCGATCTGCGCGCGCTGGAACATTCGCTTGGCCAGGCGCTCGGCCTCAAGGTCACGCTCAAGGCCGAGGGCGAGCGCGGCGAGGTCACCATAGCCTTCACCTCGCTCGAACAGCTCGACGATCTCTGCCTGCGCTTACGCGGCGAATACCGGCCGCCGGCAGAGGAAGATCCGCTCTAGTTTTAGTTTCATTGCTGTCCGGGGGTCACCTTGCGGAAGGCAGGCGCCGGCCGGTCCGGCCGGGCGAGCGCCGCCTCGGGCAGCACATGAATGGCGCCGTCTTCGGCCAGCAGCAGGTTGCCGCGCCGCTGCTCGGCCTCGATCGCATCAAGCTTCTCCGAAAGCTCCATCGCCTGCCATTCGTCGAGCGCGAGCCAGCGCCGCGCCTGCGCGGGCAGCGCCTGTCCGGGCGCGAGCGAATAGAGGGTGCCGCGCCGCCCCGTCGCCTCGTCCACCAGTTCCTCGCGGCCGACCTGCAGCGGATCGGCGGCGCCGAAACCCGCAAATGCCGGCAGGCCGTCGCAGCCGCCGAGCAGGGCCGCGAAAACCAGGGCCAGCATGGGCGCGTGCAGGAAACGGCTGATACGGATTACGGCGTTGTTCAAGGTCGCGGCGCTCCTCGGGGGAACGCCTAGCACGAAGCAGCGGCCGGGACCAAGCCCGGAAACGAACGCTCAGCGCCGATCGACACCGATGGCGATGCTGCGCGAATGCTCCGCCTCGCCGAGACGCATCAGCTCGATCGGCCCGACCACGAAAAACAGGACGAAGCCCAGACCGAGCGCGAGATAGCGGAACATGCGACGCACGAGGGACAAAGCCGGCATGACGGTTTCTCCGAGGCCCGAACATCTAGTCCGCGCCGCCCGTCCCCGCAGTGACCTCCGTCACCGGCCGGCGCACCGGCCTTCTGCCGGGTAACTGTGGCATAACCCGGCCGCCATTAAGGCCCCTTGAAGAAGAATGCTTAAAACCGCGCTAACGCCGCGCCGCGACAGCGATGCGCAGCAGCGCCTGCCGGCAGATCGCCTCGTCCCGCGCACCGGTGGATTTGCAGTCGATCTCGGCGTCGAGCAGGATGCGCAGCGCCCGCTCCGCCCGCTCCGGCGTCCAGCGCGCAAGCTGGCGGCGGAACGGCGCCTGGCGCCGGAAGAAGAGCGGCGGCCGCAGCGCCTGCACGGCGCTCTCCGCCGAGCGTCCTTCCGCCACCAGCCCCGCGGCCAGATGCAGGCGCTGGAAATGGCCCATCGCGCGCCGCAAAACGGCGATGGCATTCTCGCCCGACAGGAAGGCCCGGCGCAGCGCTTCCTCGAGCGCGGCAAGATGACCCTCGCCCAGGGCGTCGCAGACCAGATCGAGATTGCCCTCGCCCCGATCGCCGATGCAGGCCTCCGCGTCCGCAAGCGTGACCGGCCCGCGCCCCGGCCCGACATAGAGGACGAGCTTCTCCAGCTCGCGCCGGTTCATCGCGCGGTCCGATCCGAGCACGCGGCGCAGATAATCCTCCGCCTCCGGCTCCGCCCTCAGTTTCGCCTCGCCCAGCACCTCGCTCACCAGCTGAGCGAGGCCAGCCCCTTCATCGGAATAACAGGCGATGGCGACGGCTACCTCCGCGCCCTCGAAGAGCCGGCGCAGCGCCGAACTCTTCGCCAGGTCCCCCGCCTCCGCCACCACCAGCGCATCGCCCTTCGGGTCGGCAAGGAAGCTGGCAAAGGCATCAGCCCGCGCCTCGCCCGGCGGGCGCACGCGCACCACGCGCCGCCCGCCGCCGAAGGCGATCGCGGCCGCCTCGTCGGCAAGCCGCGCCACATCGGCGACAAGATCGGACCAGGTGAGGTCGGCGACCCGGAACGGATCGGCGAGATCGGGCACCACCTGCCGCGCCAGCCGTTCCGCCCGCTCCCGCACCGCGCCCTGGTCCGGA
>JAHCJQ010000119.1 GCA_026126215.1 Alphaproteobacteria bacterium
GTGCCCACCACCGCCGGCACCGGATCGGAGGTCGGCCGCTCCTCGGTCGTGACCGACCCGAAGGACCATCTCAAGAAGATCATCTTCCATCCACGGATGATGCCTTCCATCGTCATCGCCGATCCGGCGCTGACGCGCGGCCTGCCGCCGAACGTGACCGCATGGACCGGCATGGACGCGCTTTCGCACAGCCTGGAAGCCTATTGCGCCACCTTTTTCCATCCGATGGCGGACGGCATCGCGTTGAATGCGATGAAGCTCGTGCATGACTGGCTCCCCATCGCGGTCAAGGATGGCGGCAATCTCGAGGCGCGCGCCAACATGATGGTCGCCTCCATGGCCGGCGCCACCGCCTTCCAGAAGGGCCTCGGCGCCATGCATTCCCTGAGCCATCCCTGCTCCGCCATGCTCGGCACCCATCACGGCCTGACCAATGCCGTGGTCATGCCCTATGTGCTGGTCTTCAATCGCGGCGTGGTGGAGCAGAAGCTTGCCGCGCTCGCCCGCTATCTCGGCCTGGCCAATCCCTCGTTCGATGCGGTGCTGCAATGGGTTCTCGACCTGCGCCGGGAGATCGGCATTCCGCACACGCTGGCCGAACTCGGGATGAAGCCCGAACATGTCGCGACTTTCGCGCCAATGGCCGCCCTCGACCTGACCGCCGCCGCCAACCCGCGCCCCGTCGCGGAAGCGGACATGGCATACCTGTACGGTCGGGCGATCCGGGGCGAAGTGGCGGGCTGAGGCGCCCGGCCCTCACCCCGCCCTCTCCCACTTCGTGGGAGAGGGAGAAGTAAGTGAGCCCTCTCCCGCCAAGCGGGAGAGGGTTGGGTGAGGGTGAAACAGCAAGCCCTCTCCCGCCAAGCGGGAGAGGGTTGGGTGAGGGTGAAACAGCAAGCCCTCTCCCGCCAAGCGAGAGAGGTTGGGTGAGGGTGAAACAGCAAGCCCTCTCCCGCCAAGCGGGAGAGGGTTGGGTGAGGGTCCGTCAGAGCAGGCCGAGCTGCTTCAGTTCCGCGATCAGTTCCGGCGGCATGGCGGCGCGGGCCTTGCCGGCGCCGCCCCTGAGGTCGGGCGGCGCGTCCTTCGGTTCGAGATAGCGCCAGCCCTGAAAGGCGCGAAACGGCGTCGGCTCCACCGCCACCAGTGCCGGGTCCAGACTGATCCGGCAATGCCGCCCCTCCTCCTCCAGATGCACGATGTCGAGGGCAAGAATCGGCTGGCGCACGCGGACGAAGCCCTTGATCACCCAGTAGAGCGAACCGCGCCCGGCGATCTCCTCGCCGCGCTGGGGCATCTGGCGCGTGTAATGGTAGTTCACCTTGCGCCGGCCCCGACGCTGCTTCTGCACCTTCTGCAGATGCTCGATGGATTCGATGCCGACGCAAAGCTTGATCAGGTTCAGGGTCATGGTCGATAGCTGTCTATCAGATCCAGCCGAGCAGGCGCCACCAGAGATAATCCAGCGGAAAGAGCACGAGGACGGTCACCGCCGAGAGTATCAGGCAGAGCTTCACCGCCGGGCCGATCCGCTCGCCGCCGAGCTGCATCCCGACCACCAGCGGGGCGGACTGATAGGGCAGGACCACGGTGGAGAAGCCAAGCACCTGGATCATCAGCACCGCCTCGACCGACCAGCCGGCGGCGCGCGACATCTCGCCGGCCAGCGGGGTGAGCACCGCCGGCGTGCCCGGCAAGGTCGTCGCCAGCCCGATCAAGGTCGCGACGGCGGAAAGCGCGGCGAAGTTCTGCGCATCCTGCCCCGGCGCCAGCGGCAGTACCCGCAGCATGGCCTGCGCCAGTTCCAGCCCGAGGCCGCTATCAGCCACCATGGCGCCGAGCCCCATAATGCCGGCGACGTAGAACATGGACCCGTAGCTGATATCGGTGGCGAATGCCTTCTGCGGCACGAGCCCGATGCCCGGCGCAAGGCAGACCAGCGCAGCAGCCAGCCCGATCCAGGCCGGGTTGACGTGATGCACGAAATCGCTGACCCAGAAGCCCAGCGCAAGGGCGAGGATGAAGGCAAGCCGTCGCTCATCCCCGCTGAGCGGCCCGCGTTCCACCGCGCGCGCACCCGCTTCCGGCCGGTCGGGATAGAGCCAGAGGATCAGCAGCACGATCAGCACCGCCTTGAGCAAACCCAGTACCGGAAAATGCAGCAGCAGATATTCGCCATAGACCGGCACGACGCCGTGCATCGTCTCGGCACCGCCCAGCAGCACCATGTTCGGCACGTTCGCCGGCAGGATGGCGAAAGTCGGGATATGCACGCCGAACGCTGCCGCCAGCACCAGGCCGGTGCGACCCGCCCGGCCTTGGGCGAACTTCATGCCTTCGGCCAGCGCGGCGGCGACCGGCACGACCAGCGTGGCGCGGCCGATCGAGGAGGGCATGAGGAAGCCCATGCCGATGCTGATCGCCATCACACCGCTCACGGCCATCCCGTAGGAAGAACCGACGCGCGAGACCGCCATTTGCGCCAGACGTTCGCCGAGCCCGGTGCGGCGCACGGCGACGCCGACGACGAGCCCGCCGAACACCAGCCAGAGCGCCGCGGACTGGAAGCCTGAGAAGATCACCGCGGGCGCGGTAACCTTGAAGAGCATGGCGAACAGGAACAGCCCGAGCGCCGTCACATGCTCGGGCAGGATGCCGGTCGCCCACAGGCCGATGGCGAAGATGGCGAGCGCGGCCGCGGCGCGCATCTCCTGGGGCACCACCGGGACGAGGCCGAACGCAATGGCGAGCGCGAGCAGGGCCGAGGCGAGCGCGCCCAGGCGAGCCAGACTCACGCGACGCGGTTCCGCATGGCGCGGGCGACGCGCGAGACCGGCTCGCGGCCCAGCCTTTCGCTGATCCACCAGGCGGTGCGCACCAGCCGCCCGAGATCTATGCCGGTCTCAATGCCCATTCCGTCCAGCATGTAGACGACATCCTCGGTCGCCACGTTGCCGGTGGCGCCGGGCGCATAGGGACAGCCACCAAGTCCGGCCACGGAACTGTCGCAGATGCCGATCCCCAGTTCGAGCGCCGCGAGGATATTGGCGAGCGCCTGTCCGTATGTGTCGTGGAAATGCACGCCAAGCCGTTCGGCCGGCGCCACATCCAGGCAGGCAGCGATCATCGCCTGGACCTTGCGCGGCGTGCCGACGCCGATCGTATCGCCCAGGCCCACATCGCTGCATCCCATCGCCAGCAATGCGCTCGTCACCGCGGCAACGGCGCGCGGTGCGATTTCGCCCTCGAAGGGACAACCGGCGACGCAGGAGACGAAGCCCCGCACCTTGATGCCACGCGCAAGCGCGGCCTCGGCCACCGGCCGGAAGCGTTCGAGGCTCTCCGCGATGGAACAGTTGATGTTGCGCCGGGAGAAGGACTCGGAAGCGGCGGCGAAGATACCGACATGATCCGCGCCGGCGGCGATGGCGCCCTCAAGCCCCTTCAGGTTCGGCACCAGCACCTGATAGGCGACGCCCGGCCGGCGCGCGAGCCGAGCCATGACATCGGCATTGTCGGCCATCTGCGGCACCCATTTCGGCGAAACGAAGCTGGTCGCCTCGATGAAACGCAGGCCGCAATCGGCCAGCCGTTCGATCAGCTCGACCTTGACCTCGGTCGGCACGCTGCCCGGCTCGTTCTGCAACCCGTCGCGCGGACCTGCCTCCCAGATCCTGACCTGTCTCGGCAAGGCCATCTCACTCCTCCCTGCGGAAGGTGAGCAGCGTGGCGCCTTCCGCCACCTGGTCGCCGGCGGCGTAGGCGATCTTCTCGATCGTGCCGGCACGCGGCGCGGCAATCGTATGCTCCATCTTCATCGCCTCGAGGATCAGCAGCGGCTGTCCCTTGGCCACGTCGAGACCCGGCGCGGCCAGCACCTGGATGATGCGGCCGGGCATCGGCGCGGCGACCAGATCGCCGGCGCTCTCGTCGTCATCGGCCACCGCCAGCGGATCGAACAGCGAGAGCCGCGCCGTTTCGCCCGGCAGGAGCAGGGTGAGTTCGCCGCCATGGCGCACGAGCGAGGCGGAAAGGCGAATGCCGTCGATCTCGACCGCGAGGCGCCCGTCCCGCTCCATCTCCGCCTGCACCTCGAGCCGCGCGCCGCCGATCTCGAAGCGCCAGCCGCGCGGCAGGTAATGCACGCTCACCCCATGCTCGCCCTCGGCAGAAAGGAAGCGCAGGTCGGCACGGCCCAGATCGTTGAGCCGCCAGCCATCGGCCTCGCTCCAGGGTGAATGCGGGTCACCCGAGCGCGCGGCCTGCGCGCGGGCCTGTTGGGCGCGCTCCAGCAGCACGCCAGCTGCGGCCACGGCAAGGGCGCGCTGGCCCGGCGCGCCGGCTTCCGGAATCAGCTCCCCGCGGTGCCGCTCGATGAAGCCGGTATCCACATCGCCCGCCGCGAAGGCCGGGTGGCGCGCCACGGCGCCGAGGAAGTCGACGTTGGAGGTAAGCCCCGCCACCTCGAAGCGCTCCAGTGCCGCGGCGAGATGGCGCAGCGCGCTGGCGCGGTCCCGGTCCCAGACGATCAGCTTGGCGATCATCGGATCGTAATGCGGCGTCACGCTGTCGCCCTCGACCACGCCGCTATCGACGCGCACATGCGGCCCCTCGGCCGGCGGGCGCAGGCGGAGCAGGCGGCCGATGGAAGGCAGAAAGCCCCGCGCCGGATCCTCGGCATAGACGCGCGCCTCGAAGGCATGGCCGTCGATGGCAAGCGCTTCCTGAGCCAGTGGCAGCCTCTGGCCGGCGGCGACCCTGATCTGCCATTCCACCAGGTCCTGCCCGGTGATCATCTCGGTCACCGGATGCTCGACCTGCAGGCGCGTGTTCATCTCCATGAAGTAGAAGGCATCGGGCCGCAGCCCTTCCGCCACATCGGCGATGAACTCGACCGTGCCGGCGCCGACATAGCCGATGGCGCGCGCCGCCGCCACCGCTGCCCGTCCCATCGCCTCGCGCATGGCGGGCGGCATGCCAGGCGCCGGAGCCTCCTCGATCACCTTCTGGTGGCGGCGCTGCAGCGAGCAGTCGCGCTCGAAAAGATGCACGGCGTTGCCCTGCATGTCGGCGAAGACCTGGATCTCGATATGGCGCGGCTTCACCAGGTACTTCTCGATCAGCACCTTGTCGTCGCCGAACGCGCCCCGCGCCTCGCGCCTGGCACCGTCGAGCGCCGCCGCGAACTCCTCCGGCCGGTCGACACGGCGCATGCCCTTGCCGCCGCCGCCCGCCACCGCCTTGATCAGCACCGGATAGCCGATGCGCGCCGCTTCCGCCGCCAGCAGGTCCGGCGACTGCTCGTCGCCGTGATAGCCCGGCACCACCGGCACGCCAGCCTTCTCCATCACGGCCTTCGCCGCGCCCTTGAGACCCATGGCACGGATCGCCGCCGGCGGCGGACCGATGAAGACGAGACCCGCTTCGGCGCAGGCTTGCGCGAAGGCGGCGTTCTCCGAGAGGAAGCCGTAGCCCGGATGGACGGCCTCCGCCCCGCTCCGGCGCGCCGCCTCGATCACCCGCACCGCCTGCAGATAGCTTTCGGCCGGCGGCGGCGGCCCGATGCGGTGCGCCGCGTCGGCCATGCGCACATGGCGCGCGCCGGCATCGGCGTCGGAATAGACGGCGACGGTGGCAATGCCGAGCCGACGCGCCGTGCGCATCACCCGGCAGGCGATCTCGCCGCGATTGGCCACCAGTATCTTGCGGAACAGCGCCACGTTCGTCCCCGTCCCTAGTCCATCGCCGCCCAGCGCGGCTTGCGCTTCTCGAAGAAGGCAGCCAGTCCCTCCTGCCCCTCCTCGCTGGCCCGCGCCTCGGCGATGCATTTGGCGGTGTGGAGCATCAGTTCCGAATCGATCGGCTTGCCCGCCACATGCGCGATCAGCCGCTTGCTGCCGGCGACCGCCTCCGGCCCGGCCGCGATCAGGTGCCTGACGAAGCGGTCGCGCGCCGCGTCCAGTCCGGCCGCGTCCGCCACCACCTCGTGCACCAGCCCCACGCTCAGCGCCTCCTTCGCGCCGAAGCGCTCGGCGGTCAGGAAGTAGCGGCGTGCCTGGCGCGGGCCAATGGCGGCGATGACATAGGGCGAGATGGTCGCTGCGATCAGTCCGAGCCGGACCTCGGACAGGCAGAAGACCGCATCCTCGCTGGCAATGCCGATGTCGCAGGCGGCGACAAGCCCCATGCCGCCGGCATAGGCATTGCCATGGACCAGCGCGATGGTCGGCTTCGGGCAATCGTTCAGCGTGCGCAGCATGCTGGCCAGCGCCAGCGTCTCCTCCACGTTCTGCTCGTGGGTCAGTTCCGCCGAACGCTTCATCCAGGCGAGGTCGCCGCCGGCGGAGAAGCTCTTGCCGTTGCCGCGCACGCAGACCACGCGCACGCCGTCCTGCTTGCCCAGATCGTCGAAGGCATCGGCCAGCCCCTCGATCAGTTCGCCATTGAACGCATTATGCAGTTCCGGACGGTTGAGGGTGACGGTGGCGATCCCCTCCGGCGTCACCTCGACGAGATAGGGTTGCTGGTCGGCCATGGCACTGCCTCCGGGCTACATGCGGAATATGCCGAACCGGGGCTCCGGCACGGGCGCGTTGAAGGCGGCGGAAAGGCCGAGCGCCAGCACGCGCCGCGTCTCCGCCGGATCGATGATGCCATCGTCCCAGAGCCGGGCCGAGGCATAGTAGGGATGACCCTGGCGCTCGTACTGCGCGCGGATCGGCGCCTTGAACGCCTCTTCCTCCGCCGCGCTCCAGCTCTTGCCCTGCTGCGCCAGGCTGTCGCGGCGCACCTGCGCCAGCACCGCCGGCGCGGTCTCGCTGCCCATCACCGAGATGCGGGCGTTCGGCCACATGAAGAGCAGCCGCGGGCTGTAGGCGCGTCCGCACATGCCGTAGTTGCCGGCGCCATAGGAGCCACCAATGATGACGGTGAATTTCGGCACGTTCGCGGTCGCCACGGCCGTCACCATCTTGGCGCCGTCCTTGGCGATGCCGCCCGCCTCGTACTTGCGGCCGACCATGAAGCCGGTGATGTTCTGCAGGAAGACGAGCGGCACGCCACGCTGGCAGCAAAGCTCGATGAAATGCGCGCCCTTGAGGGCGCTTTCGGAGAACAGCACGCCGTTATTGGCGAGAATGCCCACCGGATAGCCCCAGATGCGCGCGAAGCCGCAGACCAGCGTGGTGCCGTAGAGCTTCTTGAATTCGTCGAGCTCGCTGCCATCGACGATCCGGGCAATGACCTCGCGCACGTCGTAGGGAATGCGCACGTCCTTCGGGATGATGCCGTAGATTTCCTTCGGATCGTAAAGCGGCGGCCGCGGCGGCGCGAAATCGAGCGGCACCGACTTCCGCCGGTTGAGGCCGCCCGCGATGCGCCGGGCCAGCGCCAGCGCGTGCGCATCGTTCATGGCATAGTGATCGGTCACGCCGGAGATGCGGGAATGCACATCGGCGCCGCCCAGTTCCTCCGGCGTCACCTCCTCCCCGGTCGCCGCCTTCACCAGCGGCGGACCGCCAAGAAAGATCGTGCCCTGGTTGCGCACGATGACGCTCTCGTCCGACATCGCCGGCACATAGGCGCCGCCGGCGGTGCAGCTTCCCATGACGACGGCGATCTGCGGAATGCCCTGCGCCGACATGTTGGCCTGGTTGTAGAAGATGCGGCCGAAATGCTCCCGGTCCGGAAACACATCGTCCTGGTTCGGCAGGTTGGCGCCGCCCGAATCCACCAGATAGAAGCAGGGCAGGCGGTTCTGCAGGGCGATCTCCTGCGCGCGCAGATGCTTCTTCACCGTCATCGGATAGTAGGTGCCGCCCTTGACCGTCGCGTCGTTGCAGACGATGACGCATTCCTGCCTCATCACCCGGCCGATGCCGGTGATGATGCCGGCCGAGGGAATGTCTTCCCCGTACATATCGAGGGCCGCGAACTGGCTGAGCTCGAGGAAGGGCGAGCCCGGGTCGAGCAGCCCCCGCACCCGCTCGCGCGGCAGCAGTTTGCCACGCGCTACGTGGCGCTCGCGCGCCTTGGCGCCACCGCCTTCCTTGATGCGGGCAAGCCGCGCCCCAAGGTCGGCCACCAGGCCCTCCATCTGCGCGCGGTTTTCGGCAAACGCCTGGCCGCGCGTGTCGACGACGCTCC
>JAHCJQ010000012.1 GCA_026126215.1 Alphaproteobacteria bacterium
CGAGGCGGAGCGGGGCGATGTCGTTGGAGAACAGGCGGTTGAGGATGTCGGTCACCGCCGAGAGCAGGACATTGTCGAAGCGCCGCCAGCGCTCGTAGCGCTCCAGCACGGCGGACGAGCCCGGATCGAGGCCGAGCCGGCGCGCCTCCACCACCACCTCGGTCAGCGCCGCGACGTCGCGCAGGCCCATATTGAGGCCCTGACCCGCGATCGGATGGATGCCGTGCGCCGCATCGCCGACGAGCGCCAGCCGCTCCGCCAGATAGGTCTCCGCATGGTGCAGGGCGAGCGGGTAGGACCAGCGCGGCCCGACCACTTCCGTCCGCCCGAGATAATCGCCGAAGCGCCGCGCCATCTCCGCCTGGAATTCGGCCGGCCCGAGTTTCAGGATCGCCGGCGCCAGCTCGGCCCGCTCGGTCCAGACCAGCGAGGAACGGTTGCCGGTCATCGGCAGGATGGCGAAGGGGCCGGCGGGGAGAAAACGCTCCTGCGCGATGCCGTGATGGGGCAGTTCGTGCGCCACGGTGCAGACGATGCCGGTCTGCGGATAGGACCAGCCAAGCGTGCGGATGCCCGCCTCCTCGCGCAGGCGCGAGTTCCGGCCATCGGCGCCGATGGCAAGCAGGGCGCGGATGCGCCGCCCGTCCGCCAGTTCGGCGCTGACGCCCCCTGCGCCCCGCTCGAGCCGCCGCAGCGCCGCCGGCGCCAGCAGCCGCGCGCCGGGCGTTTCGACAAGCGCCGCCAGCAGCGCCAGCCGCAGCAGGCGATTCTCGATCATATGGCCGAACGGCTCGGTGCCGAGTTCGCGATGGTCGTAATGCAGGAAGAGCAGGGAATCGCCGTCCGAGACCCGGATGTCCCAGATCGGCTGGCTCTCGCCCACATGCCGGGCGATGCCCACCGCCTGCAGCATCGCCATGCTGGCCCGGGCGATGGCCGAAACGCGGCCATCGAAAGCGGCGCCGGTTGCCGTGGCCGGGTCCTCGCGGTCGATGACCACGGTCTCGACGCCGTGGCGGCCGAGCGCCACCGCCAGCGACAGGCCGACCAGCCCGCCGCCCACGATCACCACCTCGCAGCGCATCGCCGCGCCGGCTTCTGCCTCCTGCTCCATGGGGGGAGATAAATCGCTCGCTTGCCGCTTGTCCAGCCCGCAGCGCCCCGGCGGCCATTTGCCGCGCCGGTTGCCCGAAACTTATGCAGCCATCCGGCCGCGAGGAGCTCCGGACCCGGAAGCCCTCGGCCAAGTCCATGATTTGACGCGGAGATCCGGCGGCGGGCGAAGCCGGCACGGTTCTTGATTTGTGGTGCGGACGGCAGGCAGCAATGGAGACTGGCATGAAACTGGTCATGGCGATCATCAAGCCCTTCAAGCTCGACGAGGTGCGCGAGGCGCTGACCTCGCTTGGCGTCGAGGGCCTCACCGTCACCGAGGTCAAGGGGTTCGGCCGGCAGAAAGGCCATACCGAGATCTATCGCGGTGCCGAATATGCGGTGAACCTGCTGCCCAAGCTCAAGATCGAGGTGGCGGTGAAGTCGGACCTCGCCGCCCGGGTGGTGGAGGCGATCCAGGCGGCAGCCCGCACCGGCCAGATCGGCGATGGCAAGATCTTCGTGCAGGATCTCGACCACGTGGTGCGCATCCGCACCGGCGAGGCGGACCAGGCGGCACTATAGGGGCGGCGCGCGGGACCTTTGATGGCGCGGGCGGATTCGGCTATACCGGGGCGGCGACGGTTTCCATTTTGTTTCTGAACCGGCGGGCGAATCCCGCCATACTGCCCCCATGCTCAATCCGCGTCTCGACCAGCTCAAGGACTATCCCTTCCAGCGCCTGCGCAACCTGCTGGAGGGCGTCAAACCGCCCGAGGGCATGCGGCCGATCGTCATGTCGATCGGCGAGCCGCAGCACGCCTATCCCGACCTGGTGGGTGACGTGCTGGCGGCGAACCGGCATCTTTATGGCAAATACCCGCCGGCCAACGGCACGGCAGAGTTGCGCGCCGCCATCGCCGACTGGCTGCGGGCGCGCTACCGGCTGCCGGAAGGCATGATCGAGGCGGAGCGCCACGTCCTGCCGCTGGCCGGCACGCGCGAGGGTCTGTTCATGCTGGCCTCCGTGGTGGTGCCGCCGGAGAAGCGCGGCCGGCAGCCGGCCGTCTGCATGCCAAACCCCTTCTACCAGTGCTATGCGGGCGCCGCGGTGACGGCGGGCGCGGAGCCGGTGTTCGTGCCGGCGCTGGCGGAACGGCATTTCCTGCCGGACTTCACCGCCCTCGCGCCGGATCTGCTGGCGCGCACGGCGCTGGTCTATTTTTGCTCGCCGGCCAATCCGCAGGGCTCGGTCGCCGGCCTCGACTACCTGCGCGAGCTGATCCTGATGGCGCGCGAGTACGATTTCGTGCTGGCGCTCGATGAGTGCTATGCGGAGATCTACAACGACCAGCCACCGCCCGGCGGGCTCGAGGCGGCGGCTGGTCTCGGCGGCGATCTCCGCAACCTGCTGGTCTTCCATTCGCTTTCGAAACGCTCTTCGGTGCCGGGCCTGCGTTCGGGCTTCTGCGCCGGCGATCCGGCGATCATCCAGGCTTTCGTCAAGCTGCGGGGCTATGCGAGCGCGCCCTCGCCCCTGCCGGTCTCGGCCGCCGCCGCCGCGCTCTGGCGCGAGGAAAGTCACGTGGCGGAGAACCGCCGCCTCTATCAGGAGAAGTTCCGGCTGGCGGAAAGCGTGATCGGCAACCGCTTCGGCTTCTACAAGCCGCCGGGCGGCTTCTTCCTCTGGCTCGATGTCGGCGACGGCGCGGCGGCGGCGCGGCGGCTCTATTGCGAGGCCGCGATCACCGCGCTGCCGGGTGAGTACCTGACGCGCGACGACGGCTCGGGGTTGGCCGCCGGCAAGCCCTATCTCCGCCTGGCCCTCGTGCATGGCCTCGACGAGACGCGCGAGGCACTCGGCCGCCTGGCGGAGACACTTGGGTGAGGCGGGTGGTGATGGATCGGGCGGGACCCTCCTCGAAATTCACCTTCCTGCCGGAAGGGGCGCGGGAGTTTCTGCATCGGCGCATGCTGGAACTTGCCGGGCTGCTGGTCTTCCTGCTGGCCGGGCTGCTCGCGCTCGCGCTGCTGACCTACAGCCCGGCCGATCCGAGCCTGAACCATGCGACCACGCAAGCGCCGGCGAACGCGCTCGGCCTTGCCGGGGCCTATGTCGCCGATATCGTCGTCCAGGTTTTCGGGCTGGTCGGCTGGCTGATCGTTGCCGTGCTGGCCGGCTGGGCCTGGCGCATCGCGGCCCACCGCGAGATCCGCGTGCCGCTGCTGATCGCGGGCGCGGTGACCGTGCTGATCCTCCTTCCCCTCGCCGCCGCAACCTTCGCGCTGTTCGAGCCGGCACCGGGGACGCGCTATGCCTCCGGCTATGGCGGCTGGCTCGGCACGCAGCTTCTCGGTCTCGAGGTTCTGGCCCTCTCCGCCGCCGGCATCGGCCTGCATCCGCTCATGGCCCTGGCGATCCAGCTTCCCCTCACTCTGCTCGCGCTGTTTTTCGCCATGGGCGTGGCGCTGCCCGACTGGCTGGCGCTGTGGCAGCAGACTCGGCGCGCCTATGGCGCGACGCGCGCACTGGTCCATCGCCTGACGCGCAGCGGCGAGGAGGAGGCGGAGGAGGAGATCGCCCGCCGCCGCCGCGAGCCGGCCGGCCGGGCGCGCCGGGAACCCAGGCTCGAGACCGCGCCGAATGCGGGAGAGGAAGCGGACGAGGATGACGAGGACGAGGCGCCGCGCCGCGCCGCGCCGCGCGTCGAGGCGGCGCGCAAGCCGCGGCGCAGCCCCGCCGAGCGCCAGCCCGCGTTGCATCTCCAGCAATCGAACGAACACAAGCTGCCGCCCCTTTCCCTGCTGAGCGCGCCGGTCGAGACGCGCAAGGAGAAGGTCAACGAGGAGGCGCTGGAACAGAATGCGCGACTGCTTGAATCGACGCTCAACGATTTCGGCGTGCAGGGCCAGATCACCAAGGTCCGCCCCGGCCCGGTGGTGACGCTCTACGAACTCGAACCGGCGCCGGGCACGAAATCCTCGCGCGTCATCGGCCTGGCCGACGATATCGCCCGCTCGATGAGCGCCGTCTCGGCGCGCGTCGCCGTCATTCCCGGGCGCAACGCCATCGGCATCGAGCTGCCCAACGCCAAACGCGAAACCGTGCTGCTGCGCGAACTGTTGGCCTCGCCGGAATACCAGAACACGACGTCGAAGCTGACGCTGGCGCTTGGCAAGGATATCGGCGGCGCGCCGGTCATTGCCGATCTTGCCCGCATGCCGCACCTGCTGATCGCCGGAACTACCGGCTCGGGCAAGTCGGTCGGCGTCAACACCATGATCCTCTCGCTGCTCTACCGCCTCGCGCCCGAGCAGTGCCGGCTGATCATGATCGATCCGAAGATGCTGGAACTCTCGGTCTATGACGGCGTGCCGCACCTGCTGGCGCCGGTGGTGACCGAACCCGGCAAGGCGGTGGTGGCGCTGAAATGGGCGGTGCGGGAGATGGAGGACCGCTACCGCAAGATGTCGGAACTGGGCGTGCGCAACATCATCGGCTACAACGAGCGGCTGCGCGAGGCGCGCGAGAAGGACGAGAAGCTGGCGCGCACGGTGCAGACCGGCTTCGATCCGGGCACCGGCAAGCCCATCTTCGAGGAGCGCCAGCTCGACCTCACGCCGCTGCCGCTCATCGTCATCATCGTCGACGAGTTCGCCGACCTGATGATGGTGGCGGGCAAGGACATCGAAGCGTCGGTGCAGCGCCTCGCCCAGATGGCGCGCGCCGCCGGCATCCATCTGGTGATGGCGACGCAGCGTCCCTCGGTCGATGTCATCACCGGCACCATCAAGGCCAACTTTCCGACCCGCATCAGCTTCCAGGTCACCTCGAAGATCGACAGCCGCACCATCCTCGGCGAGCAGGGCGCCGAGCAGCTTCTTGGCGCCGGCGACATGCTCTTCATGCCCGGTGCCGGCCGCATCACGCGCGTGCATGGGCCGTTCGTCTCGGATGCCGAGGTGGAGAAGGTCGTCAAGTTCCTCAAGGACCAGGGCGAGCCCACCTATCTGGAGGCGGTGACAGAGGAGCCCGAGGGCGGCGGCCTGCCGGGCATGGGCGGGGGCAATGGCGAGCATGACGAGCTCTATGACCAGGCGGTTGCACTGGTCTGCCGCGAGCGCAAGGCGTCCACCAGCTTCATCCAGCGGCATTTCCAGATCGGCTATAACCGCGCCGCCCGCATCGTCGACCAGATGGAGGCGGAAGGCGTGGTCGGCAAGCCGAACCATGTGGGCAAGCGCGAGGTGCTGGCGCGCGATATCGACGACCGGGAATCGTGAAGGCAGGGACCGGGGGGAAGCGACATGGACAAGGATGTGAAGCTGCGCGAGATCTACGACGCGCCGTCGCGGATCGCGGTGGCGAAGTGCCTGCCGGCACTCGACCGCCATTGCCGCAACTTCATCGCGCTCTCGCCCTTTCTCGTCATTGGCACCTCGCGGGGCGATGGCAGCCAGGATGTCAGCCCGCGCGGCGATCCGCCGGGCTTCGTGCGGGTGATCGACGAGAGGACCCTGGCCATTCCCGACCGGCCGGGCAACAACCGCCTCGATTCGCTCGGCAACATCCAGGACAATCCGCGCGTCGGACTGATCTTCTTCATTCCCGGCGTGGAGGAGACCTTGCGCGTCAATGGTCGGGCGCGCATCAGCCTCGATGCCGATCTGCTCGCCGGCATGGCGGTGCAGGGCAAGCCGCCGCGCTCGGCGCTGATCGTCGAAGTCGAGGAATGCTACCTGCACTGCGCCAAGGCGCTCAAACGGGCCCGGCTGTGGGGCGCGGAACATCGTATCGAACGCAGCCGCCTGCCGACCCTCGGCCAGATGGTCGCCGACCAGACCGGGCTCGAAAAGGCAGAGGATGCCGACCGCCGGCTCGAGGAATCCTATCGCACGCGCCTTTATTGACGAGGCTCAGCCGGATTTTTTCTCCAGAAGTGCCTTGAGCTGGTAGAGCAGTTCCAGCGCCTGGCGCGGCGTCAGTTCGTCGAGCAATGCTCCGGCCAGCGCCGTCTCGACCGGCGATGGCGCGGCGCGGGCTTCCTCGCGTACGGCCCGCGCCTGGAAGAGCGGCAGTTCGTCCGCGAGACGGGCTGTGGCGCCGGTCTGGCCGGCCTGCTCCAGCGCCTGCAACACTTCCCCGGCGCGACGCACCACCGGAGCCGGCAGGCCGGCGAGCTTCGCCACCTGTATGCCGTAGGACCGGTCTGCCGCGCCCGCGGTGACTTCGTGCAGGAAGATCACCTCGCCCTGCCATTCCTTGATGCGCATGGTGCGGTTGACCAGCCGCGGCAGCCGCTCAGCGAGGGCGGTCAGTTCGTGATAGTGCGTGGCGAAGAGCGCGCGCGAACGGTTGACGTCGTGCAGGTGCTCGACCGTGGCCCAGGCGATGGAAAGGCCGTCATAGGTCGCGGTGCCGCGTCCGATCTCGTCGAGGATGACGAGGGCACGCGGTCCGGCCTGGTTCAGGATGGCGGCGGTCTCCACCATCTCCACCATGAAGGTCGAACGGCCGCGCGCCAGGTCGTCGGCGGCGCCGACCCGGCTGAACAGCCGGTCGACGATGCCGATATGGGCCGCTTCCGCCGGCACGTAGCTGCCCATCTGGGCGAGCAGGGCAATAACCGCCTGCTGGCGCAGGAAAGTGCTTTTCCCGGCCATGTTGGGGCCGGTCAGCAGCCAGAGCCGGCTGGCCTCACCCAGGTCGCAGTCGTTGGGCACGAAAGGTCCGGCCTGCGCCGCCTCCAGCGCGGCCTCGACCACCGGATGGCGGCCCTGGACGATGCGGAAGGTGTCGGAGGCGTCGATCTCCGGGCGGCACCAGCGCCGCTCCGCCGCCAGTTCGGCCAGCGAGGCGGCGACGTCGATCTCGGCGATGGCGGCCGCGGCGGCGGCGACCGGCCGCGCCTGCCCGATGACGAGGCGGGCGAGCTCGTCGAACAGTTCCAGCTCGAGCGCCAGCGCCCGGTCGGCCGCTTCCGAGATCCGCCCGGCGAGTTCGCCCAGTTCGACGGTCGAATAGCGCACGGCGTTCGCCATGGTCTGGCGATGGATGAAACCCTCGCCCATGCGTTCCGCATGGCGTGGCGTGACTTCGATGTAATAGCCAAGCACGTTGTTGTGCCGCACCTTGAGGCCCGGCACGCCGGTCTCCTCGGCATAGCGGGCCTGCAAGGCGGCGATGTGGCGCCGGCTTTCGTCGCGCAGCAGCCGCAGGTTGTCGAGCTCCGGCCTGTAGTCAGGGGCAATGAAGCCCCCGTCGCGCGCGAGCAGCGGCAGATCCGCCGCCAGCGCGAGGTCGAGTTCGGCAACCAGGTCGCCGTGCAGGCCGAGCCGCTCGGCGAGCGCTCCGAGCGGGGGCGGCGGCAGGGCGGCGGCGATGAGGTCGCGCAGGTTCCGCGTCGCGGCAAGCCCGTCGCGGATCGCCGCCAGGTCGCGCGGGCCGCCCCGGCCCAGCGAGAGCCGCGAGAGGGCCCGCTCGAGATCTGGGCAGCGGCCAAGCACATCGCGCAGGCGCCGGCGCAGGGCCTGATCTGCCAGCAGCGCGCCCACCTGGTCGAGCCGGGCGCCGATGCGTGCCGGATCGGTCAGCGGCGCGGACAGCCGTTCCGCAAGCAGCCGGGCGCCGGCGCCCGTCACCGTCCGGTCGATCGTGTCGAGAAGACTGCCCCTGCGCGAACCCGATAGCGTCTGTGTCATCTCGAGGTTGCGCCGCGTTGCGCCGTCGATGGCCATGGCGGCCGCGTCTGTCTCATTCGCCGGTGGCTTGAGGATCGGCAGTCGGCCCTTCTGGGTCAGCTCGACATAGCCGACCAGGGCGCCGAGCGAGGCGAGTTCCGGGCGAGCGAAGCCGCCGAGCCCGTCGAGTGTGGCCAGGCCAAACAGGTCCTTGAGCCGTGCCTGACCGGACTGGCTGTCGAACCGGCTTGCCGGCAAGGGCGTCAGCCGCGGGCGGAAATCGGCGAGCGCCGGCGCCAGGTCCGGATGGTCGAGCAGGCTGTCGGGCAGCAGAAGCTCGCCCGGATCGATCCGTGCCAGCGCGGCGCCGATGGCGGCAGGCGCCAGCGACGCGGCGGCCAGGTCGCCGGTCGAGATATCGACCCAGGCGATGGCATACCGCCCCTCCGACCGGCCGAGCGCGGCGAGGTAATTGCGACGCCTTGCATCGAGCAGGGTCTCCTCGGTCAGGGTGCCCGGCGTGACCAGCCGCACGACGTCGCGGCGCACAACGGCCTTGGCGCCGCGCTTGCGGGCCTCCGCCGGATCCTCCACCTGCTCGCAGACGGCGACCTTGAAACCGCCGCGGATCAGGCGCGCCAGATAGGCGTCGGCGGCATGCACCGGCACGCCGCACATCTGTATATCTTCGCCATTATGCTTCCCGCGCCGTGTCAGCACGATGTCGAGTGCGCGCGCCGCGGTCACCGCATCATCGAAGAACAGCTCATAGAAGTCGCCCATCCGATAGAAGAGCAGGCTGTCCGGATGAGACGCCTTGATGGCGAGATACTGCGCCATCAGCGGCGTCGTGCCGGCATTCTCCTCTGGCGGCGGGCTGGTTTCCTGCATGGCGGCAGAACCTAGCGAGAAGCGCGCCCGGAGGCCAGCCCCGCGCCCGGGCGCCTCCGGCGGGCGCGGCGGGGTCCTCGCCGGGCTTTCGTGGCAGAATTGCCTTTGACCGTCGTCCGGCGCTGGCCTTAAGGTGCTCTCTCTTGCCGAGGAGACAGCCAAAAACCCCATGAGCGACAGCAAGTTCCACAGCCTGTATGAGGAGGCGCTCGCCTTCCACCAGCAGGGCCAGCCGGGCAAGCTCGAAGTTCGCCCGACCAAGCCGATGGCGACGCAGCACGATCTTTCGCTCGCCTATTCTCCCGGTGTCGCCGCGCCCTGCCTGGTGATCGCCAAGGAACCCAACACCGCCTACGACTACACCTCGCGCGGCAACATGGTGGCGGTGATCTCGAATGGCACGGCGGTCCTTGGCCTCGGCAATCTCGGCGCGCTCGCCTCCAAGCCGGTAATGGAAGGCAAGGCGGTGCTGTTCAAGCGTTTCGGCGACGTGGACTCGATCGATCTGGAAGTGGCCACCGAGGACGTGGACGAGTTCGTCAATTGCGTCCGCTTCCTCGGCCCCTCCTTCGGCGGCATCAATCTCGAGGACATCAAGGCCCCGGAATGCTTCATCATCGAGCAGCGGCTGCGCGAAATGATGGACATCCCGGTCTTTCATGACGACCAGCATGGCACCGCCATCGTGGCCGTGGCGGGCCTGATCAACGCGCTCGACCTCACCGGGCGCACGCTGAAGAACTGCCGGCTCGTGATCAACGGCGCGGGCGCCGCCGGTATCGCCTGCATCGAACTGATGAAGGCCATGGGACTGCCGCCGGAGAACGCGATCCTCTGCGACACCAAGGGCGTGGTCTACAAGGGCCGCGCCGAGGGCATGAACCAGTGGAAATCCGCGCATGCGGTCGATACGCCCGCGCGCACCCTGGCCGAGGCGCTGAAGGGCGCCGACGGCTTTTTCGGCCTTTCGGTCAAGGGCGCGCTGACGCCCGAAATGGTCCAGGGCATGGCGGCCAAGCCGATCATCTTCGCCATGGCCAATCCCGATCCGGAAATCATGCCCGAGGAAGTGGCCGCGGTGCGGGGCGATGCCATCGTCGCCACCGGCCGTTCGGACTATCCGAACCAGGTCAACAACGTGCTGGGCTTTCCCTACATCTTCCGTGGCGCGCTCGATGTGCGGGCGAGCACGATCAACGACGAGATGAAAATCGCGGCGGCCGAGGCGCTGGCCAAGCTTGCGCGCGAGGACGTGCCCGACGAGGTCGCCGCCGCCTTCAAGGGCGAGCGGCCGCAATACGGACCGAAATACATCATTCCCGTTCCCTTCGATCCGCGGCTGATCTCGAGCGTGCCGCTGGCAGTGGCCCGCGCGGCGATGAAGAGTGGCGTGGCGCGCAAGCCGCTTACCGACTTCGGCGCCTATCGCCATGCGCTGCGCGCCCGCCTCGATCCGACGGCGGACTCGCTGCAGCTCATCATGGACCAGGTGGTGGCCAACCCGAAGCGCGTGGTCTTCGCCGAGGGCGAGGAGGAGAAAGTGATCCGCGCCGCCATCGCCTTCCGCAATGCCGGCTATGGCACGCCGGTGCTGGTCGGGCGCGAGGAACTGATCCAGCAGGCGGTGCAGCGCATGGGCCTGGGCTCGGTCGAGCCGCTCGAGGTGCATTCCGCGCGCCGCTCGGGCAAGCGCCATGTCTATCTGGACTTCCTCTACCGCCGCCTGCAGCGGCGCGGCTACCTGCAGCGCGACTGCCTGCGCATGGTGAACCAGGACCGCAACGTGTTCGCCGCCTGCATGGTGGCGATGGGCGATGCCGACGCCATGGTGACCGGGCTGACGCGGAACTGGTCGGACGCCTATTCCGAGATCCGCAAGGTGATCGACCCGAAGCCCAAACACCGCGTCTTCGGCCTGGCCATTTACGTCACCAAGGGACGGACGGTGTTCGTGGCCGATACCACCGTGCATGAACGGCCCTCGCCCATCGAGCTTGCCGACATTGCCATCCAGAGCGCCAAGGTGGCGCGCCAGATGGGCCACGAGCCGCGCGTTGCCGTCCTCTCCTTCTCGAATTTCGGCAATCCGATGCGCGAGACCGCGGAGCGCATCCGCGAGGCGATGCGCATTCTCGAATCGCGCGAACTCGATTTCGAGTGCGATGGCGAGATGTCGGCGGACGTGGCGCTCAATCCGGACCTGATGCGCAATTATCCCTTCTGCCGCCTGTCCGGCCCGGCCAACGTTCTCGTCATGCCGGCGCTGCACACGGCGAACACGTCCTACAAGATCCTGCAGGAACTGGGCGGCGGCAATGTGATCGGGCCGCTGCTGATCGGCATGTCGAAGCCGGTGCAGATCGCGCCGATGAATTCCACCGTGTCCGACCTGGTCAACCTGGCGGCGCTGGCCGCCTACGAAGCGGTTCGCTGACATGTCCGGTGGGGCGCCGGCTGGCGCGGCGGGGGGCAGGCCGAGGGTCGGCCTGTTCGTCACCTGCCTCGTCGACCTCTACCGCCCCACGGTCGGCTTTGCCGCCGTCAAGCTGCTGGAGGATGCCGGCTGCGAGGTCGTCGTGCCGGAAGCGCAGACCTGCTGCGGCCAGCCTGCCTACAATTCGGGCGACCGGCCGGATGCGATGGCCATTGCCCGCCAGGTTATCGAGGCCTTTCGCGGCTTCGATTACGTGGTGGTGCCGTCGGGTTCCTGCGGCGGCATGCTGAAGGACCATTACCCCGCACTTCTTGCCGGCGACCCGGCGATGAAGGACGCGGCCGAGGATCTGGCGCGGCGGACGTTCGAGCTGACCTCGTTTCTCGTCGACGTTCTGGGTTTCGAGAATGTGCGTGCCAGCCTGGCGACGAGCGCCACCTATCACGACAGCTGCTCGGGCCTGCGCGAACTCGGCATCAAGGCGCAGCCGCGCCGGCTGCTCGCCAAGGTCGATGGCCTGGAGCTGAAGGAGCTGCCGGGCGCAGAGGTCTGCTGCGGCTTCGGCGGGACCTTCTGCGTCAAGTATCCGGAAATCTCGACCGACATCGTCGCCAAGAAGACGGCCGACATCGTCGCGACCGGCGCCTCGCTGCTGCTGGCCGGCGACATGGGCTGCCTGCTCAACATGGCCGGGCGGCTCAAGCGCGAGGGCGCGAGCGTCAAGGTGCGCCATGTCGCGGAAGTGCTTGCCGGCATGACCGACGAGCCGGCGATCGGCGAAGGGGGAGGGTGAGATGAGCGCCTTTCCGGTCACCAGCCGCAATTTCCGGAAGAACACGGCGAAGGCGCATGCCGACGAGAATCTGCGCAAGGCGCTCAAACGCATGGAAAGCGGTGCCATAGTCCGCCGCGCCGCCGTGGTTGCCGAGCTTCCGGAATTCGATGCCCTGCGCGACGAGGCGCTTGCCATCAAGAACCACGTGCTCGGCAATCTCGACTTCTACCTCGAGCGTTTCGAGGCGCAGGTAAAGGCGCAGGGTGGCCATGTGCACTGGTGTGCGACCCCACGCCAGGCGCGCGAAACCATCCTCTCCATCTGCCAGGCGGTCGGGGCGAGGACGGCGACCAAGGGCAAGTCGATGATCGCCGAGGAAATCGCCCTCAACCCCTTCCTGGAGGAGAACGGCATCGAGCCGGTCGAGACCGATCTCGGTGAATACATCATCCAGCTTGCCGACGAGCCGCCCTCCCACATCATCGGCCCGGCGCTGCACAAGACCAAGGAGCAGGTCACCGAACTCTTTCACCAGCATCACCGCAAATATGGCCGCGAGGAGCGGGTGACGGATCCGCAGGCCCTGGTCAACGAGGCACGCGAGATCCTGCGCCAGAAATATATCGATGCCGATGTTGGCATCACCGGCGCCAACTTCCTGATCGCCGAGACCGGCTCGACCATCATCGTCACCAACGAGGGTAACGGCGACCTGACGCAGATGCTGCCGCGCGTGCATGTGGTCATCACCTCGATAGAAAAGGTGGTACCGACGCTCGAGGACGTCTCCACCATCCTGCGCGTCTTGGCGCGCTCGGCCACCGGACAGGAATTTTCCTCCTACACCACCTTCTCCACCGGCCCGAAGCGTGCCGGCGATCTGGACGGACCGGAGCAGTTCCATGTGGTGCTGCTCGATAATGGCCGCTCGGACCTGCTCGGTACCGAAATGCAGGACCTGCTGCGCTGCATCCGCTGCGGGGCCTGCATGAACCATTGCCCGGTCTACCATTCGGTCGGCGGCCATGCCTATGGCTGGGTCTATCCCGGACCGATCGGCGCCGCGCTCGACCCGCACTTCCTGGGCATCGAGGAGGCGCAGCACCTGCCCAACGCCTCGACCTTCTGCGGCCGCTGCGAGAGCGTCTGTCCGATGCGCATTCCGCTCCCCGACATCATGCGCCACTGGCGCGAGCGGGCGTTCGAGAGCGCCGTGACGCCGCCCCAGCAGCGTTTCGGCATCCGCCTCTGGGCCTGGGTCGCGATGCGCCCGGCCCTCTACCGTGCCGGCGCGCGCCTTGCCATGCGCCTGCTGGCCTGGCTTGGACGGCGGGAGGGGCGCCTTTCCAGCCTGCCCTTCGCCGGCGGCTGGACGGCGGGGCGCGATCTGCCGGCACCTCAGGGGCGCACCTTCCAGGAACTCTGGGCGGCGCGGCGGGGGGCGCGCAAGTGAGCGAGGCGCGCGAGAAGATCCTGCGCGGCATCCGCCGTTCGCTGGGCCGTGGCCCGCGCCTCGGCGAGGAACGCGCCGCGTTGCAGGCGCGGCTGGCCAGTCCGCGGCCGAACCTGATCCCCAAGCGCGCGCGGCTTCCCCATGCCGAGCAAGTGGTGCTGTTCCAGGCGATGGCCGAGAAGCTCGATGCCACCGTGGCCCGGGTTTCCTCGCTGGCGGAAGTACCGGATGCAGTCGCGGAGTATCTGGCCGCGCGCAACCTGCCTACCACGATCCGCATGTCGCCGGACCCGGAACTCGACGCCATTCCGTGGGACCGAAGGCCGCTGCTCACGCTCCATCGCGGGCGAGCGGCGCCCGAGGACCTGGTCGGGCTGACGCCGGCCTTCGCCGGTATCGCCGAGACAGGCACGCTGATGTTCGCATCGGGGGCGGCGCGCCCGGCGACCATCAACTTCATGCCCGATACCCATATCGCCGTGCTGCGCTCCTCGCAGGTGGTGGGCGACTACGAGACGGCTTTCGCCCGGCTGCGCGCCGCGGCCGGCCGCGAGGATGGCCTGTTCATGCCGCGCACCGTCAACCTGGTGACGGGCCCCTCGCGCACCGGCGATATCGAACAGACGCTCATACTCGGCGCGCATGGTCCGCGCCGGCTGCATGTGGTCCTTGTCGATGACGAGGCGCACTGAACCGAAGCGTGGACGCCGCCTGACGCCGGAGGAGGAGGCGCTCTGGCGCGCCGCGACGAAGGATGCGCGCCCTCTCGCCCGTTCCCGCCCACAGCCACCGGCATCATTGCCGCCAGCAGCGCCGCCCCCATTGCCCGCGCGTGCCGAGGTCGCGCCCGCGCCAAAGGCGCTCCGGTCGGCGCCGCCGGCGCCCATTGCCGTCCCCGGCTCCAGGCGCGAGCCGCGGCCGGGTCTCGACAGCGCGACGCAGCGAAGGCTTGCACGCGGCGAGCTGCCGATCGAGGGCCGCATCGACCTGCACGGCATGACATTGGCGGAGGCGCATCCGGCGCTGCGCCACTACCTCAGCCGGGCTCAGGGCGCGGGCAAGCGCTGCATCATCGTCATCACCGGCAAGGGGCGGGGCGGGGAAGGCGCCATCCGCCGCGCCGTGCCGCGCTGGCTCGCCGAGGCGCCGAACCGGGCGCTGGTGCTGGCGCATGCGCCCGCGCGGCCGCGCGACGGCGGCGAGGGGGCGCTCTATCTGCTGCTGCGCCGCCGGCGCGAGCGCGGCGCATGACGCCCTTCGGCCAGCGACTGCGCGAGCTGCGCCGCGAGCGCGGCATCAGCCTCAAGCGCATGGCGTCCGACATCGGCGTTTCCTCCGCCTATCTCTCGGCGCTGGAACATGGTCATCGCGGCCGCCCGACCTTCATGCTGGTGCAGCATATCTGCGCCTATTTCAACATCATCTGGGACGAGGCGGAGGAACTGCAGCGCCTGGCCGAACTCTCCCATCCGCGGGTGGTGATCGACACGTCGGGCATGAACCCGAAGGCGACGCGGCTCGCCAACCGCCTCGCCGAGGCGATCGGCGCATTGCCCGATGGGGCGCTCGACGAACTGGCCGAGGTGCTGCGCCGCCACGGCCTCAGAGAATGAACTTGGAAAGGTCGGCGTTGCGCGCCAGCTCGCCCACATGGCGGCGCACATAGTCGCGGTCGATGGTCACCGTGTGGCCGGAACGGTCGGCGGCGGCGAAGGATATCTCCTCCAGCACCTTCTCCATGATCGTGTGCAGCCGCCGCGCACCGATATTCTCCACCCCGGAATTGACCTGCACGGCGATCTCCGCGAGCTCCTCGATGCCGTCGTCGGTGAAATCGAGCGTGACGCCCTCGGTCTGCATCAGCGCCCGGTACTGCTTGAGCAGCGAGGCTTCCGGCTCGACCAGGACGCGCCGCAGGTCCTCTTTCGAGAGCGCCTTCAGCTCGACGCGGATCGGCAGGCGCCCCTGCAGTTCGGGCAGCAGGTCGGAAGGCTTCGCGATATGGAAGGCACCGGATGCGATGAAGAGAATATGGTCGGTCTTGACCGCGCCATGCTTGGTGGCGACCGACGTCCCCTCGATGAGGGGCAGCAGGTCGCGCTGCACGCCCTCGCGGCTGACATCGGCACCGCCCTTGAATTCGCTGCGCGCGCAGATCTTGTCGATCTCGTCGATGAAAACGATGCCGTTCTGCTCGACGGCGGCGATGGCATCCTTGACCACCGCTTCCTGGTCGAGCAGCTTCTCGCTCTCCTCCTGCAGCAGCACCTCATAGCTTTCGGCGACGTTCATGCGTCGCGGGCGCGTGCGCTGGCCGAACGCCTTGCCCAGCATCTCGTTCAGGTTGATCATCCCGATCTGCGCGCCGGGCATGCCGGGGATCTCGAAGTTCGGCATGCCGCCGAGGCCGGTATCGGCCACCTGTAATTCGATCTCGCGCTGGTCGAGCTGGCCCTCGCGCAGCATCTTGCGGAACTTCTGGCGCGTCTCCGCTCCGGCATTCTCGCCGACCAGGGCATCGAGCACCCGTTCCTCGGCCCGCTGCTCGGCGCGCGAGGTGACCTCGCGGCGCTTGCGCTCCTTCACCATGGCGATGGCGACCTCGACCAGATCGCGCACGATCTGCTCGACATCCCGGCCGACATAGCCGACCTCGGTGAACTTCGTCGCCTCGACTTTCAGGAACGGGGCCTGGGCGAGTCGCGCCAGCCGACGCGAGATCTCGGTCTTGCCGACGCCGGTCGGGCCGATCATCAGGATGTTCTTGGGCAGCACTTCCTCGCGCAATTCCGGCGCGAGTTGCTGGCGGCGCCAGCGGTTGCGGAGTGCCACCGCCACCGCGCGCTTGGCCTCCTGCTGGCCGACGATGAAACGGTCGAGTTCGGATACGATCTCGCGCGGGCTGAAGCTCGGCGCATCGGTGCTCATGGACTAGAGACTTTCGATCAGGATGTTGCGGTTGGTATAGACGCATATGTCGGCCGCGATCTCCAGTGCGCGCCGCGCCATCGCCTCGGCGTCCATGTCGTCGCGGTCGATCATGGCGCGTGCCGCCGCCAGGGCGAACGAGCCGCCGGAGCCGATGCCGATCAGGCCATCCTCGGGCTCCAGCACATCGCCGGTGCCGGTCAGCACCAGGCTCACCTCGCGGTCGGCGACGGCCATCATCGCCTCGAGCCGGCGCAGATAGCGGTCGGTCCGCCAGTCCTTGGCCAGTTCGACACAGGCGCGGGTGAGCTGGCCCGGATGTTTCTCGAGCTTGGCCTCGAGCCGCTCGAACAGGGTAAAAGCATCGGCGGTGGCGCCGGCGAAGCCGGCCAGCACCTGGCCATCGCCGATGCGGCGCACCTTCCGCGCGTTCGACTTGATCACGGTCTGCCCGAGCGAGACCTGGCCGTCCCCGGCGACCACCACGCGGCCTCCTTTGCGGAGGCAGAGAATGGTCGTGCCATGCCATTGCACAGGGGAGTTGGACTGTTCCGACATGTGGATTTCCGGTTGCCTCGGGTTGCGCCGGCTGGCGGGAACACAGGATGTGGCGATTTCGCGTCGCCGTTCAAGCCCGTCCGGGCTGGCGCGGCCGCTGCCTTCCTGCTATACCGCCCTCGATTCCGCACGGAGGGCGACATGCGCCAGGCTCAGGTCGAGCGGCGGACCAAGGAAACCCTGGTCCGGGCTGCGATCAATCTCGACGGCAGTGGCACCTACAAGGTGGCGACCGGCATCGGATTCCTTGACCACATGCTCGAGCAGCTCTCCCGCCACAGCCTGATCGACATCGCGATCGAGGCCAAGGGCGATCTGCATATCGACTACCACCACACCACGGAGGATACGGGCATCGTCATCGGCGAGGCGGTGGCGCAGGCGCTTGGCGAGCGGGCCGGAATCCGCCGTTATGGCGACGCGCTGGTGCCGATGGACGAGACGCTGACCCGCGTCGCGCTCGACTGCTCGAACCGGCCCTACCTGGTCTGGAAAGTCGCATTCTCCCGGCCCAAGCTCGGCGAGATGGACACCGAGCTGTTCAAGGAATGGTTCCAGGCCTTCGCCCAGTCCGCCGGCATCACGCTGCATGTGGAGAATCTCTACGGCGAGAACAACCACCATATCGTCGAGAGCTGTTACAAGGGCCTGGCGCGCGCGCTGCGCCAGGCGATCGAGATCGACCCGCGCCGCGCCGATGCCGTGCCTTCGACGAAGGGCGTGCTGGGCGGCAGCCTCTAGGAGGCGATGATGCGCATCTGGAGCGTGGCCGCGCGCGGCAATGGACGCGGCGAGCCCGATATCGTTCTGGTCAAGGAAGGCTTCTGCTGGCCGGCATTCCTGTTCGGTCCGGTCTGGTTCCTCTGGCACCGGCTTTGGCTGGCGCTGCTCGGCTATCTGGGGGCCAACATCCTGCTCGCCGGCGCGCTTGCGCTGTTCGGCGTCAATCCGGC
Source organism: Alphaproteobacteria bacterium (assembly GCA_026126215.1). GTDB lineage: Bacteria > Pseudomonadota > Alphaproteobacteria > Ferrovibrionales > Ferrovibrionaceae > JAHCJQ01. Next base: position 17,766 of record JAHCJQ010000012.1, read on the forward strand.
GCAGCAACTGCTCGCCAGCCTGGTACTTGCCCTGCTCGTCGGCTGGCATGGCAACGACCTGCGCCGCTGGACGCTGCTGCGCCGGGGCTATCGGCTTGTGGAGCTGGTGGTCGCGCGCGACGAGGGCGAGGCGGAGAAGCGCTCGCTCGAGAAGCTGGCCGGCCGCGTCCTGGCCTTGCAGCCGTGAGCGTCGCCATCATCGATTACGGCTCGGGCAACCTGCGCTCGGCCGCCAAGGCCTTCGAGCGCGCGGCGCGCGAGGGCGGACATCGGCTCGCGGTCAAGGTGACGTCCGATCCGGAGGACGTGGCGCGCGCCGGGCGTATCGTCCTGCCAGGGGTCGGTGCCTTCGGCGACTGCCGTGCCGGCCTCCGCGCTTTGCCCGGCATGTGGCAGGCGCTGGAGGAGGCCGTCCGCCGGCGCGGCCGGCCGTTCCTCGGCATCTGCGTCGGCATGCAGCTCATGGCAAGCCGCGGTCTCGAACATGGCGAGCACGCGGGCTTCGACTGGATCGCGGGGGATGTCGTGCGGCTCAGCCCGACCGATCCGGCGCTCAAGATTCCGCACATGGGCTGGAACGAACTGCGCCTGCGCTCGCCGCATCCGGTGCTGGCCGGGATCGCCAGTGGCGACCATGCCTATTTCGTGCACAGCTATCACCTGGTGCCGGCAACGCCGGCACATCTGCTGGCCGAGGTCGATTACGGCGGGCCGGTCGGCGCCATCTTCGGGCGGGACAACATGATCGGGACCCAGTTCCATCCGGAGAAGAGCCAGGCGACGGGACTTGCGTTCATTTCCGCGTTTCTTGCCTGGCGGCCATGAGGGACGCATGACCACCGCGAAAGTCGACCGTATCACTTCATTTTCCGACCGTGAGCTGCAGGATCTCTGCGAGGCGACCGACGAGGCGATCCTCGACGGCAACGGCTTCGGCTGGCTCAAGCCGCCGCCGCGCCGGGTGCTGGAGGCCTATTGGCGCGGTGTCCTGCTGGTGCCCGAGCGCGAACTCTACCTGGCGCGCCTCGATGGCAATGTGGTCGGCACCGCCCAGCTTCTCAAGCCGCCGCCCAACAACGAAGCAGGCAGCCATGTCGCGACTCTTTCGACCTTCTTCATCGCACCCTGGGCGCGCGGCCATGGCCTGGCGCGCGGGCTGTTGAACGCGGTCGAGGAATCGGCGCGCGCGCAGCGTTTCGAAATGCTCGACCTCGATGTCCGCGCCACGCAGGAAGCGGCGATTGCCCTTTACGAAAGTGCCGGCTTCAGGCGCTGGGGCGTAAAGCCGCGCTATGCCCGGGTCGATGGCCGATATGTCGATGGCTATTTCTACTCCAAATGGCTCAAGGGCGCGGCATGAACATCTACCCTGCAATCGACCTTAAGGACGGCGCCTGCGTCCGTCTCGAGAAAGGCGAGATGGCGCGCGCCACCATCTTCAACCGCGAGCCCGCTTCCCAGGCGCGGGCCTTCGCCGAAGCGGGTTTTCGCTGGCTGCATGTGGTCGACCTGAACGGTGCCTTCGCCGGACGACCGGTGAATGCCGAGGCGGTGGCGGCGATCCTCGCGGCGACCGGTCTCCCGGTCCAGCTTGGCGGCGGCATTCGCGATCTCGCCACGATAGAGCGCTGGCTTTCGCAGGGGGTGGCGCGGGTCATCCTCGGCACGCTGGCGGTGCGCGAACCGCACCTCGTGCGCGAAGCCTGCCGGCTGTTTCCGGGCCGGGTCGCTCTCGGCCTCGACGCACGTGGCGGCAAGGTCGCGGTTGCCGGCTGGGCGGAGCAGTCGGAAATCGCCGTGCTCGATCTCGCCCGCCGCTTCGAGGATGCCGGCGCTGCGGCCATCGTCTATACCGACATCGACCGCGACGGGTTGCTGGGCGGGGTCAATGCCGAGGCAACGGCGGCGCTCGCCCGCGCCGTCACGACACCGGTCATCGCTTCGGGCGGGGTTGGCTCGCTCGCCGACCTGGAGCGGCTGAAGGCCGAGCGGACCAGCGGCATCGAGGGCGTCATCGTCGGCCGCGCGCTCTATGATGGACGCATCGACCCGGCCGCGGCGCTGGCGCTGGCGGCGGCGTGAGGAGACGATGCTGAAAGTCCGCATCATTCCCTGCCTCGACGTCAAGGACGGCCGGGTCGTCAAGGGCGTGAACTTCGTCGGCCTCAGGGATGCCGGCGACCCTGTCGAGCAGGCCCGCCTTTATGATGCGCAAGGGGCCGACGAGCTCTGCTTCCTCGACATCACGGCGAGCCACGAGCGCCGCGACACGCTCTACGATGTCGTCGCGCGCACGGCCGAAGTCTGCTTCATGCCGCTCACCGTGGGGGGCGGCGTGCGCACAGTGGAGGATGTGCGCCGCCTGCTGCTGGCCGGTGCCGACAAGGTGTCCATCAATACCGCCGCGGTCGACCGCCCCGAATTCGTGCGCGAGGCTTCGGCCAAGTTCGGCGCGCAATGCATCGTGGTCGCGATCGACGCCAAGCAGACGGGGCCGGAGAAATGGGAGATCTTCACCCATGGCGGGCGGCGCCCGACCGGGCTCGATGCAATCGCCTGGGCAATGCGCATGGTCGAACTCGGCGCCGGCGAGATCCTGCTTACCTCCATGGACCGGGATGGCACCCGTTCGGGCTTCGATCTGGAGCTGACCCGGCGCGTCGCCGACGCGGTGGCGGTGCCGCTCGTCGCCTCGGGCGGTGTTGGCAGCCTCGACCACCTGGTCGATGGCATCCTGCAAGGCCATGCCAGCGCCGTGCTTGCCGCCTCGATCTTTCACTTTGGTGAATATACCATCGCGCAAGCCAAGGCGCGCATGCGCGAAGCGGGGATCGCGGTGAGGGAGGCCGGATAGCATGACGGAAACGGGCGATGTGGCGGTGCTCGGGCGCCTTTACCAGGTGATCGAAAGCCGCCGGGGCGGCGATCCCGAACAGTCCTACGTGGCGCGGCTGTTCCGCAAGGGGACGCCGAAGCTGGCGCAGAAAGTGGGCGAGGAGGCCGTCGAGGCGGTGATCGCGGCGAGCCTGCTGCATCAGGACGAGCTGATCGATGAGAGCGCGGACCTGCTCTTCCATTTGCTGGTGCTCTGGGCCGATCTCGGCGTCAGGCCGGAGCAGGTCTGGGCGGAACTGGAACGGCGGGAAGGCATTTCGGGCGTCGACGAGAAGAAACAGCGCGCGCGCGAGTGATGTCAGAGGCCTGGAACGGGCCGACGGGAAGTGGATGGGTGCATGAGCTACGATCCGAACAATGTGTTTGCCCGCATCCTGCGCGGCGAGATTCCCTGCCGGAAGGTGCACGAGACGAAGCACTCCCTGGCATTTCACGACATCAACCCGCTGGCGCCGACCCATGTGCTGGTGATCCCCAAGGGCACCTATGTGCATCTCGACGACTTCACCGCGAAGGCGAGCGAAGAGGAGCTGGCGGATTTCATCCGCGCGGTCGGCGACACCGCGCGGCTGCTCGGCGTGCAGGCGGACGGCTACCGCATTCTTGCCAACAACGGCGCCAATGCCCACCAGGAGGTGCCGCACCTGCATGTGCACATCTTCGGCGGGCGGCCGCTCGGCAGCATGCTCAAGCGCGAGCCGGCCCGATAGGAGTCTCAGGCCGGCCGGCGCGCCTGCTCTCGGGTGCGGGCGCCGTGGGCGGCAGATCGAGCGCGCTGGGCACCAGGTAGATCGGCATCGGCTGGCGCCGGCCGCGGACTTCGATCTCGCGGCGCTGGAACATCTTCAGATTCACGCCGGCGCGCTTGGCGACGCGGCGCGAGACGACGAGCTGCACGGCAAATTCCTTGGTCAGGCCTTCAAGCCGGCTTGCCGTATTCACCGCATCGCCGATCGCCGTGACCGTCATGGCGCGGGCATAGCCCATCTCGCCGACGATTACGGTCCCCGCATGCAGCCCGATGCCCATGCGCAGCGGCTCGGGCAGGTCATGCTTCAGGCTCTCGTTCAGCGCCTCCAGCGCCTGCGCCATGGCGCGGGCCGCCTCCAGCGCATCCCGACAGCCGGCGGCGGATCCGTTGTGGAGGCCAAACAGCGCCATGACGCCATCGCCGATGAACTTGTCGAGCTGGCCGCCCGCCTTCTCCACCGCCTGCCCCATGGCGCGGAAATACTGGTTGAGCAGGAACACGACGTCGTAAGGGAGCTTCAGTTCGGCAAAGCGGGTGAAGCCGCGCAGATCGGCGAACAGGATGCAGATCTCGCGCTCGCTGCCCTGCATGTAGCCTGGCCGCTGAAAGGCATCGCTCGCGCCGGCGGCCGGCAGCAGCGGCGTCACCACGAGATCATGGCGCGGGCGGATCTGGCAGGCGAGGCGCACCGCCTCCGGCGCGCCGACGCGCGAGAGGACGCGCACCTCCTCCTCGCTCGGCGGTTCGAGATGCTCGCTGCCAGGGCCGGTCCGCACCCGGCAGGTGGAGCAGCGGCCGCGGCCGCCGCAGACGGAGGCGTGCGGGATGCCGGCCTCGCGGCTCGCCTCGAGCACGCTCAGGCCCGGCTTGACACGCACCCGCCGTCCCTCCGGGTAGGTCAGCGTGATCAATCCCTTGTGCGCCTCCGCAAGGCGCCGGATGGTCCAGGCGGCGAACACGCCGGCGAGGATGACCGCGATCAGCCCATAGGCGAGCGCGCTCGCCGAGGCGACCCAGTCGATGCCGGCCTGGCCGGGCAGTTTCACCAGGCTCAGGTGGCGTTCGCGCCAGAGCGGATCGGCATAGAGAAGCGCGGCTTCGCGCGCGCCGGACAGGAAGCCGGCGAGCGAGAGGGTCGGCAGCAGCAGCGCGGCCGTGTAGAGGCGCATGCGCCAGCTTTCGTACCAGGGCTTGAGCCGCAGCCAGTAATTGACCCCCATGCAGCCATGGAACCAGGCGACCAGGGTGGCGAAGGACTGCTGCAATCCTTCCTTCCAGTCGAAGGCCCAGATCGAGAGCAGCACGTAGGCATAACGGTCCTCGAGCCCGAAGACTTCGTGCAGGCCGCGATTGGCGAGCACATGCACCACGACCAGCGGCGGCACCAGCAGGCCGAGGGTGATCTGCACCGCCTCGCCCGCCGTGATCAGCCGCAGGCTGCGCCGGGCATAAAGCGAATAGAGGACCAGCGAAAGATGGGTCGCCAGCGCGCCGTAGAGGATCGTGGTGCCGAGCGGGTTGCGCCAAAGCAGGAGGAAGACCTCCCGTCCGGCCTCCATCGCATCGAGGCCGATCAAACCCAGGGCATGGTTGATCAGGTGGGTGGCGACGAAGGAGAAAAGGACCAGCCCGCTGCCGAGGCGGGTCCTGTTGATGATGTTCTGGTTCGCGCTCACCCGTTCATCCGTGATCGCCGGGAGGTGTGAGTTTTCCGGGCTGCCGGCCGGACAGGGCGGTGGCGCTCATGCCTTGACGCCGGCGAAGGCGGCGGGCGGCGCCGTGGGATCGAGCGGCCAGCGTGCCCGCGCCGGCGCGTCGAGCCCATCCCGCCGCCCAAGCCGCAGGTGTTCGAGCCCCGCCCAGGCGATCATGGCGGCATTGTCCGTGCACAGAGCGGGCGGTGGCGCGATCAGTTCCAGGCCGCCCGCCCGCGCCACCTCCGCCAGACGCTCGCGCAGGCGCATGTTCGCCGCGACGCCACCGGCCAGGACCAGATGGCGTCCGCCAGGATGGCGGGCGCGGAAGATGGCGATCGCATTGGCGGCGCGATCCGCCAGCACGTCCGCCACCGCCTCCTGGAAGGCGGCGGCAAGATCGCGGCGATCCTGCTCCGAGGGCGCGGGAAGCCCGGCAAGCGCCTGCCGGACTGCCGTCTTGAGGCCGGAGAAGGAGAAATCCGCACCCGGCCGCCCCAGCATTGGCCGCGGCAGGTCGAAACGCCCCGGCCGGCCGGTGCCCGCCGCCCGCTCGACCGCCGGCCCGCCGGGATAGCCCAGCCCCAGCAGCTTGGCTGTCTTGTCGAAGGCCTCTCCCACCGCATCGTCGATGGTGGTGCCAAGGCGGCGGTAGCGCCCGACATCCTCGACCACGAGAAGCTGGCAGTGGCCGCCCGAGACCAGCAGCAGCAGATAGGGGAAGGGCAGCCCGTGCGAGAGGCGGGGCGAGAGGGCGTGCCCTTCCAGATGGTTGACCGCCACCAGCGGCTTGCCGGTGGCAAGCGCGATGCCCTTGGCGGTAAGCAGGCCGACGATGACGCCGCCGATCAGCCCCGGACCGGCAGTGGCAGCGACGGCGTCGATCGCATCGAAATCGAGGCCGGCCTGCCGCATGCAGGCGCGCACCAGCCCGTCGAGATGGCTGATATGAGCGCGCGCGGCGATCTCCGGCACCACGCCCAGATAGGGCCGGTGCTCGTCGATCTGCGAGAGCAGCGCCTCGGCGAGAACCTGCCGGTTTGCATCCACCAGCGCGCAGGCGGTCTCGTCGCAACTCGTCTCTATGCCCAGTACGATCATCGTTTCCCGCCCGGCCGCGTTGGCTCTATAACGGGCATTAGCACCATGACCAGCACCCCGCAAGCCATCCTCCGCATCGGTACCCGCGGCAGCCCGCTCGCCCTGGCGCAGGCGGAGGAGGCGCGGCGCAGGCTGCGCGAGGCCCATGCCGGCCTCGTCGATGCGGAGCTCGAGATCGTCGTCATCCGGACCACGGGCGACCGCATCCAGGATCGGGCGCTGGCGGAGGCTGGCGGCAAGGGCCTGTTCACCAAGGAGCTGGAGGAGGCACTGTTCGATGGCCGCATCGACCTGGCCGTCCATTCGATGAAGGACGTGCCGACCTTCCTGCCGGCCGGACTTTCCGTCGCGGCGATCCTGCCGCGGGAAGACGTGCGCGACGCTCTGATCGCGCCGGGCGTCGCCGCGATCGGCGCGCTTGCGCCGGGCGCCCGTGTCGGTACCGCCTCGCTGCGCCGCCAGGCACAGCTTCTCCACCGCCGGCCCGATCTTCAGGTGGCGACCCTGCGCGGCAACGTGCAGACCAGGCTTGCGCGGCTGGCCGAGGGACGCTTCGATGCCACCTTGCTGGCGCTGGCCGGGTTGAGGCGGCTTGGCCTTGCCGACCGGGCCAGCGCTGTCATACCGACGGAGGAGATGCTGCCGGCGGTGGCGCAGGGTGCGATCGGTCTGGAATGCCGCGAAGCCGATGCGCGCACGCGCCGGTTGCTCGCGCCACTCGCACATCGGGAGAGCGAGGTCTGCGTGGCCGCAGAGCGGGCATTGCTTGCTGCGCTCGACGGGTCCTGCCGCACGCCCATCGCCGCCCTGGCGGAAATCCTCCCTGACGGGCGGTTGCGCCTGCGCGCCGAAATTCTCCGGCCCGATGGCAGCGAGGTCGTGGCCTGCGAACGCGCCGGACCGGCCGACGCGGGCGTGGCCATGGGGCGCGATGCGGGCGATGAGCTGAAGCGGCGGGGCGGCGCCGGCTTCTTCGCCGCCACCTGAGCTTCATGGCGCGGCCGTTCGTCCTCGTTACCCGGCCGGAGCGCGAGGCGGCTGCGCTTGCGGCCCAGCTGGCGGCGGCGGGTATCGACGCGGCGATCGAGCCGTTGCTGGAGATCCGGCCGGTGGAGCCGCCGCCCGACATTGCGCTCGATGGCGTCCAGGCGCTTCTTTTCACCTCCGGCAATGGCGCGCGAACCTTTGCCGCGCTCTCTCCGCGCCGCGATCTGCCGGCGCTCGCCGTCGGCCCCGCCACCGCCGCGGAACTGCGCCAGGCCGGGTTCGTCGATGTCCGCGTCGCGGAAGGGGATGCACGGGCGCTGGCCGCGCTGGTCCGCCGCGAACTGCGCCCCGAGGGGGGCAGGCTGCTGCATCCCGCCGGCGAGACCGTGGCTGGCGATCTGACGGGGGAGCTGGAAAAAGAAGGCTTCGATTGCGAACGGCTTGCCCTCTACCAGGCGGTGGTGCGCGCGGGCTTCAGTCCGCAATGCCATGCCCTGCTGCGCCAAGGGCGGCTGGATGGGGTCTTGCTTTTCTCTCCCCGCACGGCGGGGGCCTTTGCTAGGCTTGCCCGGGCGGAGGGGCTGGAAGCGAAAGCCGCCGGCCTGACCGCCTGGTGCCTGAGCGCGGCGGTCGCCGAGGCGGTGGCGGGTCTGCCCTGGCGGCGTGTCCGGATCGCGAGGCGACCAGATCAGGATGCTTTGCTGGCATTGTTGCGGGAGGACTTGCCGTTGTCCGACAAGGAGACCAGGGAGGCGAACACCACCGAGCCGGCAGGGGTGCCGGAAAGTCCCGCCGGCCCGGCGGCCGACGGCGGCGGTGTTGCGGCTGCTACCGAGGCTACGGACGAGGCGCCGGCCAAGGGCCGCTCCGGCGGCCGCACCTGGCTTGTCCTGCTCCTGCTGATCGTTGCCGGCGGTGCCTTTGCGCTCTGGTATTCGCCGGAGGCGCGAAACTGGCTTGCCGGTCTGACCGGAGGCACCCTGGCGCCGGCGCCGGTCACGTCCTCCGCCTCCGGCGAGGGCGCGCGCCCGGCGGAGCCGGCGTTGAGCCGGCCGAGAGAGGCGGCAAGCGCTGCACCAGCCGTGCCCGATCCGCGGATTGCCGAACTGGCGGCGCGCCTGGCCGCGCTCGAAAACCGCCCGGCGCCCCAGCTCCCCGCCGCGCCCGCTCCTGGCGTCCCGCCCGAGCGCTTCGCGGCGCTGGAAGGACGGATCGAGGAATTGGCCGGCACGGGCGCGGCATTGACGAAACGGCTTGAGGAACTGGCAGGTGCGGGTGCGCCGCTGTCGGGGCTGGAGGAAAGGCTGGCACGCCTGGAAAGCCGTCCCGAACCGCTGGCCCCCGTGGCGCCCGCCGAGCCGGTGGATCTGGCGCCGATCGGCCAGCGCATCGATGCGCTGGCCAAGCGTCTGGAGGGCTTCGAGCAGCGGCTGGCAATGCTGGAGAGCGGGCTTGGCACGCTTCGGGAGAGCGCGCGCGGCGCCGATGCCGAAGCGCGGACCTTCGGCCAGGTCGTGGCCCTGACCCGCCTGGGCGAGACCTTGCGTCGCGGCCGGCCGTTCGAGCGGGAACTGGCAAGCGCCCGTGAACTCGGCGCCGGCGTCGAGGATGCGGAGGCGCTGGCGACGCTCTCGGCCCATGCCGCGCGCGGCGTCGCGACCGAAGGCGATCTGGCGCGACGCTTTGCCCGGCTCGCGCCGGCGCTGCTCACGGCCGAGCGGGCGGCCGAGGAGCATGCCTGGTGGCAGCGCACGTTGGGGCGAATCCGCTCGCTCGTCTCCATCCGCCGGGTCGGCGAGATCGAGGGGGACGAGGCCGAGGCCATCGCCGCCCGGGTCGAACTGCGCCTTGCCGCCGGCGAACTGGCCGGCGCGCGCGATGAACTGGCGCGCCTCGCCGCGCCGGCGGCCACCGCCGCGGCGGAGTACCGTGGTCTGCTCGATGCACGGCTTGCCGCCGAGCAGGCGCTGGCCAGCCTCGAGCGCCGGGCGCTCGCTTCGCTGGCCGGCAAGGCGCGCGCACAATGATCCGGCTGATCTTTCTTGTCCTGGTCGTCCTTGCGCTCGGCATCGGCGCTGCATGGCTTGCCGAGGCGCCGGGCCGGCTCGCCCTCGACTGGCACGGCTACCGGATCGAGACGTCCGCCGCCGCCGCTGTCGTCCTGGCGCTGGCCTTCGCCTTCGCCATGGCGCTGCTCTACCGGTTCTGGCTGTTCGTGCGCCAGGGGCCGAGTGCCTTCGGCGCGGCGCGGCGCGAGACCCGCCGGCGCAAGGGGTATCTGGCGCTGACCCGTGGCATGCTGGCGGTTGCGTCCGGCGATGGCCGGGCGGCGCGCCGCCTGTCGGCCATGGCCGAGCGGCTGCTGGAGGATCGCGCGCCGACGCTGCTGCTGACGGCCCAGGCGGCGGAACTGGCCGGCGAGCAGGCGCAGGCGGAACGGGCCTATCGGGAGATGCTGGAGCGGCCGGAGACGGAATTTCTCGGTCTGCGCGGGCTGCTTACGGCGGCGGTCAGAAGCGGGGACCGCAAGGCCGCGCTCGACTATGCGCGCCGTGCGGAGGCGCTGCGGCCGGGCACGGAGTGGCTGTTGCGCGAGCGGCTGGCGCTGGAGGCAGCGGCCGGCGACTGGGAGGCGGCGGCGGACACGCTGGAGCGCGGCGCCAAACGGCGCGCCCTGCCCGAGGAAGTGACCCAGCATCAGCGCGCGGTGATCGCCCTGCAGCGCGCCGGCCAGGCCGATGCGGAGGGACTGGAGCGCGAGGCACTCGATTGGGCGGTGAAAGCGGCGAAGGCCGATCCGGGCTTTGCCGCCGCGCAGGTGGAGGCGGCGCGCCGCCTGCAGGTAGCGGGGCGGGTGCGCAAGGCCGCGCGGCTGCTGGCGGCGGCCTGGTCGCGGGCGCCGCATCCGGAAGTCGGCCGCGCGTATATGGAGCTCTACAGTTCGGAGGAGGCGAAACGGCGCTGGCTGCGGGCGGAGGAACTGGTCGCCGGCCAGCTCGATCACCCGGAAAGCAAGGCGCTGCTTGCGGAGGCGACAGTGGCCGCCGGCGATGCCAAGGCGGCGCGCCCCCTGGTGCTGGCGCTCAAGGCGGCGGAGGGCGAGACCGCCCGGGTCTGTCGGCTGATGGCCTCGGTCGAGCGGGCGGAATGGGGGGATAGCCAGGCCGCCCATGACTGGGCGGCCAAGGTGCCCAAGGCACCCGAGGCCGGGCAATGGGTGTGCGGCGCGTGCGGCCATGGGGCGAGCCAGTGGCGGCCGCATTGTCGGAACTGCCAGGCCTTCGCCCGCCTGGTCTGGCGCGGCCGGGCGGAAGAGGCAGGGCAAGCGGCGCCGGCCGCCATCCCGGCGCTGCCGCACAGCTCTTCTCTTGCGGAAAGCGCCTGATCGCCTTAAGGTCCGGCCGCGATCGGGACCGGCTCCCGACGCCGGTAATGCAAGCCATCGGCGCCGTAGTAGCTCAGCGGTAGAGCATCCGCTTCGTAAGCGGGTGGTCGGGGGTTCAAATCCCTCCTACGGCACCATTTTCCAGGCAATCAAGGCGGCAGATCCGGACCCCGCCATGGCCTCTTCTCCCGATCCGGGCTGGGGCCGATGACCGTCCGGCCCAGGGCGGCGCGCGGGCAGGATGCCGCCTGGCGGCGCATTCCCCCCGGCATCTGGGCGCTCGGTTTCGTTTCCATGCTGATGGACATCTCCTCGGAGATGATCCACGCCCTTTTTCCCGTCTATCTGGTGGTCGGGCTCGGCGCCACTGCGCTCACGATCGGCATCATCGAGGGCATTGCCGAGGCGACGGCATCGATTACCAAGATCTTTTCCGGGGCGCTCAGCGACCGGATCGGCCGCCGCAAGGAACTGGCAGCCCTCGGCTATGGACTCGCCGCCGTCAGCAAGCCCATCTTCCCGCTGGCGCCAAGCGTCGGCTGGCTGGTCACCGCCCGCTTCGTGGACCGTATCGGCAAGGGCATCCGGGGCGCGCCGAGGGATGCGCTGGTGGCCGACATGAGCCCGCCCGAGTTGCGTGGCGCGAGCTTCGGCCTGCGCCAGTCCCTCGACACGGTCGGCGCCTTCCTTGGGCCGCTGCTCGCCATCGGCCTGATGTGGCTGTTCGCCGACGACTTCGGCTCCGTCTTCTGGGTCGCCGTGATCCCGGCCTTCCTCGCCTTCGGGCTGATCGTCTTCGCCGTCCACGAGCCGAAGCGCCAGGAGGGGCTTCGGCAGGTTCGCAATCCGCTGAGCCGGCGCGAACTGGCGTTGCTGGGAACGGCCTACTGGTTGGTGGTCGCGGTCGCGGCGGTCTTCACGCTCGCCCGCTTCAGCGAGGCGTTTCTAATCCTGCGTGCCCAGGGCGCCGGTCTCCCGCTGATGCTGGTGCCCGCCGTCCTGGTCGTGATGAATGTCGCCTACGCTCTCTCGGCCTATCCCGTCGGCGCTCTCTCAGACCGGATGGACCGCATCACAATTCTTGTCGTCGGCCTGGTGCTGCTCATCGCCGCCGACCTGTTGCTCGCCTTCGCACCCGGTCTGATCGGCATCGCCTGTGGCGTCGTGCTCTGGGGTCTGCATATGGGATTTACCCAGGGGCTTCTGGCGACGCTGGTCGCCGATGCGGCGCCGGCCGAACTGCGCGGGACCGCCTACGGCATGTTCAATCTCGTCACCGGCATCGCCCTGCTCGCGGCCAGCGTCATCGCGGGCGCACTCTGGGACAGCGTCGGCCCGCAGGCAACCTTCCTCGCAGGCGCCGGCCTTGCCCTGGCGACGATCTGCGGCCTCCTGCCCCTGCGGCGGCGACTGCGCCGGGATGCGGCGCAATCGCCAGGGCAGGCTTCCGCCCGCTGAGGTCAGATCGCCGTCACAGGCGCCATGCTGCGGCGCAGCCGATGACGGATGTCCGCCGGCAGGCCCTGGACGGTGCCTTGGCGCTCGTCCGTCGCGGCCCGCCCGCCGGCCTGGAAGCGTGCCGGCGCCTGTTCGTTCTCGGCGATGCGGCCGGCGCCCGGTTGGCCGCCCAGCGCCACCTGGATCAGGGCGAAGACGATGAACGGCGCGGTGGCGGTGGCGATCTTGGCGATGGTCGTCCCGTCGATACGCGTCATGGCTCCTGTCTCCTCTTTTCCCCATCCGGCCACGCCCCCATTGGAGTGGCCCTTCGAACATGCTTAATCATGTCGTAACCATGCCGGGACGCGTATGAACCCCTTCACAGCCTGCCGGTGACCGGGGTCACGGCTGCCGGCGGACGGAAAAGTCGCGGCCCATGTGTTTGTCCGGGTTGATTTTCCGGCAATTCTGGCCAAGTTTTGCGGGTCCCGCCCGACGATCGGTCACCTCCATGGAACAAGGCGCGCCTGAAAGTTGAGCCTCCCTGCCCTTCTGACGCTTTTTGCGCTTGCCGCGCTGGCGCCCGCCCTGACGCGGCGGCTGCCCAACGGTGCCGCCTGGCTGCTGGCTTGCGTGCCGGCGGCGATCTGCGCGCTGTTCGCCGTCACCGCGGCCGGTCTCGCGCCGGAGCAGTTCCGGATCGAGAGCACGCCATGGGCGCCGACGCTCGGCGCCAGCCTCTCGTTCCGGCTGGATGGTCTCTCGCTTGCCTTCGGCATGCTGATTACCGGGATCGGCGCGCTGATCATCGTCTATGCCGGCGGCTACCTGCATGGCGATGCCAGGCTCGGCCGCTTTCTCGGCTTCCTCCTCTTCTTCATGGCGGCGATGCTGGGCGTGGTGCTGGCGGACAACATCCTGGCGCTGTTCGTCTTCTGGGAACTGACCTCGCTCGCTTCCTACCTGCTGATCGGCTTCAAGAACGAGGATGGCCGCTCGCGCCGCGCCGCGCTGCAAGCCCTGATCGTCACCGGCGGCGGCGGCGCGGCGCTGCTTGCCGGCCTGCTGCTCTTCGCGCAGATCGGCGGCAGCATGGAGCTTTCCGGGCTGATCGCGAATCCGGTGGATCCGACCACCGATCCGCTGCTGCTCGCGGCGGTGGTGCTGATCCTGATCGGCTGCTTCACCAAGTCGGCTCAGGTGCCGTTCCATTTCTGGCTGCCCAATGCGATGGAGGCGCCGACGCCGGTCAGCGCCTATCTACATTCCGCGACGATGGTGAAGGCGGGCGTGTATCTCATGGCCCGCCTCAATCCGGCCTTTGGCGGCTCCGACATATGGACCTGGAGCCTGGTGCTCTTCGGCGGGGCCACGATGCTGGCCGGCGCCGTGCTCGCGCTGCGCCAGACGGACCTCAAGCTGATGCTTGCCTACACCACAGTGATGGCGCTCGGCCTCCTCACCTTCCTGATCGGCATCGGCGGCAAGGGCGGGCTGGAGGCGATGGCGCTGTTCCTGCTCGCGCATGCCTTCTACAAAGGTGGCCTGTTCATGGCGGTCGGCGCCGTCGATCACGAGGCAGGGACCCGGGATCTGCGGAAAATGGGCGGTCTGCTGAGGCCGATGCCGGCGCTCGCCGTGGCGGTCTTCGTCATCGCCCTCTCTTCCGCCGGCCTGCCGCCATTCCTCGGCTTCCTTGCCAAGGAGTATGCTTACGAGGCCGGGCTTGGCGCCACGCACCTGCCGATCGCCGCTACCTTTGCCATGCTGCTGGCCAATGTCTGCCTCGTAGCCGTAGCCGGCGCCGTCTCGGTCGGGATCTTCCTCGGCCCGGCGCGACCAGAGCTTGCCCATGTGCACGAGGCACCGCTGTCGCTGCGCCTGGGTCCCTCGGTCCTGGCACTCCTGACCCTCGCCGCCGGCCTGGCGCCCGGTGCGCTTGGCGCCTTCGCCATCGCGCCGCTGGTGAGTGCCATGTCGGGGCAGACCTTCGCCGCCGATCTGCATCTTTGGGCGGGTTTCACGCCGGCGCTCGGCCTCAGCGTGATCACGCTGATGCTTGGTTATCTTGCTTATCTGCGTCTTGCCGCCCTGCGCGACCTGCTGGCGCGCGCCATCGCCGCGACTTTCACCTTCGACGACGTCTATGACCGCATGTACCGGGTCAAGATACGGCTTGCTGCCCGCCTCACAACCGCCCTGCAGCGCGGCTCGCTCGGCTTCTATCTCAGTCTCGTCTTCGCCGCCCTCGGCGTCGCGCCAATCGGCGGCATGCTGTACTGGGGCTGGCCGGAAATCGCACCGGACCTTGCCGGCTTACGCGCCATCGATGTCGGCGCCCTGGCGCTGCTCGCCACCGGCGGGCTCGCGGTCGGCTTGATCCAGGCGCGTCTGACCGCCATCGTGGCGCTGGGGCTCGTGGGATTCGCCGTGGCGCTGATTTTCCTGCTCTATGGCGCTCCCGATCTTGCCTTCACGCAGTTCATGGTGGAGACGATGGCCGTGGTGATCCTGGCGCTCGCCCTGCTGCGCCTGCCGCTGGCCGGCGGCAGGCGGCGCTCCGGCCTGGTGGCGCTGCGCGACATCGTCATCGCCGGGCTCGCCGGTATCTCGGTCAGCACCGTTCTGCTTGGCGTGCTGGCGCGGCCATTCGACCCGCTGCTCAGCGAGTATTTTGCCGAAAACAGCTACACGCTGGCCCATGGCCGCAACGTGGTGAACGTCATTCTCGTCGATTTCCGCGCGCTCGACACGCTAGGCGAAATCAGCGTCATTGCAGTGGCCGCGATCGCGGCATACGGCATGATTCGCTTCCGCACACGCGCCGGAAAGGGAGACAGCCGATGAACTCTCTCATCCTGCGCACGGCGACGCGTCTGCTGGTCAGCCTGGTACTGCTGTTTTCCATCTTCGTCACCTTGCGCGGCCATAACGAGCCGGGCGGGGGTTTCATCGGCGGTCTGATCGCGGCATCCGCCTTCGCGCTATACTCGATCGCTTTCGGCGTCGAGGCTCTGCGACGGGCCTTCCGCTTCGATCCGCGCGCGGTCGCCGGTTTCGGCGTTCTGGTGGCCATCATTTCGGGCTTGCTCTCACTGCCGGCGGAGGCCCCGTTCCTCACCGGACTCTGGCTGACATTCGAACTGGTGCCGGGCGAGAAGTTCGCCCTCTCGACTCCGCTCCTCTTCGATCTGGGCGTCTATCTGACGGTCATTGGCGGCGTTATCGCCATCATGCTGGCGCTCGAGGAAGAGGGACTCTGATGGAAACCCTCCTCGCGCTCCTGGTCGGGCTTCTGGTCGCCGTGGCCACGTTCCTGATCCTCAGTCCAAGCATCTTCAGGCTCCTGCTCGGCATCGGCGTGCTCGGCAACGCCGTCAATCTCATGATCTTCACCGGCGGGCGCCTGACGCCGGTGACGCCACCGATCATCCACGAAGGGGAGACGGCACTGATCGCACCGTATGCCAATCCGCTGCCCCAGGCGCTCATCCTGACCGCCATCGTCATCGGGTTCGCCTTCTTTGCCTACGCACTGATGACGGCGGTCCGGGCCTCGCGCGACTTTGGCCATCTCGATGCACGTCGCCTCGACGCCGCGGAGCGTCCCGAGCTGGTCTCCGCCGAGCCGGCGGATATCGAAAGCTTCCGGGCGCGCAAGGAGAAGCACGGGTGACGCCGATGTTCTGGCAGTGGGTGCTGGCGGCGCCGATCGTCCTGCCGCTCGCCGGTGGCGCCATCGGCTTCCTTGCCATCCGCCGCGTCGGCATCGCCCAGGCGGCGACGCTGCTGGCGTCAATCGGCACGCTTCTGGCAGCCATTCTGCTGTTCGGCGAGGTGCGCCAGTCCGGTGCGCTGGTCATGCAGGCAAGCCGTTGGGACGCACCTTTCGGCATTACGCTGGTCGCGGATGGCCTGTCGGCACTCCTGGTGATGCTGGCCGCGGCGGTCGGCCTTGGCGTGCAACTGCATGCGATGCGTACTGTCGACCAGGAGGAGCGGCGCTTCGGCTTCTTCCCGCTCTTCCATCTGCTTTTGGCTGGCGCAAACGGCGCCTTCCTGACCGGTGACATTTTCAACCTCTATGTCTGGTTCGAGGTGACGCTCATCGCCGGTGTCGGCCTGCTGGCGCTTGGGCAGAGCAAGCCGCAGGTCGACGCGACCCTAAAGTATGTGGCGATCAATCTGGTCGGCACCACGATCTACCTGATCGCCACCGGCCTGCTCTATGGCGCCACCGGCAGCCTGAACATGGCCGACATCTCGGCCCGCCTCCTCACGGAGCCCGATAGCGGCACGCTGGGTGCGATCGGCCTGCTCTTCGTCTTTTCTCTGGCGCTGAAATCCGCCGCCTTCCCTCTGTTTTTCTGGCTGCCTGCCGCCTATCACACGCCAAGCGTCGCCGTCTCGGCCGTCTTTGCCGGTATCGTCACGAAGGTCGGCGCCTATGCGCTGTTGCGCGTGGTCGTTCTGGTCTTCTCGCCGAAAGCGGAGATGTTCGTCGATGTGATCCTGTGGATCGCCATCCTCACCTTGCTGGTGGGCGGCATCGGCGCGTTGGTGCAAAGGGACCTGCGACGGCTGCTCTCCTACGCGCTGGTGGCGGGCATCGGCTACATCCTGCTCGGACTTGGCATTGGCACTGCGGAATCGCTTGGTGGCGGCATATTCTACGCGGCCCATCACATCGTGTTGATGACCACATTCTTCCTGCTTGCGGGGCATGTCGCGGGGGTCGCCGGCAGCTTTTCCCTCGACCGGATGGGCGGGCTGCTCGACCGTCAGACCTTCCTCGCCATCCTGTTCTTCGTGGCTATCGTCGCGCTGTCCGGCTTGCCGCCGCTCGGTGGATTCTGGGCCAAGGCCTGGCTGATCAAGGCGGCGCTGGCCGCCGGGTCCTGGTTTGCGGCCGGAGCGGCGCTGGTCTCCGGCCTGCTGGTTCTGATTGCGCTGGGCCAGGCCTGGGCCATGATATTCTGGCGCAAGGGACCGGCTTCCTCGGACACGCCCGCTGCGCTGCGCCTGCCGAGTCTGGCGCCGACCGTGGCGCTGCTGATCCTTGCCGTTGCCATGGGCCTGCACCCCGAGCCCTGGCTCGACATTTCCGCTCGCGCCGCCGCGGCCCTGCTTGACGTCGAAGGTTATCAGGCCACCGTGCTGGGAGGACGCCGATGACGCTTTTCCTGCTCAACCTGCTTCTGGCGCTGGTCTGGATGGGGGTCACCGGGGTCGGTACATTTGTCAATCTGGTCTTCGGCCTGCTGATCGGCTTCGCGGCGCTCTGGCTGACGCGGGAACTCTGGGGCGACACCCGCTATTTCCGCCGGCTGCCGCTGGTCGCGAGGCTGTTGCTGCTGTTCCTCTACGAGCTCGTCCTTTCGTCGCTGCGGGTGGCGCGAGACGTGCTGAAACCAAGAATGACCTTCCGCCCCGGCATCGTGGCGGTGCCGATAGACCTCACCGATGACCTGCAGATCACCATGCTGGCCAACCTGATCACGCTCACTCCGGGCACCATGTCGGTCGATGTCTCGGATGACCGCAAGCTGATCTACGTGCATGCGATGGATATCGGCGACCGCGACCAGCTTGTCCGCGATATCAAGGACGGGTTCGAGACCCGCATCAGGGAGGCGCTCGGATGATCCCGACCGATGCCTTTCTCGAAACGGCGGCGACGATCTCGGCGATCGTCCTGCTCATCGCCATGCTGATCGTGATCCTGCGCGCCATTCTCGGCCCCAGCATGGCGGATCGGGTGCTGGCGCTCGACCTGCTCACCACGCTCGCCATTGCCTTCGTCGCCATCGTCGCCGTGCTCTACGGCCAGGTGGTCTATCTCGATGTCGGCATCGCTCTGGCCCTGGTCGGCTTCCTGGCCACCGTCGCCTTCGCCCGCTTCATCGCGCGCGGCGGCACCGAGAATGCGCGGAAGGTCGAAGGCGATGATTGACCTGCTGATTGCCTTTCTGCTGCTCTCGGGTTCGGCCTTCGCGCTGGTGGCTGCCATCGGCATCGTGCGCATGCCCGATCTATTCATCCGCATGCATGCGGCGAGCAAGGCGGGAACGCTCGGCGCCGGCCTGATCCTGCTCGGCGTCGCGGTGCTCGCCAACGATGCCTCGGTCTCGGTCCGGGCGGTCATTGCCATCGTCTTCATCATGCTGACCGCACCGATCGCCGCCCATCTCCTGGGACGTGCCGCCTACAAGACGGGGGTGCCTCTCTGGCAGAAGTCCGAACTCGACGAGTGGAACGCCCGGGAGGAGAAATAGGCGCGGGCGCGCGCCCCTGGGCTAGAATGGCGCCCTGGACACCGTGAGGGGAGATGGTGGATGGACGAGCTGGCGCGCTGGCAGGATGACGAGGCCGCCGCACGCCCGGAGCGGTTCGGGCCGGAGGAGTGGCGGCTCCGGTTGCAGCTTGCCCTCTGCTATCGCATCTTCGCCCGCCTTGGCTGGACGGAGCTGATCTACAATCACATCACGCTCCGCCTGCCGGGCGCGGAGCCGCATTTCCTCATCAATCCGTTCGGTCTACTCTACGAGGAAGTCACGGCCTCGAACCTCGTGCGCATCGACCTTGCGGGCCGGGTGACCGGCGAAGGCGCGGCACGGGTCAATCCGGCCGGCTTCGTGCTGCATGGCGCAATCCATGCGGCGCTGCCGGCGGCGCACTGCATCATGCACGTTCATACCACCGCCGGCATGGCAGTGGCCTCGTCCGAAGGCGGGCTTTCCATGTCCAACTTCTACGCCGCGCAGCTTCGCGGCCAGGTGGGTTATCATGATTTCGAGGGCATCACCCTGCATGAGGAGGAGAAAGCGCGCATTGTGGCGAACCTTGGCGGGCGGCATTGCCTGATCCTGCGCAATCACGGACTGCTGGCGCTGGGCGAGACCGTGGCGCAGGCCTTCGCCTTCCTCTGGACGCTGAACCGCGCCTGCGAGGTGCAGCTTGCCTCCTGCGCCATGGGCAAAGTCATCATGATTCCCGATGCGATCGCCGCAAGGGCAAGTGCCGAGGCATTGCAGTTCGATCCGGCACATGGCGGTGGCTGGGATGTCTTCAATGCGCTGCGCCGCCGCATCGAGCGCGAGGACCCGGACTACAGGAGCTGACGCCGACATGAAGTTCTGCATCTATGGCGCCGGTGCCGTCGGCGGCTTTCTCGCTTTCCGTCTGGCGCAGGCCGGCCATCGGGTCGCCGTCGTGGCGCGCGGCGCCCATCTGGCGGCGATCATCGAACAGGGGCTCGGCCTCCAGACGCGCGATGGCCGCCTCGCCCGCCTGCCGATCGAAGCCAGCGACGATCCGGCGAGGTTCGGTCCGCAGGATTGCGTCATCCTCGCGGTCAAGCAGCCGGCCCTGCCCGCGATAGCGGGGCGGCTGGCGAGCCTGCTCGACGAGGAGACCATGGTGGTGCCGGCAATCAACGGCGTGCCATGGTGGTTTTTCGATGGCTTCGGCGGGCCGCTCGCCGGCAGCAGCCTGCGTGCCGTCGATCCGGACGGCGAGACGGCGCGCAATATCGAGGGGCGCCGCATCGTTGGCTGCGTCGTTCACATTGCCGCATCCATGCAGGCGCCAGGCGTGATCCGCCATGGTTTCGGCGAGCGCTTCATCCTGGGCGAGCCGTCCGGCCGCATGACGGAGCGGCTTGCGCGCCTCGCGGCGGCGATGGCCGAGGCCGGCCTGCGGGCGGAGCAGACGGCGGAGATCCAGCGCGCGGTCTGGGCCAAGCTCTGGGGCAACATCACCTACAATCCCATCAGCGCCCTGACACGCGCCAGTTCGGTGCAGATGCAGGACGATCCGCTGATCATGGAATTGTTTCGCGGCATGATGGTCGAGGTGGCGGAGATCGGACGGCGCATCGGCATCGAAGTCGGCATGACGCCGGACGAGCGCATCGCCATTGCCCGTCAGCTCGGCGACTTCAAGACCTCCATGCTGCAAGACCTGGAAGCCGGCCGGGCGCTGGAGCTCGACGGACTGGTGGGCGCGGTCATCGAGATCGCCGAGAAGCTCGGCCAGGCGGCGCCGCTGACCCGGGCCGTGCTGGGACTGACGCGGCTTATGGCGGCCAATCTCGGACTTGGTCAGCCAGGCGCGGAGGGCGGGCGATGAGCGAGCAGACCCATCTGCTGCCGGCGGAGAAAGTGCGCGCCATGGCGGACGCGATCGTTCGCGCCATGGGGGCCGGTGCCGAGCGGGCGGGCATCGTTGCCGACCATCTGGTGACCGCCAATCTTTACGGACACGATTCGCACGGCGTCGGCATGCTGCCGAAGTATGTCGCGGGTTATCGCGCCGGCCTGCTGCGGCCGGCGCAGGAGCTGCGGGTCGTATCCGACCTGGGCGCGGCGCTGGTCTGCGACGGCGGCATGGGACTGGGCCAGGTCATGGGGCGGGAGGCGATGCGGCGCGGCATCGAGGCGGCGCGCCGCCATGGCCTGGCGGTGGTCTCGCTGCGCAACGCGTTCCATCTGGGTCGCATCGGCACCTATGCGGAGCAATGCGCCGAGGCGGGCCTCGCTTCAATGCATTATGTCAATGTCAACTACATCGCGCCGCTGGTGGCGCCCTGGGGTGGGCGCGACGCGCGTTTCGGAACCAATCCCTTCGCCGCAGCCTTGCCGATGCCAGGCGAAGACCCGATCGTGCTCGACATGGCGACCAGCCGCACCGCGCTTGGCAAGGTGCGCGTGGCGCGCAACAGGGGCGAACGGTTCATGGCGGGCGCGCTGATCGACGCGCGGGGCGAGCCGAGCGACGATCCGGAGGTCATGTTCTCCGAGCCGATGGGCGCCATCCTGCCGTTCGGGGAGCATAAAGGTCATGCGCTCGCCATGATCTGCGAACTGTTCGCTGGCGCACTGACCGGGGGCGAGACCTACCGGGCGGAACGCCGCCACCCGGCGGCGATCCAGAACAACATGCTGTCGGTCCTGCTGACGCCTGAGGCGGTGGGCGGTGCCGCCTATGCTGAAGAGGCGCGCCGGTTCCGGGCCTGGGTCAAGGCATCGCCGCCGGCGGCGGGCGCCGACCGGGTGATGATGCCGGGCGAGCCGGAACGGCGCAGCGCCGAGGCGCGCCGGCGCGAGGGTCTGCCCGTCGATGCGCGCACCTTGGCCGAACTGGCCTCGGCGGCATCGGAAGTTGGCGCGGAATGGCCGGAGGGCCTGCCGCGCGGGTGAGCCGGCGACGCTGCGTCAGCGACCGGTGAAGACCGGCTTGCGTTTCTCCATGAAGGCAGCGACGCCTTCGCGGAAATCCTCACTGGAGAAAGCGATGGCCTGCGCCTTCGCCTCGTCCTCCAGGAAGCGCTCCAGCGTGTCGTCGAAGGCGCGGCGCACCAGTGTCTTGGTGAGGCCCAGCGCGATGGCGGGGCCTTCGGCAAGTGCGGTCGCCGTCTCGAGCGCGGCGTCCAACAGTTCCGCCGGCCCCAGCACGCGATTGACCAGGCCGATGGCGAGCGCCTCTTCCATGCCGACCATGCGGTTGGAGAGCAGGATCTCGCGCGCGCGGAGCTGGCCCACCGCACGCGGCAACGTGTAGGCAAGGCCGACATCGGGAACGGCGGCAATGCCGGGGAAGCCGGCCTTGAAGCGCGCCTCGCGCGAGGCATAGACGATGTCCCCCAGCATGGCGAGGGCGAAGCCGGCGCCGGCAGCGACACCGTTCAGCGCCATGACCACCGGCTTCTCGGCGGTGAGCAGCCGCTGCGCCCAGGTGTAATTGCGCTGCAGGCGCGCGCGCGTGCCGATCGGCGTCACCTCGCGCATGCTGCGGATATCGCCACCGGCGCAGAAGGCCTTCCCCGAGCCGGTGAAGACCAGCGCGCCGATGGCCGGATCGTCAAGCAGGCGCGGCACCTCGGTCTCCAGCACCGCCTTGATGCCACCGGAGAGTGCGTTCATCGTCTCCGGCTCGTTCAGGCGGATCACCGCCACCCGGCCCTTGCGTTCCAGTTGCACCGAACTCATGTCACACCCCCGGTATCGCGGCTTTCCATCGCATGACGGGCATGCTAACAGCCTTGAGCGTATTAGCCATCGGCATTGACTTCCGAGGGGGCATTCACGGGACGCATGCGAGAGGGACAGCGCATCCGGGCGGAGGACTGGCCCGCGCTGCTCGCGCCGGGCATGCGGGTCTTCCTGCATGGCTCGACCTCGGAGCCGCTGGCGCTGCGCGCCATCCTGGAGGCGGCGGCGTCGCGCGCCACGGGCGTCGATTTCACCATCGGCATCGTGCCCGGGGTCAACGAATACGACTATGCCGCGCTGGCGCCGGCGGCCAGCATGACCACGGGCTTCGTCACTCCTTCGCTGCGCGCCTCCTTCGCCGCCGGGCGCATCCGCTTCCTGCCGCTGAACTATACCGGCTTCCACGACTATCTTGCCGCGGCGCCTCCGTTCGACCTTGCCGTTCTTCAGGTGGCCCCGCCGGATGCCGATGGCCGCATGTCGCTCGGGGTGAGCACCGATTTTCCCTCCGCGATCCTGCCCAGGGTACGCCGCGTTCTGGTGCAGCTCAACGAGGCGATGCCCCGCATCGCCGATGGCCCCTTCCTTGCCGCCGCCGATCTGCTGGTCGAGTCAACTCACGCCCTGCCCGAGTTTCCGGAAGCCGCGCCGGACGCGACGCAGACCGCCATCGCGAACAACGCCGCCAGCCTGATCCGTGATGGTGACTGTCTGCAGATCGGCATCGGCAAGATCCAGTCGGCGATCCTGGGTCAACTGAAGGGGCACCGGCGGCTCGGCTTTCACTCCGGCCTGATGACCGATGCTGTGCTCGACCTCATGGAGGCCGGCGCCATGTCCGGCGAGGCCAAGAGCCGCGACAGGGGGCTTGCGGTCACCGGGCTCGCAGTGGGCACGCGGCGCCTCTATGAGGCGCTGGCGCGTCTGCCCGTCGCCTTCCGCGAGGCGCGCTACACGCATGGCACCGATATCCTCGCCGGCATCGATAATTTCGTGTCGATCAATTCCGCCATCGAGATCGACCTGTTCGGCCAGTGCAATGCGGAGATGCTGGGCGGCCGGCAGGTGAGCGGCACCGGCGGCTTCGCCGATTTCGTGCGCGGCGCGCGCCTCTCCCGCAGCGGACGCTCGATCGTCGCGCTTCCGGCCACCGCGGCCGGGGGGCGGCATTCGCGCATCCGCGCCCGACTCGATGCCGGCACGGCGGTCACGGGCGCCCGTTCCGACACCGACCTCGTGGTCACCGAGTACGGCATCGCCTCGCTCAAGGGTCTCTCGCTCGATCAGCGGGCGGCTTCACTGATTGCCATCGCCGCGCCGGAATTCCGGGCCGGCCTGCAGGCGGAATGGGACAAGTTCCGCGCCAGTCTCTAGAGCATTATCTCCGAGGGAGCGCCGATGTATCTGACGCAAGGACTGAAGCGGGCCCGGCAGTTCCGGGGCAATGGTCGGGCGGTGATCTTCGGCGAGCGCAAACGCACCTGGAACGAGGTGGTGGACCGCATCGCACGCCTCGCCGCCCTGTTCCGCTCGCTCGGTCTCGCAGACGGCGATCGCGTCGCCATGCTCGCGCATTCCTCCGACCGCTATCTTGAATTCTACTATGCCCCGCTCTGGGCCGGCGGGGTCATGGTGCCGCTCAATACCCGCCTCGCCGTGCCGGAGACGGTGGCGCTGCTCGAGGACTGCACGCCGGCGATCCTCCTGGTCGACGATGCCTTCCGCGACCAGGTGCCCGACATTCTCCGCGGCGCGCCCTGCGTGCGGCATGTCATCTGGGCCGGCGAGGGACCGGCGCCTGAAGGCATGATCGATTATGAAGCCGCCATCGCGGCGACCGCACCCATCGAGGACCGCCTGCGTGGCGGCAACGATCTCGCCTGCCTCTTCTATACCGGCGGCACCACCGGCCGCGCCAAGGGCGTGATGCTGAGCCACGACAATCTAAGCGCCAATTCCATGAACGCCTTCGCCAACATGGGCTTCAACGAGGACACGGTCCACCTGCATTCCGGACCGCTCTTCCATCTCGCGGCCGGCTCGCGCGTCTACACGATAACCTTTGGCGCCGGTACGCACGTGATCATTCCGAGATTCACGCCGGAAGCATTTCTGGAGGCGATCCAGCGCCACCGGGTCAACGCGGCGGTGATCGTGCCGACCATGGCCACCATGATCCTGGCGCTGCCCAACCTGAATGACTACGACCTATCCAGCATCGAATCCTTCTCTTACGGCGCGGCACCCATGCCGGAGGCGCTGGTGCTCCGCGTCATGGAACTGCTGCCGCGTGCGAAGCTGCTGCAATCCTATGGCATGACGGAACTCTCGCCCGTCTGCTCGACCTTGCCGCACCGCTACCACGCGACGACGGGGCCGCGTGCCGGCAAACTCAATTCCGCCGGCCGTGCCACCTATTCGGCCGAGATGCGCATCGTCGATGCGGAGGATCGCGAGCTGCCGCCCGGCGAGATCGGCGAGATCGTGGTGCGCGGGCCCATGGTGATGCTGGGTTACTGGAACCAGCCGGAGCAGACGGCCGAGGCGCTGCGTGGCGGCTGGATGCATACCGGCGATGCGGGCTACATGGACGAGGAAGGTTTCGTCTTCCTCGTCGACCGCGTCAAGGACATGATCATCACCGGCGGCGAGAATGTCTATTCGACCGAAGTGGAGAACGCCATCTACAAGTATCCATCGGTGCGCGAATGCGCGGTGATCGGCATTCCCGACGAGCGCTGGGGCGAGGCGGTGCACGCCATCGTCGTGCCGCGCGCCGGCTGCGAGATCGCGCCGGAGGAGGTGATCGAGCATTGCCGCGCGCTGATCGCCGGCTATAAATGCCCGCGCAGCGTCGAGGTCCGGCGCGAGCCGCTGCCGCTCAGCCCGGCCAACAAGATTCACAAGGTGGTTCTGCGCGAGCCCTACTGGAAGGGGCGCGCGCGCCGCGTCAACTGAGGCGCTGGCGCCTCAGCCTTTCTGGCGGTTGAGCAGGCGCAGCCGCAGCGCGTTCAGCTTGATGAATCCTTCGGCGTCATGCTGGTCGTAGACCGAGTCTTCCTCGAAGGTGACATGGGCGAGCGAATAGAGCGAGTTCGGCGACTTGCGCCCGACCACGCTCGCCTGCCCCTTGTAGAGCTTGAGGCGGACCGTGCCCGACACCTTCTCCTGGCTCTTGTCGATCAGTGCCTGCAGCATCTCGCGCTCGGGCGAGAACCAGAAGCCGAAATAGACCAGTTCGGCATAGCGCGGCATCAGCTCGTCCTTCAGGTGCATGGCTCCGCGATCGAGCGTGATGCTTTCGATGCCGCGATGGGCGGCGATCAGGATCGTGCCGCCCGGCGTCTCGTAGACGCCGCGGCTCTTCATGCCGACGAAGCGGTTCTCCACCAGGTCGAGCCGGCCGATGCCATGCTTGCCCCCCAGGCGATTGAGTTCGGTGAGCAAGGCCGCCGGCGAGAGCGCCTTGCCGTCGATCGCCACCGGGTCGCCCTTCAGGAACTCGATCTCGACATATTCGGGCTGATCGGGGGCCTGCTCGGGCGCGACGGAGCGCGAATAGACGATCTCCGGCGCTTCCACCCAGGGATCCTCCAGTACCTTGCCCTCGGCCGAGATGTGGAGAAGGTTGGCATCGACCGAGAAGGGCGCCTCGCCGCGCTTGTCGCGTGGAATCGGGATCTGGTGCTTTTCGGCGAACTCGATCAGCCTGGTGCGCGAGGCGAGATCCCATTCGCGCCAGGGCGCGATCACCTTGATCGAAGGCTCGAGGGCGTAATAGGTCAGTTCGAAGCGCACCTGGTCGTTGCCCTTGCCGGTTGCGCCATGCGCCACCGCATCGGCGCCGACCTGGCGGGCGATCTCGATCTGGCGCTTGGCGATCAGCGGCCTCGCAATCGAGGTGCCGAGCAGGTACTGCCCCTCGTAGAGGGCGTTGGCGCGGAACATCGGGAAGACGAAGTCGCGCACGAATTCCTCGCGCAGGTCGTCGATGAAGATTTCCTTGACCCCCATCATTTCCGCCTTCCGGCGCGCCGGCTCGAGTTCCTCGCCCTGGCCGAGATCGGCGGTGAAGGTGACCACCTCGCACTGATAGGTCTCGCGCAGCCATTTGAGGATGACGGAGGTGTCGAGACCGCCGGAATAGGCGAGAACGACCTTCTTCACATTCTGGGCCATGGCGGAGTTCCTGGGACGGGCTGGAGGGGAATTCGGACGGGGGCGGAGTATAGGGCGGCGGCGGCCGGCCGCAAGGCCCGCCTTGCCGGCCGCCGGCGCGGGGCTAGACTGGCCCGGAGCCAGGCAAACGGAAGGGGGCGCCCATGGCGACGCTCGAGGGCAGGGTCATGTTCATCACCGGCGCGAGCCGTGGCATCGGGCTTGCAATCGCCCTGCGCGCGGCACGCGCCGGTGCCAGGATCGCCCTGCTCGCCAAGACGGTGGAGCCGCACCCGAAGCTTCCCGGGACCATTCACTCGGCGGCGGCGGAGATCGAGGCGGCGGGCGGCGAGGCCCTGCCGATCCAGGGCGATGTGCGTTCTGAGGATCAGGTCCAGGCAGCGGTCGAGCAGGCGGTCGAACGCTGGGGTGGCATCGACATCTGCGTCAACAATGCCTCCGCCATCTCCATGACCGGCACCCTGGAAACGCCGGTCAAGATGTACGACCTGATGCACCAGATCAACCTGCGCGGCACCTGGATCACGAGCCGCGCCTGCCTGCCCTATCTGCTGCGGGCGGAGAGGCCGCACATTCTCAATCTCGGGCCGCCGCTCAACATGAATCCGAAATGGTTTGCCGGCTCCTGCGCCTACACCATGGCCAAGTACGGGATGAGCATGTGCACGCTCGGCATGGCGGAGGAATTCCGCGGGCGCGTCGCCGTCAACTCGCTCTGGCCCCAGACCACCATCGCCACTGCGGCGATCTGGAACCGGCGCGGCCGGGATTTCACCCAACACTGCCGCAAGCCGGAGATCATGGCCGATGCAGCCCATGCGATCCTCACCCGGCCGGTAAGCTACAGCGGCCACTTCTGCATCGACGAGGCCGTGCTGCGCGAGGAGGGCGTCGAGGATTTCGACGCCTATGCCTGCGTGCCGGGTGCCAGGCTCCAGCTCGATCTCTTCCTCGACGACTGGGTTCGCTGACCGGCCGCCGGTTCACCTCCGGCCGCTGCCATGGCCGATGGCACCGAGCGCCGCGCCGATCTCCTCCAGGATCGCCGGGTCGTCGATGGTGGCCGGTATCGTGTAGGGCTCGGCATCGGCGATCCGGCGCATGGTGGCGCGCAGCACCTTGCCGGAGCGGGTCTTGGGCAGGCGCTTGACCACCGTGACCTTGCGGAAGGCGGCAACCGGGCCGATGCGATCGCGCACCAGCGCCACCAGCTCCGTCAGGATCTCCGCGTGCGGGCGGTTGACGCCGGCCTTGAGCACCACGAAGCCGAGCGGCACCTGGCCCTTGAGTTCGTCGGCGACGCCGACGACGGCGCATTCCGCCACGTCCTGGTGGGAGGCCAGCACCTCCTCCATGGCGCCAGTCGAAAGGCGATGGCCGGCGACGTTGATGATGTCGTCGGTGCGGCTCATGATGTAGACATAGCCGTCTTCGTCGATATAGCCCGCATCGCCGGTCTGATAGTAGCCGGGGAAGGTGGCGAGATACGACTTCACGTAGCCCTCGTCGTTGTTCCAGAGCGTGGGCAGGCTGCCGGGCGGCAACGGCAGGCGCACGGCGATGGCGCCGATCTCGCCCGGCTTCATCTCATGCCCGGCCTCGTCCAGCACGCGGATGTCGTAGCCCGGCACGGCCTTGGTCGGGGAGCCGTATTTCACCGGGAGCTGGCCGAGGCCGATGCAGTTGGCGGCCATCGGCCAGCCGGTCTCGGTCTGCCACCAGTGATCGATCACCGGCCGTTTCAGATGGCGCTCCGCCCACTGGATCGTGTCGGGGTCGGCGCGCTCGCCGGCGAGAAAGAGGGTGCGGAAGCCGCCGAGATCGTACTTCTTCAGGTATTCCGCGTTCGGGTCGTCGCGCTTGATGGCGCGAAAGGCGGTCGGCGCGGTGAACAGCGCCTTCACGCCATGCTCGGCGATGACGCGCCAGTAGACACCGGGATCGGGCGTGCCGACCGGCTTGCCCTCGAACATGATGGTCGTGGCGCCATGCAGCAGCGGCGCATAGACGATATAGCTATGGCCGACCACCCAGCCGACATCGGAGGCGGCCCAAAAGACCTCGCCCGGCCGGATGCCGTAGATGTTCTCCATCGACCATTTCAGCGCGACGGCATGGCCGCCATTGTCTCGCACCACGCCTTTCGGGATGCCGGTGGTGCCGGACGTGTAGAGGATGTAGAGCGGGTCGGTGGCGGCCACCGGCATGCAGGCGGCAGGCTCGGCGCCGGGCACCGTCTCCGACCAGTCGAGATCGCGTCCGGGCCTGAGCTCGGCCGGCCCCTCCGGTCGTTGCAGGATCAGGCAGTGGGACGGCTGGTGCCTGGCGATTTCCAGTGCCCGGTCGAGCAGCGGCTTGTAGGGCACGACACGGCCCGGCTCGATGCCGCAGGATGTGGCAATGATGAGCTTCGGCTTCGCATCCTCGATGCGGGTCGCCAGTTCGTTGGCGGCGAAGCCGCCGAAGACGACCGAATGGATGGCGCCGAGCCTGGCCGCGGCCAGCATGGCCATCGCCGCCTCCGGCACCATCGACATATAGATCAGCACCCGGTCGCCGCGCCCCACGCCCTGCGCGCGCAGGGCGCCGGCCAGTTCGGCCACGCGCTCCGTCAGCTCGGCATAGGTGTAGCGGCGGATGCTGCCGGTGACCGGGCTGTCATGGATCAGGGCGAGCTGCCCGCCGCGCCCGGCCGCGACATGGCGGTCCAGCGCATTGTGGCAGGTATTGAGGATGCCGCCACGGAACCAGCGATAGAAGGGGACGCGGGAATCGTCGAGGACCTGGGCGAAGGGCTCGATCCAGTCGATGTCCAGCGCCGCCTCGGCCCAGAAGGCGAGCGGTTCGCGCTTCCAGGCGTCATAGACCTCGTCATAGCGGCTCGTCATTCATCCCCCCTCGACAGCGCCGTGGCCGGACGTAAGATGCAGCGGCGCGCCGCGCCCAAGCGACGCGGCAAGCAAACGAGACACGCCACCCCTTGTCAAGGCGCCGGAAGGCGCGCCATCCCGGCCCAGATGTTGTCATTCGCCCCGCCCATCGCCGATCCGGTTTTCTACATGGCCGCCATTCCGGCCGTGCTGATCATGGGCATCTCGAAGGGTGGCATCGGCGGCGGCCTCGGCATCCTCACGGTGCCGATCCTCACCCTGGTGGTACCGCCCTTGCAGGCGGCAGCGATCATGCTGCCGATCCTCTGCATCATGGACCTGTTCGGCGTGCGCGCCTATTGGGGCCGCTTCGACCGGGTGAACATGCGCATCATCCTGCCGGCGGCGTTTCTCGGCCTGGCCATCGCCTGGGCCACCGCCGACATCACCAAGCCCGAGGATATCCGCCTCATCCTCGGCGTCATCTCGGTGGTTTTCGCGCTCGACTACTGGCTTGGCTTCGGCAAGAACCGCGCCACCGCCAGCCCGAATGCCGCCAAGGGCTGGTTCTGGGGAACGATCTCGGGCTTCACCAGCTTCATCGCCCATGCGGGTGGTCCGCCGATCTCGGTCTATCTGCTGCCGCAGCGGCTCGACCAGCGGATATTCGTCGGCACCACGATCTTCTTCTTCACCGCGCTCAACTACGCCAAGATCGTACCCTACATCTTTCTCGGACAGTTCGACGGGCGCAATCTCGCCACTTCGGCGTTGCTTGCACTGCTGGCGCCGGTCGGTATCTGGATCGGCGTCTGGCTGGTCGCCCGCATCGACCGCCAGCTTTTCTACCGCATAGCCTACATGCTGGTGCTGCTGGTAGGCTCGAAGCTGCTGTGGGACGGCATCGCCGCCCGGTTCTAGCACGGGTCGGGTTCCCTATTCTCGGAGGAGTGACATGGCCGCCAATCCGTTCGAAACCGACCTCGACCGCACGCAGGCGAACTTCCATCCGCTCTCGCCGCTCTCCTTCCTGGAGCGGGCCGCTTATGTGCATCCGAAGCGGCTCGCGGTGGTCCATGGCGCGCTGCGACTGAGCTATGCCGATCTCTACGCGCGCTGCCGCCGTCTGGCCTCGGCGCTCGGCCGGCGCGGCATCGGCACCGGCGATACGGTGGCGGTGATGGCGCCGAACGTGCCGGCA
Organism: Alphaproteobacteria bacterium; assembly: GCA_026126215.1. Classification (GTDB taxonomy): domain Bacteria; phylum Pseudomonadota; class Alphaproteobacteria; order Ferrovibrionales; family Ferrovibrionaceae; genus JAHCJQ01. Next base: position 48,261 of record JAHCJQ010000012.1, read on the forward strand.
CTGCTGGAGGCGCATTTCGGCGTCGCCATGGTGGGCGGCGTGCTGAATGCCCTCAACATCCGCCTGGATGCGGCCGCCATCGCCTTCATCCTCGATCACGGCGAGGCCAAGGTCCTGATCACCGACCGCGAATTCAATGCCGTCTCCAAGGCGGCCCTCGCCCAGGCGAAATCCCGTCCCATCGTCATCGATATCGACGACCCGCTCTATGACGGCGACAATCCCTGCATCGGCGAGACCGATTACGAGAGTTTCATCGCCGGCGGCGATCCCGCCTTCGCCTGGCGCGGGCCGGACGATGAATGGCGCGCCATCGCGCTCAACTACACCTCCGGCACGACCGGCAATCCGAAGGGCGTCGTCTATCATCATCGCGGCGCCTATCTGAACGCGCTCGGCAACGCGCTCGACTGGGGCATGGGCCAGCATCCGGTCTATCTCTGGACCCTGCCGATGTTCCATTGCAACGGCTGGTGCTTTCCCTGGACGGTGACGGCGATGGCCGGAACCCATGTCTGCCTGCGCCGGGTCGAGGCGACCGCCATCTACAAGGCCATCGCCGAACATGGCGTGACGCATTTCAACGGCGCGCCCATCGTGCTCAACTTCCTGATCAACGGGCCGGAGGAACTGAAGAGGAACGTCCGCCCCGGCATCAAGGTCGGCACCGCCGGCGCCGCGCCGCCGGCGGCGATCATCGCCGGGATGGAAAGCCTCGGCTTCCATGTCACCCATCTTTATGGCCTGACCGAGACCTATGGGCCGGCGGTGGTCTGCGCCTGGGACGAGGTCTGGGACGCACTGCCGCTGCCCGAGCGCGCCCGGCTCAAGGCGCGGCAGGGCGTGCGCTACCAGGTGCTCGAAGCTCTGACCGTGATGAACCCGGAGACCATGGTGCCGGTGCCCGCCGACGGCCAGACCATGGGCGAGGTGATGTTCCGCGGCAACAACGTGATGAAGGGCTATCTCAAGAACCGCAAGGCGACGGAGGAGGCGCTGAAGGGCGGCTGGTTCCATTCCGGCGATCTGGCCGTGCTGCATCCCGACGGCTATATCGAACTCAAGGACCGCTCGAAGGACATCATCATTTCCGGCGGCGAGAACATTTCCACCATCGAGGTGGAGGGCGTTCTCTACCAGCATCCTTCGGTGCTGGAGGCGGCGGTGGTCGCTCGCCCGGACGAGAAGTGGGGCGAGACGCCGTGTGCCTTCGTCACGCTCAAGCCCGGCCAGAAAGCGACGGCGGAGGAGATCATCGCCTTCTGCCGCGCCAACCTCGCGCATTTCAAATGCCCGAAGACGGTGGTCTTCCGCGAACTGCCCAAGACCTCCACCGGCAAGATCCAGAAATTCGTCCTGCGCGAGGCGGCGAAGGCGCTGTAGCGTCCGCGCTCCGCGCCGCGCTCAGTCGTCGAGGCCGGACTTGCCGATGCGGTGCCGCAGGCGCTTCTCGCCGGCGATGCGGAACAGCACCATGCCCGGATGCACCAGCAGGCCGTTCTGGCGGCGGCTGAACAGGACGCCCTCGGTGGCGCTTTTCAGGGCGACGCGTTTGCGCAGATCGCCAGCCAGCGGATCGACGATCTCGCAGACGACCTCGCCCTTCCTCACCCTGGCGCCCGGGCCCTTCAGATAGGTCAGCATGCCGGCGCGCGGCGCATAGCCCACATCCATGCCGGCAATCGGCGTGATGGCGCATTTGAGCCGTGCCGGCATGCCGGCCTTGCCGCGGATCGCGCCGCGCCGCACCAGGAAGCGATAGAGATTGGCCGCATCCTCGCGCCCGGTCTGGTCGGTGACGTCCGCCTGGCCGCGATACTCGATGGTGGTGGAGAAGCAGGCCTGCGGGATCGGATAGTCCGGGAACATCTCCTGCAGGCGCGGCCAGAGCGCGCCATTGACGCCCGAGAAGGTGAGCGCTGCCGGCCAGGGCTCGTTATACATGCAGGCTTCCACGCCGAGATCGGCGGCGAGCGCCCTCGCCGGCTCGATGTCCTTCGCGCTGATGAAGAGGTGGAGGGCCGCGATCTGGTCGCAATGCAGGTCGAGCACGATGTCTGAGTCGATGGAGAGGCCGATCAGCGTCCGCCGCCAGTCGGCGATCTCCGAACCCGGGCGGATCGCCTTCGCCGCCGCGATGGCGGCGGCGCGGATCAGCGCCACGTTCGCCGCCGCGTCGCGTCCGAGCCGGCCCTTGACCTCCGCCGCCACCTCCTGCGAGAGGTCGTGGTGGTTGCGGTTGAAATTGTCGCGGCCGAGGAAATGATAGCGGCCCAGATGCTGGGCATTCATGAATTGCGAGAAGCCGATCGGATTGCAGCTCGGCACCACGACGATCTCGCCCTTGATGCGGCCGAGGGCATCGGCCTTGTCGAGCATGGGCAGCAGGTGATGCAGCGCCATGACGCCCGGAAGTTCGTTGGCATGGATCGCCGCCTGCATGTAGACCTTGGGCCGTGCGCCGGCCCGGCCATAGCGGTAGACGGTCAGGAACCGCTCGGTTCCCGGTGAGTTGCTCATGAGGGCGATGCGTTCGCGCCGACGGGCCATGCGCCGATCCTTTCCTTCTTCTGCCTCGCT
>JAHCJQ010000120.1 GCA_026126215.1 Alphaproteobacteria bacterium
GGAACGCCGGTCGATATCGTGCTCAATCCGCTGGGCGTGCCTTCGCGCATGAATGTCGGGCAGATTCTCGAGACGCATCTGGGCTGGGCCAGTCACGGCATCGGCCGGCAGATCGGCGAGGTGCTGGACAAGGTGCGCCGGCAGGGCCGGCACGACGATCTGCGCAAGACCCTGCGCGGCATCTACTCGAAGGCCGAGTTTGACGAGCGGATCGCCGAGCTGACGGACGAGCAGCTCGAGGAGCTTGGGGCCAACCTCAGGCCGGGCGTGCCGATGGCGACGCCGGTGTTCGATGGCGCGCACGAGGCGGACATTGTGGAGATGCTGCAGAAGGCCGGCCTCGATTCCTCCGGCCAGGTCACCCTGGTCGACGGGCGCACCGGCGAGCCGTTCGATCGCAAGGTTACCGTCGGCTACATCTACATGCTGAAGCTGCATCACCTGGTGGACGACAAGATCCACGCCCGCTCGATCGGCCCTTACAGCCTCGTTACCCAGCAGCCGCTGGGCGGCAAGGCGCAGTTCGGCGGCCAGCGGTTCGGCGAAATGGAGGTCTGGGCACTCCAGGCCTACGGTGCCGCCTATACGCTGCAGGAGATGCTCACGGTCAAGTCGGACGACGTTGCCGGCCGCACCAAGGTCTACGAAGCCATCGTCCGCGGCGACGACACGTTCGAGGCGGGCATTCCGGAGTCCTTCAACGTGCTGGTCAAGGAAATGCGTTCGCTTGGCCTCAACGTCGAGCTGCTGCAGAAGAGCTACTGAACGGGTGCCGGGGTGGCGGGTGGCGCGAGCGCCCGTCCCCCGGCCGGTGAACATGCGCCGCCGCGCGGCGGCGCCCGGTCGGGAGTGATGCCGACCATGAGGACGAGGAGACTTTGTCCATGAACGAACTGATGAACATCTTCGGCCAGCCGGCCGCGATCCAGACCTTCGACCAGATCAAGATATCGATCGCGAGCCCGGAGCGGATCCGCTCCTGGTCCTATGGCGAAATCAAGAAGCCGGAGACGATCAACTACCGCACCTTCAAGCCGGAGCGCGACGGCCTGTTCTGCGCGCGGATCTTCGGCCCGATCAAGGACTACGAGTGCCTGTGCGGCAAGTACAAGCGCATGAAGTACCGCGGCATCACCTGCGAGAAGTGCGGCGTGGAGGTGACGCTCGCCAAGGTCCGGCGCGAGCGCATGGGCCATATCGAGCTGGCCTCGCCGGTGGCCCATATCTGGTTCCTCAAGTCGCTGCCGAGCCGCATCGGCCTGCTGCTCGACATGACGCTGAAGGATCTGGAGCGAGCGCTCTACTTCGAGAATTATGTGGTGACCGAGCCCGGCCTGACGCCACTGAAGCTGCACGAGATGCTGACCGAGGAGCAGTATCTGCGCGCCCAGGAAGAGTATGGCGAGGACAGCTTCACCGCCATGATCGGCGCCGAGGCAATCCGCAAGCTGCTCGAGGGGCTTGACCTTGAGCGCGAGCGCGAGCGGATGCGCACGGAGATCGCCGAGAGCGAGTCGGACGCGAAGCCGAAGAAGCTGGTCAAGCGGCTGAAGCTCATCGAGAACTTCATCGAGTCTGGCAACAAGCCGGAATGGATGGTGCTCACGGTGGTGCCCGTGATCCCGCCCGAGCTGCGGCCGCTGGTCCCGCTCGATGGCGGCCGGTTCGCCACCTCGGACCTGAACGACCTGTATCGCCGCGTCATCAACCGCAATAACCGCCTGAAGCGGCTCATCGAACTGCGCGCGCCGGACATCATCGTGCGCAACGAGAAGCGGATGCTCCAGGAGGCGGTCGACGCCCTGTTTGACAATGGGCGGCGCGGACGTGTGATCACCGGCGCCAACAAGCGGCCGCTCAAGTCGCTCTCCGACATGCTGAAAGGCAAGCAGGGCCGCTTCCGGCAGAACCTGCTCGGCAAGCGCGTCGACTATTCCGGCCGCTCGGTGATCGTGGTCGGACCGGAACTCAAGCTGCATCAGTGCGGCCTGCCGAAGAAGATGGCGCTCGAGCTGTTCAAGCCCTTCATTTATGCCAAGCTCGAACTAAAGGGCATGGCCGCCACAATCAAGATGGCGAAGAAGCTGGTCGAGAAGGAGCGGCCCGAGGTCTGGGATATTCTCGAGGAGGTGATCCGCGAGCATCCGGTGCTGCTCAACCGCGCGCCGACCCTGCACCGGCTGGGCATCCAGGCATTCGAGCCGATGCTGATCGAGGGCAAGGCGATCCAGCTTCACCCGCTGGTCTGTGCCGCCTTCAACGCCGACTTCGACGGCGACCAGATGGCGGTGCACGTGCCCCTCTCGCTGGAAGCCCAGCTCGAGGCCCGCGTGCTGATGATGTCCACCAACAACATCCTGAGCCCGGCGAACGGCAAGCCCATCATCGTCCCGAGCCAGGATATCGTGCTTGGTCTCTACTACATGACCATGGAGCTGCCCGGCGAGCCGGGCGAGGGAAGCTCCTTCACCAACGTGGACGAAATCCAGCTTGCGCTGGACAGCGGCGCGGTGACCCTGCACAGCAAGATCAAGTGCCGGTACCGCACGGTGGATGACGAGGGGCGGCCGGTGACGGTGCGCGTCGACACCACGGCCGGGCGCATGCTTCTTTCGGAAATCCTGCCGCGCAATCCGAAGGTGCCGTTCGGACTGATCAACCAGCTCCTGACCAAGAAGGAGATCTCCAACGTCATCGATCAGGTCTATCGTCACTGCGGGCAGAAGGAGACGGTGATCTTCGCCGACCGCATGATGTCGCTTGGCTTCAAGCATGCCTGCCGTGCCGGGATTTCCTTCGGCAAGGACGACATGGTGATCCCGCCGACAAAGGAGAAGCTGGTCGATCAGACGCGCAGCCTGGTGAAGGAATACGAGCAGCAGTACCAGGACGGCCTCATCACCCAGGGCGAGAAGTACAACAAGGTGGTGGATGCCTGGTCGCAGTGCACCGACAAGGTGGCCGACGAGATGATGCGCGGCATTTCCTCGCTGCAGGTCGATCCGGCCACTAAGCGCGCGCGCCCCATCAACTCGATCTACATGATGGCCCATTCCGGCGCCCGCGGCTCGGCGGCGCAGATGAAGCAGCTTGCGGGCATGCGCGGCCTGATGGCCAAGCCCTCGGGCGAGATCATCGAGACGCCGATCATCTCCAACTTCAAGGAGGGCCTGTCGGTTCTCGAGTATTTCAACTCGACGCACGGCGCCCGCAAGGGCCTGGCGGATACCGCGCTCAAGACGGCGAACTCGGGCTATCTGACCCGGCGCCTCGTCGACGTGGCGCAGGACTGCATCATCGCGGAGGAGGATTGCGGAACCCGCAACGGCCTCACCGTGCGCGAGGTGGTGGAGGGCGCCGACATCATCGCCACGCTCGGCGAGCGCATCCTTGGCCGCGTGGCGGCAGTGGACGTGGTCGATCCCCTCAATGGGCGCATTATCGTGCGTGCCGGCGAGATGATGGACGAGCAGGCGGTGGAGAAGATCGAGACCGCCGGCGTCGAGTCCGTGTTGATCCGCTCGGTCCTGACCTGCGAAAGCCGCAGCGGCGTTTGCGTCAAGTGCTATGGCCGTGACCTGGCGCGCGGCACGATCGTCAATATCGGCGAGGCGGTCGGCGTCATCGCCGCGCAGTCGATCGGCGAGCCTGGCACGCAGCTCACCATGCGTACCTTCCATATCGGCGGCACGGCGCAGGTGGCGGAGCAGTCGAGCTTCGAGGCGGCTTATGACGGCACGGTCCGCATCGACAATCGCAACGTGGTCAAGGACAGCCAGAACCGCCTGGTGGTCATGGGCCGCAATTGCGAGATCGTGCTCAAGGACGAGAATGGCCGCGAGCGTGCCCGCCACAAGGTTCTCTACGGCACGCGCCTGCATGTCGACGACGGCGACAAGGTCAAGAAGGGCCAGAAGCTCGCCGAGTGGGACCCCTACACTCGGCCGATCATCACCGAGCGGGAGGGACAGGTTACCTACAAGGACCTGGTCGAGGGCATCTCCATGCGCGAGCAGGTGGACGAGGCCACCGGCATCACCTATCGCGTCGTGCAGGACTGGAAGCAGCAGCCCAAGGGCGCCGATCTTCGCCCGCGCATCGAGCTGAAGGATGCGAAGGGCCAGTCCGTGCTGCTCGCCAATGGTGCCGAGGCGCGCTATCTGCTTCAGCCGGAGGCGATCCTGTCGGTCGATGACGGCGCCAGGGTGCATGCTGGCGACGTGCTTGCGCGCGTGCCGCTGGAAGGCACCAAGACGCGCGATATCACCGGCGGTCTGCCGCGCGTGGCTGAGCTGTTCGAGGCGCGCCGGCCGAAAGATCATGCGATCATCGCCGAGGTGGCCGGCCGGGTCGAGTTCGGCAAGGACTACAAGGCCAAGCGCCGGCTCATCATCCGCCCGGACGACGAGAGCCTGGAGCCGATCGAGTATCTGATCCCGAAGGGCAAGCACATTGCCGTGCAGGAGAACGACCATGTGCAGAAGGGCGATCTGCTGCTCGACGGCAATCCGGCGCCGCACGACATCCTGAAGGTGATGGGCGTCGAGGCGCTGGCCACCTACCTCGTCGACGAGATACAGGAGGTCTACCGGCTGCAGGGCGTCAAGATCAACGACAAGCATATCGAGGTGATCGCGCGCCAGATGCTGCAGAAGGTCGAGATCGAGGATTCCGGCGACACCACTCTGCTGGTGGGCGAACAGGTCGACCGCTACGAGTTCGACGAGGTCAACGCCAAGGCGATCGCCCAGGGCGACCGGCCGGCCAAGGCGAGCCCCGTGCTGCAGGGCATCACCAAGGCCAGCCTGCAGACCCGCTCCTTCGTTTCCGCCGCCTCGTTCCAGGAGACGACCCGGGTGCTGACCGAGGCGGCGGTCTGCGGTCGCGTCGACACGCTCGAGGGTCTGAAGGAGAACGTCATTGTCGGCCGGCTGATCCCGGCCGGTACCGGTGCGATGATGAACCGCATGAAGCAGATCGCGGCCGAGCGTGACCGGCAGTTTGCCGACAGCCTCGAGAACGAGTTGCAGGCGGCGCAGATCGAGTCCGGAGACGCCGCCGAATAGGCGGCATGGGAGGTCAGTTACAAGGGCGGCCGGGAGAATCCCCGGTCGCCCTTTTTATTTTCCGGCCCGCGCAGGAGAATGCCTGGCCTTTGCGTGAGTATCGGCATGAGACACTTTGTCGCAATGCTTCAGGGTGATGCCATGAAAGCCGCCGCCAAAAGACTAATGCCGATTCTCGTGCTCGGGCTCGGGCTTTCCGCCTGCGTGGCGACGGGGGATTCCTATCCCTACGCGGGCTATGGATATGGCTATGCAAATCCGGACGGAACCACCGGCGTGGCGCCAGGACATGGCGGCTATGGCTATGGGTATAACTACGGATATGGTCATGGCCATACCTACCCGAGCCGTCCTCCCGGTGTCGTGTTTCCCAGGACCCATGATGGCCCGCGCCACGCCCAGCAGCAGCGCTGGAACTACGAGCGGGCCAGGCAATACTGCAAGGTCCAGACCAACAGCTCCTTCAAGGGCAAGAAGGGCTACACGGAAAAGCAGGTGGACCGGGTCTACGGCAAGTGTATGGACCGGTTCGGCTATTAGTGCGGCTCCCACGGATTCGCCCTGATCCGGCAAACCGGCATTGGGCCGGGTCGCAGAGCGGGGGCAGGAATCTTGCCGCGAGGCTGTCGGCGGCGAAGTTTTCTTGCCATGGACGGCAATCTCGGCTCCGGGTGGCGCAAGGCCCCGCAATCCTTGACGGAATCTTGAGATGCTGCTTGACCTCCCCTGGGGGCGACCATATAGTGCGCGCCTCTTTGGGTGCCGGTAGTAGGTGACGCCTAGACGCGGTACCCGGATAGACTGATCAGGGCTCCAGAGCCTTGATCCGACGAGAAAAAACAGCTTAGGCCTGCGAGTGGGCGAAAAGAACTCGACGGCGAGTGGCGCTTCGGCCGCTCGCTGTCGGTCGTTTTGCGATATCTCCGGGCCGGTGCAACGACCGAAGGTTGGAGAGCAGACCCGCATGCCGACGATCAACCAGCTGATCCGCAAGCCGCGCCACCCCCAGGAGGCGCGCAACAAGGTGCCGGCGATGGAAGGCTGCCCGCAGAAGCGTGGCGTCTGCACGCGCGTCTATACGACGACGCCGAAGAAGCCGAATTCCGCGTTGCGCAAGGTCGCGCGCGTGCGGCTGACCAACGGCTTCGAGGTGACGAGCTACATCCCGGGCGAAGGGCACAATCTGCAGGAACATTCCGTCGTCATGATCCGCGGCGGCCGCGTGAAGGATCTTCCCGGCGTGCGCTACCACATCATTCGCGGCGTCCTCGATACCCAGGGCGTCAAGGACCGCAAGCAGCGCCGTTCGAAGTACGGCGCGAAGCGTCCGAAGTAATCAGGAGGTCTGCGCCATGTCGCGTCGTCATCGCGCCGAGAAGCGTGAAGTCCTGCCGGACCCGAAGTTCGGCGACATCGTCATCACCAAGTTCATGAACGCCCTGATGTATGACGGCAAGAAGTCGGCCGCCGAATCCATCCTCTATGGCGCGCTCGACCGCATCAAGGCCAAGGCGAAGGAAGATCCGGTCCGCGTCTTCCACGAGGCGCTCGATCATGTGCGCCCGCAGATCGAGGTGCGTTCGCGGCGTGTCGGCGGCGCGACCTACCAGGTCCCGGTCGAGGTGCGTACCGAGCGCAGCCAGGCGCTGGCGATCCGCTGGCTGATCCAGACCGCGCGCGACCGCAACGAGAACACCATGACCGAGCGTCTGTCGGCGGAGCTGATGGATGCCGCGAACAATCGCGGCGCCGCCGTGAAGAAGCGCGAGGACACCCATCGCATGGCCGAGGCCAACAAGGCCTTCTCGCATTACCGCTGGTAACGGCGCAAGAGGATAGAGAGAGCCCCCCATGGCGCGCACCACTCCGCTAGAGCGTTATCGCAACATCGGCATCATGGCCCACATCGATGCCGGCAAGACGACCACGACCGAGCGCATCCTTTATTACACTGGCCGTTCGCACAAGATCGGCGAGGTGCATGACGGCGCCGCGACCATGGACTGGATGGAGCAGGAGCAGGAGCGGGGCATCACCATCACCTCTGCCGCCACCACCTGTTTCTGGCGCGACCACCGCATCAACATCATCGACACGCCCGGCCACGTCGATTTCACCATCGAGGTGGAGCGCAGCCTGCGCGTGCTGGACGGCGCCGTGACGGTGTTCGACAGCGTCGCCGGGGTCGAGCCGCAGTCGGAGACGGTCTGGCGGCAGGCGGACAAGTATGGCGTGCCGCGCATCTGCTTCGTCAACAAGATGGACCGCACCGGCGCCAATTTCGAGCGCACCGTTGACATGATCGTCGACCGGCTCGGCGCGGTGCCTCTGGTCACCCAGCTCCCGGTCGGCGTCGAGCAGAATTTTGCCGGCGTCGTCGATCTGGTGCGCAATCAGGCCGTCCTGTGGAAGGACGAGAGCCTGGGCGCGGAATTCCATTACACCGACATTCCGGCCGACATGAAGGACCAGGCGGCCGAGGCACGCGCCAAGCTGCTGGAACTCGCCGTCGAGCAGGATGACGAGGTGCTGTCGGCTTATCTCGACGGGACGGAGCCGGACGAGGCGACGATCCGCCGCCTGATCCGCCTTGGCGTGATGAGGGGCGCTTTCGTGCCGGTGCTTTGCGGTTCGGCCTTCAAGAACAAGGGCGTTCAGCCGCTGCTGGATGCCGTGGTCGATTATCTGCCCGCGCCGCCGGACGTGGCGGCGGTGACCGGCGTCAAGCCGGGTACCTCGGAAGAGCTGGTGCGCCGCACCGACGACGACGAGCCTTTCTCGGGTCTTGCCTTCAAGATCATGACCGATCCGTTCGTCGGCTCCCT
>JAHCJQ010000121.1 GCA_026126215.1 Alphaproteobacteria bacterium
CCTGCGCAAGGTTCTCGAGGCCGGGGCGCTGCACGAGGTGGCCGATGCCGCGAAAGGCGCCAAGCCGGACCGGCGCCTTGCCGACCTCACCCTTCTGCCGCCGGTCACCGATCCGGCGAAGATCATCTGCGTCGGCGTCAATTACGACGAGCACCGCAAGGAAACCGGCCGCGACCCTTCGGCCCATCCAGTGCTCTTCACGCGCTGGGCCGACACCCAGGTCGGCCACGGCCAGGCCATGGTCAAGCCGCGCAATTCGGAGCGCTTCGATTACGAGGGCGAGCTTGCGGTGATCATCGGCCGGGAATGCCGGCATGCCGGCGCCGCCGATGCCCTGACCTTCATCGCCGGCTATTCCTGCTATCACGACGGCAGCGTCCGCGACTGGCAGCGCCACACCCACCAGTTCACGCCGGGCAAGAACTTTCCCGCCACCGGCGGCTTCGGCCCCTGGATGGTCACCGCCGACGAGGTTCCCGATCCGCAGAAGCTGCATCTGACCACGCGCCTCAATGGCCAGGTGGTGCAGGACACGCCGACCGACCTGATGATCTTCGACGTCAGGAGCCTGATCGTCTATATCTCCGCTTTCACCACCCTGCGCCCGGGCGATGTCATCATCACCGGCACGCCGGGCGGCGTCGGCGACAAGCGCAACCCGCCGCTCTACATGAAGGGCGGCGACGTGGCGGAGGTGGAGATCCGCGGCATCGGCATCCTGCGCAATCCGATCGTCAACGAGGGCTGAGCCGTCGGTTTCCCTACGCTTCCCGACCGACGGCAGCCTCGATACCGGCAAAGCCCTGCTCGCGGAGCAGCAGGGAGAGTTCCCGGCTTATGCGGCGCGCCAGACCCGGGCCTTCATAGACCAGGGCCGAATAGAGCTGCACGAGGCTGGCGCCGGCCTTGATCTTGGCCAGCGCGTCGGCGCCGGACGCGACGCCGCCGGCGCCGATCAGCGTGATGCGTCCCTCGGTCAGCCGATAGACCTGACGCAGCAGTTCGGTGGAGGGGCCAAAGAGGGGTGCGCCGCTCAGCCCCCCGCTCTCGCGCCGATGGCGGCTGCGCAGGCCGGGCGGGCGGGCAATCGTCGTGTTGGAGACGATCAGTCCGGCCAGGCGATGGCGCAACGCCGCCTCCGCCACGCTCGCCACGTCCTCGGCGAGCAGGTCGGGGGCGATCTTCAGCACCAGCGGCCGGGGCGCGGGCAGCGACGCCTGCGCCTCGCCCAGACGGCCAAGCAGCCGGTCGAGTTCCGCCGCCCCCTGCAATGCGCGCAGTCCGGGCGTGTTCGGCGAGGAGATATTCACGGTCACATAATCGGCGAAGGGACCGAGCCGGATCAGGCCGGCGACGTAGTCGCCGATACGGTCCTCGCTGTCCTTGTTGGCGCCGAGATTGACGCCGAGCACGCCCCGGCCCGCGGCGCGACGGGCGAGCCGGCGTGCCGCCGCCTCGTGGCCGGAATTGTTGAAGCCCAGCCGGTTGATGACGGCGCGGTCCTCCTCCAGGCGGAACAGTCGCGGACGGGGATTGCCGGGCTGCGGGCGCGGCGTGAGCGAGCCGACCTCGACGAACCCGAAGCCAAGTTCGAGCATGCGCTCGTACACTTCCGCATCCTTGTCGAAGCCGGCGGCCAGTCCCACCGGATTGGCGAAGTCGAGGCCGAAGGCGCGCACCCGCAGGAGAGGCTCCTGCCCCCCCGGTCCGGCGAGGCGGGTCAGCATCCCGGCGCGAGAGAGCAAGTGCAAGCTGGCCCGATGCGCCAGTTCCGGCTCCACCAGGCGGATGAGCGGCCAAAGGGCACGGTAGGGGCGCAGCCTCATGGCAGATCGTCCGGAAAGACATGCAGCCCGTCGGCAGCCAGGGGCAGCGGCACGGCGGAAATCGCGAGCGCCGGATCGAGCGGAGCATGGAGGTGGGGAAAGAGCTGGCCGCCGCGGGCAGGCTCCCATTTCAGCGCCGCCCCGAGCCGGTCGGCTTCGACCGCCACCAGCAGCAGGCCGGCAACGCCCCGGCGATGCCTGGACGCGCTCTCACGCACCTGGGCCGCGGTCGAGAAATGGATGAAGCCGTCCCGCCGGTCGTCCGCCGTTCCCTGGTAACTGCCCGCCATCCGGGCGGCCGCCCAGGCGGCGGCATCGGCAAGATGATAGATGATCGGCATCCCTTGCTCCGATTGCAGGCGGCCCCGGCACGTTTCATGGCCGGGTGTGGCAGCAGGTTTCTACAGGAAAATATTCAGACGCTCGAACGGGGGTGAAGCGAACATCAGCCCATGGCTTTGGTTTCATGCCTAGATGGAACCCCGACAGGCGCACGAAAGCGGCAAGCATATAAGAACAAATTCTCTGGCACTGGCGCAGGCCGCATTATCTCCTATGGTTATAGATATGCAAACGTAAGACGATTGTCCCATGCTCACCCATCAAGGCATCTGGGCGGCGATCGATGCGCTCGCTGCCCGGTACGGATACTCGGCGTCGGGACTCGCCAAGCGCGGTGGGCTCGACCCGACCACCTTCAACAAGAGCAAGCGCCTGTCCCGGGAGGGCAAGCCGCGCTGGCCCTCGACCGAGAGCATTGCCAAGGTGCTGGAGGCAACCGGCTGCCCGCTTGCCGACTTCGTCGCCCTGATCGGCGAGGCCGGCGGCGAAAGCAGCCCCTACCGTCTGCCGGTGATCCGCTTGAGCGATGCGGCAGCGGCGAGCCGCTTCACGCCCGCCGGCCGGCCGTCGGGCGAGGGCTGGGACGAAATCGCCTTCCCCGACCTGCGCGACCCGGAGGCATTCGCCATCGAGATCGTGGGCGGCGATGCCGAGCCGGTCTACCGCGATGGCGACGTGATCGTCGTATCGCCCGCCGCTTCCATTCGCCGCGGAGACCGTGTACTCGTGAGACTGGCGTCCGGGGAGATCCTGGTGACGCAGCTGCAGCGGCGGTCGGTGCGGCGGATCGAGTTCCAGTCGCTCAACCCGGCGGTGCCCGATCGCGAATGCGACCTGCAGGACATCGCCTGGATGGCGCGCATCGTCTGGTCCGGCCAGCCAAACAGCTGACGTCCGACTGGCCCCCGCGGCAGGACGAGGCCAATCGCGGAGGCGGGAGGAATGACGGTTGCCATCTACAACAAGGGGCGTTGGAGCGACGAGAACGTGGCGTTGCTCGGCCCCATGGATCATGCCTTCTGGATGGCGTCGGTCGTCTTCGATGGCGCGCGCGCCTTCGGCGGGCTGGCGCCCGATCTCGACCGGCATTGCGAGCGGGTGGTGCGCTCGGCCAGAAGTTTCGGCATGGCTCCGACCCATTCGGCGGCCGAGATCGAGCAGCTTTGCCGCGAGGGCATCCGCCGCTTCCCGCGCAGTGCCGAACTGTATGTGCGGCCGATGTTCTTCGTGCGCGAGGGCATGGTGCTGTTCGAGCCGAAGAGTACCGAATTCGCACTGGCGATCTACGATACGCCCATGCCGCCCGACAGCGGCTTCCGCGTCTGCCTTTCGCCCTACCGGCGGCCGGCCGCCGATCAGGCACCGACCGATGCCAAAGCCTCCTGCCTCTATCCGAACAGCGCGCGAGCCGTACGCGATGCGGTCGCGCGCGGCTTCGACAACGCGGTGATGCTGGATCCGGACGGGAATGTCGCGGAACTGGCTTCCGCCAATATCTGGATCGTGCGCGATGGCGTCGCACAGACGCCGGCGCCCAACGGCACGTTCCTGAGCGGCATCACCCGGGCACGGGTCGCCGGCCTGCTCGCGCAGTCGGGCATCAGGGTGGAGGAGCGCACCATCAGCTTTGCCGAGGTGATGGCGGCGGACGAGGTCTTCTCGACCGGCAATTATGGCAAGGTGCAGCCGATCATCCGGGTCGAGGACAGAGACCTGCAGCCGGGACCGGTCTATGCGCGGGCGCGCGAACTTTATTTCCGCTTCGCGCAGGCAAGCAGCGTCTTCTAGAGCCTTTCAGGCCGCAGACAGGTTCTCGCCCCGCAAAGCCCGCTCAATCAGGCGCCGCGATTCCTCGATCCCGAAGAGGGCGATGAAGGAGCCCATGCGCGGCCCCTGTTCCTGGCCAAGCAGCACCTCGTAGAGCGCCTTGAACCAGTCGCGCAGGTTGGCGAAGTCATGGCGCTTGCCCACCTCGTAGACATCGTTCTGCAGATCTTCGGCGCTGCGCCCGCGATCGGCGCCGGCCAGCACCTCGGCGAGATCCTCGAGCGCCGCCCGCTCCTTCGCGTCCGGCGCGCGGTAACGCTTGGTCGGCTTGACGAAGTCCCGGTAATAGGCGAGCGCATAGCCCACCAGGCGGTCGAGAATCGGATTGCGCTCGGGGCTGGCCTCCGGCGCATAGCGGCTGATGAAGCCCCACAGCACGCCCTTCTCCTCCGCATTCACCACGGAGGCAAGATTGAGCAGGATGCCGAAACTCAGGCTCAGGTTCTCCGACGGCGGATTGCCGCCATGGATGTGCCAGACCGGGTTGGCGAAGCGTTCCTTGCCCTGCTGCGCCGGATAGCTGGCGAGATGCTGCAGATACTCATCGACGGCGCGCGGGATCACGTCGAAATAGAGCCGCTTTGCCTGGCGCGGCTTCTGGTACATGTAGAGCGCCAGGCTTTCCGGCGAGGCATAGGTCAGCCATTCCTCGATGGTGATGCCATTGCCGCGCGACTTGGAGATCTTTTCGCCGTTCTCGTCGAGAAAGAGTTCGTAAGAGAAGCCTTCCGGCGGCTGATGGCCGAGCAGGCGGGCGATCCTGGCGGAAACCTGCGCCGAGGGGATCAGGTCCTTGCCGTACATCTCGTAATCGACGCCGAGCGCCACCCAGCGCATGGCCCAGTCCACCTTCCATTGCAGCTTGCAGTGGCCGCCCGTCACAGGCGTTTCCACCAGCCGCCCGTCGTGGTCGCGATAGACGATGCTGCCCGAACCTGGCTTGATTTCGACAGTCGGCACCTGCAGGACGCGCCTTGTCTTCGGGCAGACCGGCATGAAGGGACTGTAGGTCGCGGCGCGCTCCTCGCGCAAGGTCGGCAGCATGATGGCCTGGATCGCCTCGTAATTCTCCAGCACCCGCAGCAAGGTCGCATCGAAGCGCCCGGAGCGGTAGCAGTCGGTGGCGCTCACGAACTCGTATTCGAAGCCGAACGTATCCAGGAACTGACGCAGCATGGCGTTGTTGTGATGCCCGAAGCTCTCGTGTGTGCCGAACGGGTCCGGCACCTCGGTCAGCGGACGGCCAATGAACTGCTGCAGGACCGCGTGATTGGGCACGTTGTCCGGCACCTTGCGCATGCCGTCGAGATCGTCGGAGAAGGCGACGAGGCGCGTCGGCAGGCCGGAAAGCAGCGCGAAGGCGCGGCGGACCATGGTGGTCCTTGCCACTTCGCCGAAGGTGCCAATATGGGGCAGGCCCGAGGGGCCATAGCCGGTTTCGAACAGGACATGCCCCTTCGCCGGTGGGGCCTTGGCGAAACGCCGGACCAGCCGATCCGCTTCCTCGAAGGGCCAGGCCTTGCTCGACAGTGCGATCGCCGCGTCCGGATTCATGGTGGGGGCCGATACTGAACCTGAAGGAAAGGCCGGACCCTAGGGAATACGGAGGCCGCGGTCAATTGGCGAGGCCGGCAGCAGCAATCTTCGGAATGAGGGCAAGGCGATCCGGGAATCACCTATACTGCGCCCATGCACCCCCGCCACGCCCCGCTCGACATGCCCCGTATTCCGGACTGCCCGGCCCTGCTCGCCGGCCGGCGTGGCGCGATCTGGATATCGGTGGATGGCGAAATCGAACGGCTGTCCCCCTCGGCGGCGGCGGAGCGCGCGGAATCCTCCCCACCCATCGTCTGCCATGCGCGCCAGACCGCGAGCCTGCTCGGTCTCCCCGGTCTGCGCGCCTTCGATCTTCTCGAGCTTTTTGCCTTCGTGCGGCCGGCGGAATTCTGCCTTCCGACCGTTCGCGGCCTGGCACGGGCAGGCGGTCTCGCCCCGCCGCCCGACGAGGAAGCGGCGGCCGCCCTCCAGCCGGTGATTGCCCAGCGCCTGCTCTCCTGGCTTGCCGAAAGTGGGCCGGATGCGCGCGAAGGCGCAGCGCGCACCGCCGCCGCCATGGGCCGCGCCGGCTGGCCCTGGGCAGCTTACGTGCTTGGCGCGCTCGGCCGTGCTGCCGATGCGAAGGGCGTGACGGCCGGCCTCGATGTCTGGAACTGGCTGCCGGAATGGAGCGAGTTCGCGCCCGAGCCGCCGCCCGAAGACCAGCCGGTGCGCGAGATCGAGGCGCGCGAACGGCTCCGCCTGCTGCTCGGCCCGCACGCGGAAACGCGTCCGAGCCAGGGTGATTACTGCGCGGCCGCTTCCGGCGCCTTCCTGCCGCGCGACCTTGCGGGCGCGCCCAACGTCGTGCTGGCGGAGGCCGGCACGGGAACCGGCAAGACCATGGGCTATATCGCTCCGGCGAGCGTATGGGCGGAAAAGAACGGCGGCACGGTCTGGCTCAGCACCTTCACAAGGAATCTTCAGCGGCAAATCGACCAGGAACTGGACCGGCTCTTTCCCGACCCGGCGGCCAAGGCCGAACGCGTTGTCGTGCGCAAGGGCAGGGAAAACTATCTTTGCCTGCTCAACATGGAAGAGGCGCTCCAGGGCGGTGCAGCACGGCCGCAAGAGGTGCAGGCTCTCGGCCTGATGGCGCGCTGGGCCGGCGCGACGCGGGATGGCGACATGATCGGCGGCGATTTCCCCGCATGGCTGATCGGCCTGATGGGTCCGGCGCGCACCATCCAGCTCGCCGACCGCCGGGGCGAATGCGTATTTTCCGCCTGCCCGCATTACCGAAAGTGTTTCATCGAGCGCTCGGTGCGCAAGGCGAGGCGGGCGGACATCGTCATTGCCAATCATGCGCTGGTGATGCTTCAGGCGGCCCGCGCCGGCGATGCCGCGACGCTGCCCACGCGCTACGTCTTCGACGAGGCCCATCACCTGTTCGACGCCGCTGACAGCGCCTTCTCGGCCCATCTCTCAGGTGAGGAGACGCTGGAACTGCGCCGCTGGCTGCGCGGTGGCGAGGGCGGGCGGCGCAGCCGCGCGCGCGGCCTGGTCCGGCGCATCGGCGATATCGCCGAACAGGAAGCGAGTGCGGCGCGGCAGATGGCGGAGGTCGTCGAAGCGGCGCGGGTTCTGCCGCAGGAGGGCTGGCTTGCCCGGGTCGAGCGAGATCAGCCCGAAGGACCGGCCGAGGCATTTCTCGCCCGGGTGCGCCAGCAGGTCCTGGCGCGCGCGCGCCAGGACGAGCAGAGCTACAGCCTGGAGGCGCCGTCCAACGATCCGGTGCCGGGTCTCAGGGAAGCTGCGGCAGAACTGGATGCGGCGCTGGCCGGCCTCGGCAGGCCGATGCGGGGGCTGGTCCGATCGCTCGCCGAACGGCTGGACCGTGAGGCGTCGGAACTGGACAGCGCGACCCGCGTACGCATTGAAGCGGCGATGCGCGGTCTCGACTGGCGGCTCGGCTTGGTGGAGGCCTGGCGGCTCATGCTGCGCCAGCTCGACCAGCCGGAGAGCGGCGATTTCGTAGACTGGATGTCGGTCGAGCGCATGGATGGGCGAAGCGTCGATATCGGACTGCATCGCCACTGGATCGATCCGACGCGGCCCTTCGCCGAAGCGGTGCTGGCGCCCGCCCATGGCGCGGTCATCACGTCGGCCACCCTGCGGGACCGCGCGCGCGAGACGGAGGCCGAGGAGGGTTGGCGCGCCGCGGAGATCCGCACCGGCGCCCATCACCTGCCGCTGCCGGCCCGACGCATCAGCGTGCCCTCCCCCTTCGAT
>JAHCJQ010000122.1 GCA_026126215.1 Alphaproteobacteria bacterium
GGCCATCGAGCACAATTCCATCAATCTCGGCCAGGGATTTCCCGACGGCAACGGACCGGAGGACGTGCGGCGCGTCGCCGCGGCGGCGCTCGAGGACCGGCCGAACCAGTATCCGCCCATGATGGGCGTGCCGGAACTGCGCCAGGCGGTGGCCGCCCACGACCGGCGTTTCTACGGGCTCGATTACGACTGGCAGAGCGAGGTGATGGTCGGCTCCGGCGCGACCGAGGTGCTGAACGACTGCATCATGGGCCTGGTCAATCCGGGCGACGAGGTGGTGCTGATCGAGCCGCTCTACGACAGCTACCTGCCGATCCTGCGCCTGGCCGGCGCCGTGCCGAAGCTCGTGCGCATCGAACCGCCGGACTGGACCCTGCCGCGCGCGGAGCTGGCGCGGGCCTTCTCGGATCGCACCAAGCTCCTGCTGCTCAACAATCCGCAGAACCCGACGGGCAAGGTGTTCACTGCGGAAGAACTGGGCTTCATCGCCGATCTGGTGAAGCGGCACGATGCCTATGCCATCTGCGACGAGGTCTATGAACATATCGTCTTTGACGGAAGGCGCCATGTGCCGCTCGCCTCGCTCCCGGGCATGCGCGAGCGCACCTTGCGCATTGCCTCCGCCGGCAAGACCTTCTCCCTCACCGGCTGGAAGGTGGGCTACGTGACGGCCGATCGCGGCCTGCTCCAGGCGGTGGCCAAGGCGCACCAGTTCGTGACCTTCACCACGGCGCCCAACCTGCAGCGCGCGGTTGCCTATGGCCTGGCCAAGGACGATGCCTATTTCGACGGGCTGGCGGCCGAGATGCAGGCGAAGCGCGATCGCATCCGGGATGCCCTGGAGCGGATCGGCTTCCGCACCGCGCTCTGCGAGGGCACCTATTTCCTCAACGCCGATTTCCGTCCGCTGGGGTTTCCGGGCAGCGACATCGAATTCTGCCGGCATATCACGGTCGAGGCCGGGGTGACGGCGGTGCCGGTCAGCGCCTTCTACCAGCCGGAACCGGGCCGGGAGGCGCCGGCGCATTTCGCCCGCTTCTGCTTCTGCAAGCAGGATCAGGTGCTCGACGCGGCGGCGGAACGGCTGGAGCGGCATTTCCGTCGCGCGGCTTGACCGGGCGGGCGGGGGCCTATAAATAACGGCCTCCTGTGGCGGGCGTAGCTCAGTTGGTTAGAGCGCCAGATTGTGATTCTGGATGTCGCCGGTTCAAATCCGGTCGCTCGCCCCATTTTCCTTCAGGCGTTCCGGCTGGTTGACGAACCGCTAATGCGGCGAGTTGCTGTCATTCGGGATTGAGCCAGGCAACGCCGACCACCTGTTCCAGGCTCTGCCATGCGGCGGAATTGCAGTGCTCCGCACCTTGATGCGTACTCCATATGTGAGTACACTTCCGAAAGAATCCGGATCAGGAGAACGGCCATGCCCCGGGCGGCGGATACCAAGGATGACCGGCTACAGGTGCGCCTGGACGCCCGGTCGAAGAGCGTGCTCCAGCGCGCGGCGAGCTACCGGCGCAAGACGGTCAGCCAGTTCGTCCTCGCGACGGCCCTGGAGGAAGCCGAGAGAGTCATCCGCGAAAACGAGATCGTCACCCTGTCCGGCCCGGACTGGAAAGTCTTCTATGACGCGCTGACCAACCCGCCGGCGCCCAATGCGGCCCTGCGCAAGGCGTTCGCCAGGTACAAGAAAACGGGCGGATGAGGCAGGCGCATGCGCCATGGCAGATCACGCGGCTCGACAGCAAGATCCATGACCGGGCGGCCTTCTCGTGTGGTGCTGCCGAACTCGACCGCTACATTCGGGAACATGCCTCGCAGGACGTGAAGCGGGATGTGGCACGCGTCTTCGTGGCCGTGCCGGCCGAGGCACTTGCAATCTGCGGCTACTACAGCCTGAGCGCCACCAGCTTTCAACGGGACAACCTTCCGGGCGACCAGGCGAAGCAACTGCCGCGCTACCCGGTGCCGGCCGCTCTGCTCGGGCGGCTGGCCGTCGATGGCAGCATGAAGGGCAAGGGGCTGGGCGCCTTCCTGCTCATGGATGCCCTGAACCGCATCCTGCTCGCAACACAGACGCTCGCGGTCCACGCGGTCGTTGTCGATGCGAAAGACGACGCCGCCAGCGCCTTCTACGGCAAGTACGGGTTCATCCCGTTCACCGGCGAGGGCCGACGGCTGTTCCTGCCGATGGCGACGATCCGGCGGCTGTGACCTGCCAGTGAGTTGTCATCCAGCGGCGATCAGCTCAGGCAAACGCCATACGCACTCTCCTGCTACTTCTTCCTCTCCCGTCACGCCGCGTGTCGGACGCGCTCGACCTTGATCTCGTCGGCATGCTCCATGGCCCGGGCAAGGTCGTAGGCGGCCTGAAGCCGGTACCACGTCGCCGCGCTGCCGCCGAACGCCTTATGGAGCCGGATCGCCATCTCGGGCGAGATGCCGGAATGACCGTTGAGCACGTCCGAAAGCTGCTTGCGGCTGACCCCGAGCCTCCTGGCCGCCTCGGTCACGCTGAGGCCAAGCGGCTCCAGACAGTCATGGCGCACCGACAAACCCGGATGCGGCGGCTTCTTCATCGGCATGTCACATCCTCCTAATGGTAGTCGACCAGATCGACGTCGCAGGCGTTGACGCCATCGAACCGAAACACGATGCGCCAGTTGCCCGAGACACTGACCGACCAGAATTCAGCCAAATTGCCCTTCAACGGATGCAGCTGGAACCCCGGCAGGTCCATGTCCCCCGGCTCCGTCGCCTCATCGAGACGCGCCAGAATACGCTCGACCTTATCGGCGTAGTCCGCTGACACCCGTCGCCTGTCGCCCTTCTCATAGAGAAGCTTGAGACCCTTGTGACGGAAGTTGACGATCATGGGACAATGTAACCTGTCACCTCTCGCTTTACAATGGTCGCATCTTCTATCGGCCTCGACCGAATATTCCCAAATGTTCCCAATAGCCTGGGGCCTTTGCGAAGCGGCATGAGAAGCGCCCGCGCGGCGCCTCGCTCAAGTGCCTCACGCTCGTTGCGAAGAAGGGGTTGCGGGCGGTGGAGTGACGGTGGTCGAAAAGCTTCCGGCGCCGATCTGCCGCTGCGGCAGAGCCCTTTAGTCCGGAGCCACCCGGCATTGAGAGCAGGATTGATCTTTATAGCACCGGGTGCTATATTACCCAGTGTCATAGAACGATGTGACAACGGTAAGTGCGCGTCTTCAAGTCCAAGTCATTCGCCCGTTTCGCCGAGCGTGAAGGAATCGTCGACGAGGAACTTTGCGACGCGCTCCTGCAGGCGGGGAAGGGTCTGATCGATGCCGACCTCGGCGGTGGTGTCATCAAGCAGCGTCTTGCCCGCAAGGGACAAGGGAAATCCGGCGGCTTTCGAAGCATCGTGTTCTTTCGGCGAGGCGACAAGGCGTTCTTCATCTATGGCTTCGCCAAGAGCGAGCGGGACAATATTCGCCGCGACGAGTTGAGGGCGTTTCGCAGGCTGGCAAGTGAAATGCTTGACTACGACGACAGGGCGCTCGGGGCGGCGATGGCCAACGGAACGATCATGGAGATCAGGTGCGATGGGCAAGCGGTACAAGAGCGATGCGCTGGCGGCGGTGCACGAGACGGCGCTCGGCCTGCACGAGGCGGGCGTTATGGACAAGCGCACCTTGAAGGAATTCGACGAACTCTGCCTGACGCCGGTCGAAGCACTGACGCCGGAACAGATTCGGCGGATCCGCGCGCGCGAGAAGGCGAGCCAGGCTGTATTCGCCCGCTATCTCAACGTGACGACGGGACTGGTCAGTCAATGGGAGCGCGGCGAGAAGCGCCCGCGCGGCGCCTCGCTCAAGCTGCTCACGCTCGTCGCGAAGAAGGGATTGCAGGCGGTGGCCTGAAGTTGGCCGATGGAATTCCGGCGCCGTTCCGTCGCTTCCCCCCGGCGCATCAGGCTTGCGGCCCCTTGCACCGGTAACCCGAACTTTACCACTTCGGCCATTATCTGATCCCCTGCGGCGGTGGTAGCATGCCACCCGTGCGGGCTTGGCCGCGCCCTTGATCCCTCGGGGGGACGGATGGAACTTCTCATTACGCTAGGCGTCGTCGCCTTCTTCGTTCTCGTCACCATCTTCGCCAGCGTCAAGACGGTGTCGCAGGGCGAGGAATGGACCGTGGAGCGGCTCGGCCGCTACGACCGCACGCTCCGGCCTGGCCTGAGCTTCGTCATCCCCTTCATCGAGCGCATCGGCCACAAGGTCTCGGTGCAGGAGACCGTGCTCGACATCCCGAGCCAGGAAGTGATCACCCGCGACAACGCCACCGTGACGGCGGACGGCGTGGTCTTCTCGCAGGTGCTGGATGCGGCCAAGGCCGCCTACGAGGTGCAGAACCTCACCCTTGCCCTGATCAATCTGGCGATGACCAACATCCGCTCCGTGATCGGCTCGATGGATCTCGACCAGGTCCTTTCCCAGCGCGACCATATCAACGCGCTTCTGCTTTCGGTGATCGACCAGGCGACGATCCCCTGGGGCGTCAAGGTTACGCGCATCGAGCTGCGCAACATCCAGCCGCCGGCCAATCTGCTGGAGGCGATGGCCAAGCAGATGACGGCCGAGCGGAACAAGCGCGCCGACATCCTGAACGCGGAGGGCGACAAGCAGGCGGCGGTGCTGCGCGCCGAGGGCCAGAAGCAGGCGGCGATCCTGGAAGCGGAAGGCAAGCGCGAGGCCGCCTGGCGCGAGGCGGAGGCGCGCGAGCGGCTGGCGGAGGCCGAGGCCAAGGCGACGCAGATGGTGAGCGAGGCCATCGCCTCGGGCAGCACCATGGCGGTCAACTACTTCGTCGCGCAGAAATACATCGAAGCCTTCGGCAAGCTGGCGGAAAGCAAGAACCAGAAGCTCGTCCTCATGCCGATGGAGGCGAGCAGCATCATCGGCGCGCTGGCCGGCATCGCCGAGATCGCCAAGGGCGCGCTCGGCAATCCGCCGGCGGGCGGCGGCGGGGCCGGTGGTTCGGGCGGCGGCTCGCCCTGGCCCTCCGCCGGCACGCGGAGCTAGGCCGCCATGGCCGCCTGGCAGTGGATCGCCATCGCCGTGGCGCTCGGCCTGCTCGAGATCGTGGTGCCGGGCTTCATCCTGATCTGGCCGGCCATGGCCGCCGCCGTGGTCGGCCTCGTCATGTTCGTCTATCCGCTTGGCTGGGAGGGCCAACTCGCGCTCTTCGCGCCGCTCATGGCGCTCTCCGTCTGGGGCGGCGTCACCTGGCGCAAGCGCCAGCCGAAAGGCAGGAAGTCATCTGCGCTCAATGTCGGGCTGCACCGTCATGTGGGCAAGCGGGCGAGCCTCGAGACCGCCATCGTCAATGGCCGCGGCAGCGCGCGCATCGGCGATACGGTCTGGCCGGTGCAGGGGCCCGACCTGCCGGCCGGCAGCACGGTCCGCGTCACCGGAACCGATGGAACGGTGCTCATGGTCGAGCGCGAAGCCGACTGAGCAGCGCGCGGGCGGCAGGACTTCACGAAAACATCAACACGCCGATACGCTCCGTGTTCTAGAATCCGGCGGCGGACCGGGTTCCCGGATGGCCGGGCCGGCCGCCCATGGAGGTTCGGGAGATGATCGCGACCATGAAGCGCGCGGCCGGGGCCGTGGCGCTGGCTACACTTCTCGGTCTGACCGTTTCGGCCTGCACCCGGACGACCCAGTCGATGGTGCCGGCGCATGACAATCTGAACGCCACGCTCTGGATGCAGCAGTCGGTCGAGTTCCAGGGCACCGCCCGCGCCGCCTATGCGCTGGCGGCGCTGCGGCTGGAGCAGGCGCTGGCGGACCGCACCTGGACCGCGGTGCCGGAGGAACAAGGCAGCGACTATGCCGCGCGGCCGCCGGCCATCATCGTCGATATCGACGAAACCGTCCTCGACAATTCGCGCTATCAGGCCTGGCTCACCCTGAACGGGCAGACTTTCAGCCAGGAAAGCTGGGCCCGGTTCTGCCACGCCCGCATCTCGACGCCGGTGGCCGGTTCGGTCGAATTCCTGCGGCAGGCGGAGGGGCGCGGCGTCAAGGTCTTCTACATCTCCAACCGCACCGCCGATCTCGAGGAATCGACGCGGGCCAACATGGCCCGCTTCGGCTATCCGCTGGGCGGCAATGTCGACACCTTCCTGATGGCGCGCGAGCGGCCCGACTGGGGTTCGGCCAAGAGCACGCGGCGCGCCCACGTCGCCAGGGACTACCGGGTCCTGCTCAATATCGGCGACAATTTCGGCGACTTCACCGATGCCTATCGCGGCAGCGCCGCCGACCGGCAGAAGGTGATGGATGCCGACGTGGCGCGGATCGGCCGGCAATGGATCTTCCTCGCCAATCCATCCTACGGATCGTGGGAGTCCGCGCCCTTCGGCCACGATTTCAAGAAGCAGGCCGAAGAGCAGCGCGCGGCCAAACGCGCCGCCCTCGATGCCTGGGACGGGAAATAGCCTGGCGCGGGGAGCGGCTCAGAGCTTGCGCCGCTCCTCCACCAGAACGCCGGCGGCCAGCATCTCGGCGATTTCCGCCTCGCTGAAGCCCGCCTGCGCCAGGACGGCGCGGCCATCCTGGCCGAACTGCGGCGGGGCGGACGCGACGCGGCCCGGCGTGCGCGAGAACTTGATGGGGATGCCGGTGCCCCGGTAGCCGTCCTTCTCGACCACCATCTTGCGGTAAGCGGTGTGCGGATGCTGCAGCACGTCGGGAATCTCCAGCATCGCGCCGGCCGGCACGCCGGCCCGCATCAGCCGCATGGCGAGTTCCTCGCCGTCCTGCCCGGCCAGCAACGGGGCGATGATGGCGGTCAGTTCCTCGCGATGGGCATTGCGGTCGCGGTTGGTGCGGAAGCGCGGATCCTCGCTCAGTTCCGGGCGGCCCAGGATCTTGCAGAAGGTGCGGAACTGCCGGTCGTTGCCGGCCCCCACCACCACCGGCCGTCCCTTCGTCGGGAAGCTGTTGTAGGGCACGATGTTGGGATGGGCATTGCCATAGAGTTTCGGCTTGTCGCCCGACATCAGCCAGTTCGGCGCATGGGGGTGCTGCAGGCTGACCGCGGTGTCGAACAGCGTGACCTCCAGAAACTGCCCGCGCCCCGAACGGTGCCGCTCCTGGATCGCCGCCAGGATGCCGATGGCGGCGTTCATGCCGGTGCCGATATCGACCAGCGGCAGCCCGACGCGCACCGGTCCGCTTTCCGGCGCGCCATTGACCGAGACCAGCCCGGCCCAGGCCTGCACCATGGCATCGTAGCCCGGGAAGCCGCCCATCGGTCCGTCCGACCCGAAGCCGGTGATGCGGCAATGCACGAGGCGGGGAAAGCGGCGCGCGAGGGTTTCCTCGTAGCCCAGGCCCCATTTCTCCAGGGTGCCGGGCTTGAAATTCTCCACCATCACGTCGGCATCGGCGAGCAGGCGCATAAGCACCGCGCGACCCGCCTCGGTCGAGATGTCGAGGCCGAGCGAGCGCTTGTTGCGGTTGACGCCGGAGAAGTAGGCGGAGAGGTTGTTCTTGAACGGCGGGCCCCAATCGCGCGTCTCGTCGCCCTGGGGCGGCTCCACCTTGATCACCTCCGCGCCGTGGTCCGCCAGCACCTGGGTGCAGAAGGGTCCGCCCAGCACGCGCGAGAGATCGACGATCTTGAGCCCGGCGAGCGCGCCCTGGGAGCTGTTTTGGTTCATGGTCATGGAATCCCGTTCATTGGCCGGTGAATACCGGCTTGCGCTTTTCGAGAAAA
>JAHCJQ010000123.1 GCA_026126215.1 Alphaproteobacteria bacterium
TCCTCCTCGCAAAGCACGCAGCCATGAATGGCGCCCGCTTCCAGATAGAGCGAAGGGGTCAGGTTGATCTTGCGCGAGAGGCTGTAGATCCAGGATGTGCGCAGCTCCGCCGTCTCGTCGAGCCGGATGCCTTCCAGTGCTTCCATCATGTTGCCGAAGACCGTGCCCTGCGCGCAGCCGGAGGTCAGGGTGCGCTTGCGCAGCCGCTCCTCGTAATCGGTCCGCCGGGCGGTGCGAACGACCACTGTGTCGAGGTCGGGTTCGTGATCGATGCCGGTGATCTCGTCGTCGGGCAGCAGCATGCGCTGGTTCAGCAGATAGCCGACGGCGAGATATTGCGGATAGTCGGCGATCGTCATCATGGTGACGATCTCCTGCCCGTTCAGGAACAGCGTCAGCGGCCGCTCGACCGGCACCCTTGTCTCGACCGGACGCCCGTCCTGGTCGACGCCCGCGACGAGGCGGGTAAGCCGGCCATCCGCCGGGTCGGGGCGAAGCAGATAGTCCGGAAAGTCCATGCGTGTCATGCGGTCAATATGCGGCGGCCCGTGCCCGGTGGCAACCGGCCGCCGGCGCTTCTATATTAGCGACGGGAAACAGTCCGGGTGGATGGATGCGCATTTTCGGCCTGGCCGGGTGGAGCGGAAGCGGCAAGACGAGTCTCGTGGTCCGGCTCCTGCCGGAGCTTGTCCGTCGCGGCATCCGCGTCTCGACCGTGAAACATGCGCACCACGCCTTCGATATCGACCAGCCCGGCAAGGACAGCCATCGCCATCGGATGGCGGGCGCGAGCGAGGTGGTGATCAGTTCGAGCCATCGCTGGGCCCTCATGCACGAGCTGCGCGGCGCGCCCGAGCCCCGCCTCGCCGAGCTGCTCAGGCACATGAGCGAGGTCGATCTTGTGGTGGTGGAAGGCTTCAAGCGCGAAAGCCATCCCAAACTCGAGATCCACCGGCCGAGCCTCGGCAAGCCGCTGCTTCAGCCCGATGACCCGGACATCGTCGCCGTCGCCTCGGACGTGCCGCTCTCCGGCCTCGCCGTGCCGGTCCTGTCGCTCGACGACACGGCCGGCCTCGCCAGCTTTCTGCTCGATCATGTCGGCCTGACCCGGGTGGGCTGATGGCGCAGCTCTCGAACGATTGTTTCGCGACCGGCGAGCGGCCGCAGCGGCTGGCGGAGGCGCTGGCCGAGATCGGCGCCCGCCTGCGCCCGGTGACCGAGCCTGAGGAGGTACTGCTTGCCGCCTGCGCCGGGAGGGTGCTCGCCGCCGACGTGATCGCGCCCATCGCCGTGCCGCGGCTCGACAATTCGGCGGTGGATGGTTTTGCCGTGCATTTTGCCGATCTCGACCCGGTGCGGGAGACCATCCTTCCTGTCATCGGCCGTGCCGCCGCCGGTCATCCTTTCGCCGGCGAGCTGCCGCGCGGCCAGGCGCTGCGCATCTTCACCGGCGCCACCATGCCGGCTGGGGCCGATACCGTCATGATGCAGGAGGATTGCCGGCTGGAGGATGGACGGGTCGCCATCCGCCCCGGCATCCGCCGGGGAGCCAACCGGCGACTGGCCGGCGAGGATGTTGCCGCCGGCGCCACCATCCTCGCGGCCGGGCGGCGGCTGCTGCCGGCCGATATCGGCCTTGCCGCATCGGTCGGGCTGGCGCGCCTCACCGTGCGCCGGCCGCTGCGCGTTGCACTCTTCTCGACCGGGGATGAAGTGCGCGATCCGGGACAGCCCCTGCCACAGGGCGCGATCTACGACGCCAATCGCTTCACGCTTGCGGCGCTGCTCGCCGGCCACGGCTTCGCCGTCAGCGATCTTGGCATCCTGCCCGACCGGCGCGAGCAGCTCCTCGCCGCCATTTCGCGCGCGACCGAGGGTCACGACGCGCTGATCTCCTCGGGCGGCGTCTCGACCGGCGAGGAGGATCACGTAAAGGCAGCCATCGCGGCGCTTGGCCGGCTGGATCTCTGGCGCCTTGCCATAAAGCCCGGCCGCCCCGTCGCCCTCGGCATGGCTGGCGGCAAGCCCTATATCGGCCTGCCCGGCAATCCGGCCGCGGCCTTCCTCACCTACCTTCGTTTCGCCCGCCCCATACTTTTTCGCCTTGCCGGCGCGGAAGGGGAGGAGCCTCATGCCTTCGCGGTGCGCGCCGGCTTCGGCTACCGGAAGAAGACCGGCCGGCTGGAATGGGTGCGCGTCCGGCTTGTCGCCGATGGCGCGGGTGGCTGGATCGCGCGCAAGCATCCGAAGGAAGGCGCGGGCTTGCTCACCTCCATCGTGATGACCGACGGCATCGTGGAACTGGAAGAGGACAGGACCGAGGTGGCGGAGGGCGAGTACGTGCGCTTTCATCCCTACGCGGCCTTCATGGCCTAGGACCTTCTTTATATCCGGCTTGCTGGCAGGGAGAAGAATATGTGGCGATCGATCGGTGTGGTCCTGACGCTGCTGGCGCTGGCCGGAGGTTCCGGCACGGCCATGGCGCTCGACCGGGTGAGCTTCGGGACGGACTGGAAGGCACAGGCCGAGCATGGCGGCTTCTACCAGGCGATCGCCGCCGGCATCTATGCGCGCCATGGCATCGAAGTGACATTGCGTCAGGGTGGGCCGCAGGTGAATCACGCCCAGCTTCTCGCCGCCGGTCGCCTCGATTTCAACATGTCGCCCAATTCCTTCATCCCGCTCAACTTCGTGCGCGAGGGAATCCCGATGGTGGCGGTTGCCGCCATCTTCCAGAAGGACCCGCAGGTGCTGATCGCCCATCCGGGACAGGGGCACGACACGCTGGCGGCGCTGAAGGGCAAGCCGATCATGATCGGCACCGATACCCGCATCGGCTCATGGCTGTTTCTCAAGTCCCGCTTTGGCTATAGCGACGCGCAGATCCGCCCCTACACGTTCAGCGTCGCGCCGTTTCTGGCCGACCGGAGCGCCATCCAGCAGGGCTATCTGTCGAGCGAGCCGTTCCTGATCGAGAAGCAGGGCATCCGGCCAGTGGTCCACCTGCTCGCGGATGCCGGCTATGCAAGCTATGGTGCGGTAATCCAGACATCGCGGCGCATGGTCGAAAGCCGGCCCGACCTGGTGCGCCGCTTCGTCGATGCAAGCATCGAGGGCTGGATGAGCTATCTCTATGGCGACCCATCGCCGGGCAACGCGCTGATCAGGCGCGACAATCCGGAAATGACCGATGAGCTGATCGCCTACGGGATCGCCAAGATCAAGGAATATGGCATCGTCGATAGCGGCGATGCGCTGAAGCTTGGCGTTGGCGCCATGACCGAGGCCCGCTGGCGGGACTTTCACGCACAGATGAGCAGGGAGGGCCTCTATCCCGCCGATCTCGATTACCGGCGCGCGTTCCTGCTCGACTTCGTCAACCGGCAGCATGGGGCGGAACTGCGCCGCTGAGATGGCCGTCATGCACCGGCCGCTTGTCCGCCTGGAGAATGTCGCGAAGACCTTTCCCGATGGCCTGGAGGCGCTGGCCGGCATCGACATGGAGGTGGGGCGGGGCGATTTCGTCAGCCTGCTCGGACCCTCCGGCTGTGGCAAGAGCACCCTGCTGCGCCTGATCGCGGGCCTGGCGCAGCCCAGCGGCGGGCAGGTGCTTTGGCCGGACGGGCCGCCGGCGCCGGGCAGGATCGGCTACGTCTTCCAGGATCCGACCCTGATGCCATGGGGCGATGTCTTCGACAATGTGTACCTGCCGCTCAGGATCGCCGGACAGGGACGCGGCGCGGCGCGGCCCGCGGTGGAGGCGGCGCTGGAATTGGTGGGCCTCGCCGATTTCGCCCATGCGCCGCCGCATGCACTTTCGGGCGGCATGCGCATGCGCGTTTCGCTGGCCCGCGCGCTGGTGACGCGGCCGATGCTGCTGCTGCTCGATGAACCCTTCGGGGCGCTCGACGAGATCACGCGCTTCCGGCTCAACGACGACCTGCTCAGGCTCTGGGGCGAGGGCGGCTGGACCGTCGTCTTCGTGACGCACAGCGTCTTCGAGGCGGTGTTCCTCTCGCAGCGCGTCCTGATAATGGGTCCACGGCCCGGCCGCATTCATGCCGCGATGGAGATCGAGCTTCCCAAGCCAAGGCCGCCGGAATTGCGGATGGGCGCCGATTACCAGCGCATCTGCGCTGCCGTCTCAGCGTCGCTGGCGCAGGCGATGGGGTCATGCTGACGCGAACCGCCTGGCTCGGGCGGCTGGCGCCCGCGCTGCTCGGCCTGCTGGTGGTCGCCGGCTGGGAGGCGCTGGTACGGTTCAACGATATTCCATCCTACGTGTTGCCCGGTCCTTTGGCCGTCGCCGAAACACTCTGGCGCGAAGGGCCGGGTCTCCTGGCCGCGCTGCTGGTGACCTTGCGCGTCACGCTCGCCGCGCTGCTGGTCGCAGCTCTGACCGGCGTGCTGCTTGCCGCGCTGATGGCGCAATCGGCCTGGATCGAGCGCAGCCTGATGCCCTATGCGGTCTTTCTGCAGGTGACGCCTATCGTGGCCATCGCGCCGCTCATCATCATTTATGTCGAGCAGCCGTTCCTTGCGCTTCTGGCCTGCGCGTGGATCGTCGCATTCTTTCCCCTGGTGGCAAATACCGCGGCCGGCCTGCGCAGCGCCGATCGCGGCCTGCAGGATCTTTTCCGCCTGTATGGCGCGGGGCGCCTGCAGCGCCTGCGGCTGCTGCTGTGGCCGAGCGCCCTGCCGCATTTCCTGGCCGGCTTGCGCATCAGCGGCGGCCTCGCCCTGATTGGCGCGGTGGTGGCCGAGTTCGTCGCCGGCACCGGCGGCAGCGAGACCGGCATCGCTTTCCGCATTCTCGAAGCGGGCTATCGCCTGCAGGTTCCGAAGATGTTCGCGGGCCTCGTGCTGCTGGCAATCACCGGCATCGGCATCTACGGAGCGCTCGCCTGGTTCAGCCGCCTGCTGCTCAGGCGCTGGCACGAAAGCGCCCTGCCGCCCCGTTCCTAGAGCCTTTCGCCGCCCTCTGTCTCCGCCGCCAGCCAGCGCAGGAACGGTGCATGGCCGGCGCTGATCGGCAAGGCCACGATGCAGGGGCATTCGTAGGAATGCATGTCCCTGATCCGCCGCTCCAGCCGGTCGAACAGCGTGGCCCTTGTCTTGAGTATGAGGACGTGCTCGCTCCCCTGCTCGACCTTGCCCTGCCAGTGATAGATCGAGGTCACTGGCGGCAGGATATTGGCGCAGGCGGCGAGGCGCTCCCCGATCACGGCATTGGCGATCCGGTGCGCGCCCGCGTCGCTGCCGACGGTCACATACACGAACAGCATTCCGGTCATGGCTTTCCCCATGCTATGGCCCGGCCCCAACGATAGCCGGATCGGATGCCCGGTCCCACTCATCACATGTTCGTAGGTGGTGCCGGCACTGCCCTTGATTTCCCCGATTCAAGCTGCCCAAGATCAAGTCCTTGCAGGGCGGTCCGGCCGGCGGATGGCCGGTTCAAGAAAACAAACACGGCAGGAGGCGGAAATGAGGACATATTTCGGTGCGGCGAGCGTCGCCGCCGCGATGCTGATCGGGGCGATCGGCGCGGGGGCGCAGACCGCGCCGCAGCCGGCGGTGGTCTATGACGCGGGCGGAAAGTTCGACAAGTCATTTAACGAGGCGGCCTATAACGGCATCGAGCGCTTCCGCAAGGAGACAGGCGGCACCTATCTGGAATTCGAGGTGAACAACGATGCACAGCGCGAGCAGGCTTTCCGCCGCATGGCGCAGCGCGGGGCCAGCCCGATCATCGGCATCGGCTTTGCCCAGGCACCCGCCATCCGCAAGGTGGCGGCGGAATTCCCCAAGGTGAACTTCACCATCATCGACTCGGTGATCGACCTGCCGAACGTGCAGTCGGTCGTCTTCAAGGAACATGAGGGATCGTTCCTGGTCGGCGCACTTGCGGTCATGTCGAGCAAGACCGGCAAGGTCGGCTTCGTCGGTGGCATGGATGTTCCGCTGATCCGCCGGTTCCAGTGCGGTTATGAGCAGGGCGCGAAGCATGTCGATGCAAAGGCGGAAGTGATCGCCAACATGACGGGGACGACTCCGGCCGCCTGGAACGATCCGACGCGCGGCGCGGAACTGGCGAAAGGCCAGTTCGCGCGCGGTGTCGATGTGGTCTTCGCCGCCGCGGGCGGCACCGGCCTCGGCGTCTATCAGGCGGCGAAGGATGGAAAACGGCTGGCGATCGGCGTCGATTCCAACCAGAACCACCTGCATCCCGGCACCATGCTCACTTCGATGCTGAAGCGGGTCGACACGGCCGTCTATGCCGCTGCCAGGACGGCACGCGAGGGCAAGTGGGTCCCGGGGACAACCTCGCTTGGCCTGGCCGAGGGCGGCATCGATTGGGCGCTTGACGAGCATAATGCCAGGATCATCAGCGCGCAGATGAAGGAGCGGCTGGAGACGATCAAGGCCGATATCATCGCCGGTCGGATCAAGGTGCACGATTACATGAGCAACAGCGCCTGCAGATCCTGAGCCGACAACCTTGTTGGGAATATTCCGGGCGCGACGCGATCCGGCCCCCGAGGTGGCGGGGGTCGGAGCCGCGGTGGTGATGCGCGGCATCGAGAAGAGTTTCGGCGCGATCCACGCCAACCGCAACGTCACCCTGGAAGTGGCGAGCGGCACGATCCATGGCATCGTCGGCGAGAACGGCGCCGGCAAGTCGACGCTGATGAGCATCCTTTACGGCTTCCATGAGGCCGACGCGGGCGAGATCCTGATTGGCGGGCGACGCACCGAGATCCGCACCCCGCGCGATGCCATCGCTGCCGGCATCGGCATGGTGCACCAGCATTTCATGCTGGTGGAGACGTTGAGCGTCGTCGAGAACGTCATGCTTGGTGCGGAAGATGCCTTCGTGCTGCGAGGCGGACGCGCGCGCGCGCGGGCCGAACTAGAGCGCCTGTCGCATGATTTCGGTCTCAGCGTGCATCCCGACGCCATCGTCGGCGATCTTCCGGTCGGAGAGTTGCAGCGGGTCGAGATCCTGAAGGCGCTCTATCGCCAGGCACGAATCCTTATCCTCGATGAGCCCACCGGCGTCCTGACGCCGGTCGAGACGGATCAGCTTTTCCGCATTCTCCGCCTGCTGCGCGAGCAGGGCGTCACCATTCTGCTGATCACCCACAAGCTGCGCGAGATCATGGAAGTGACGGACAGCGTCAGCGTCATGCGTGGTGGCGAAAAAGTGGCGGACCGGCTCACGGCGGCGACCAGCCGGGAAGAACTGGCGGAGTTGATGGTCGGCCGGAAGGTGCGCCTCGAACTGGAGCGGACGCCGGCGCGGCCGCGAGAGAGTGTGCTGGCCGTGCGCGATCTGGTGGTGAGCGATGTTCTTGGCGTGCGCCGCGTCGATGGCGTCAGCTTCGATTTGCGCGGCGGCGAGGTCGTCGGCATCGCGGGCGTCTCGGGCAACGGACAGAGCGAGCTCCTGGAGACGCTGGCGGGCATACGTCCGGTATCGGCCGGCGAGATCGTCGTTGCCGGCCGCCGCGTGGACCACGCCATGCCTTGCGACCCGGCGGCGATGCGCCGGCTCGGCCTCGCGCACGTGCCGGAGGA
>JAHCJQ010000124.1 GCA_026126215.1 Alphaproteobacteria bacterium
CTGGTGCGCATGCTCGAGGATACCGGGGAGAACGATCCGCGCGTGATGGCGGCGGCGCTGCGCAACCTGCCCTCCCAGCGGCTGCCCTCGGACGTGGTCATTCCCGGGCTCCTCGAAGGGCTCGACAATGTCAACCGGCTGATCCGGCCCTGGCTGCGCCGCGCGGCCGAGGCGCCGGCCAGACTGTCGCAGCGGGCGTGAGCGGGACGGTTGCCTTCATCCTGAAAGGCTATCCGCGCCTTTCGGAAACCTTCATCGCCCAGGAGATCGCGGCGCTCGAGCGGCTTGGCCTCGGAATCCGCATCGTATCGCTCCGCCATCCCACCGACCGGCACCGTCATCCGGTGCATGAGGAGATCCGCGCGCCGGTCCGCTACCTGCCGGAATATCTCTACCAGGAGCCGCGCCGGCTCTGGCGGGCCTGGCGGAAGGTACGGCGCTGGCCCGCCTACCGCGCAGCCTTCGCCGCCTGGCTTCGCGATCTCCGTCGCGACCCGACGCCCAATCGCGGCCGGCGCTTCGGGCAGGCGCTGGTGCTGGCCAGCGAGATCGAGCCGGACACGAAATGGCTGCATGCGCATTTCATGCACACGCCGGCATCGGTCGCGCGCTACGCGGCGATGCTGACCGGCCTGCCCTATTCCATCTCGGCCCATGCCAAGGATATCTGGACCTCGCCGGAATGGGAGAAGCGCGAGAAGCTGGCCGACTGCCGCTGGCTCGTCACCTGCACGCGGCAGAACCGCGACCACCTGGCTTCGCTGGGCGGAGCGGCGAAGGTCGAGCTTGCCTATCACGGCCTCGATCTCGAGCGTTTCCCGCCGCCGCCCGCGCGGCCGGCACCTGCCGCCGGGGCGCCGCTCGTCATCCTCTCGGTCGGACGCGCGGTGGCGAAGAAGGGCTATGACGTGCTGCTCGCGGCGCTGGCGGAACTTCCCGCCGGGCTTGACTGGCGCTTCGTGCATGTCGGCGGCGGCGAGCTGCAGAAGAAGCTGAAGGCGCAGGCCGTGGCGGCTGGCCTCGCCCCGCGCATCGAGTGGCTCGGCGCCCGGCCGCAGCAGGAGGTGCTGGACTGGCTGCGCCGGGCGGACATTTTCGTTCTCGCCTGCCGACGGGCGGGCGACGGCGACCAGGACGGCCTGCCCAACGTGCTGATGGAGGCACAGAGCCAGGGCCTGCCCTGCGTCTCGACCCGCTTCGCCGCCGTGCCGGAACTGATCCGCGATGGCGAGACCGGACTGCTGGCCGACCCGGACGATGTGGCCGGACTGGCCCGGGCGATGGCGCGCCTGCTCGCCGACGCGCCGCTGCGCCGGCGCCTCGGCGCGGCCGGCGAGGCGCGCGTGCGCGCCGAATTCGGCATGGCGAGCGGCATCCGCCAGCTTGCGGTGCGCTTCGGCCTCGCCCTTCCTGGCGAAGGACGTGCGGCGGCGGCGGAGACGGACAGGGCATGCGCATCGCCTTCCATGCCCCGATGAAGCCGCCGGACCATCCGGTCCCCTCCGGCGACCGCAGGGTGGGCCGGCTGCTCTGGCAGGCGCTGGAACGGGCCGGCCACCAGGTCGCCTATGGCAGCGAGATGCGCATCTACGACAGCGAAGGCGAAGACTGGCATCAACGCATGATCGAGGATGCTGCGGCGCAGGAGACCCGGACGCTGCTCGCCGCCTATCGCCGGCATCGGGAGGGCGTGCCGGAACTCTGGTTCACCTACCACAATTACTACAAGGCGCCGGACCTGATCGGGCCGGCAATCGCGCGCGCGCTCCGCATCCCCTATTTCCTCGCCGAGTCCTCGCATGCGCCCAAGCGCGCCGGCGGCCCCTGGGCACGCTGGCACGAGAAGGCGGCGGAGGCCACGCTTGCCGCCGACCGGCTGATCTGCTTCACCCGCCTCGACCGCGCCATGCTGGCGCGCCTCGCCGGCGAGGAGAAGCTCGCTGACCTGCCAGCCTTCATCGACGCCGCCCCGTTTCTCGCGGCGAGGCGGGAACCATCGCGCCGGGCACTGGCGGCGCGCCATGGCATCGATGCCGGGCCGGCCTGGCTGCTTTCGGTGGCGATGATGCGCAGCCGCGACAAGCTCGACAGCTATCGCAGACTGGCCGCGGCGCTGGTGCTGCTGCCGGAAGCAACACCGGACTGGCGGCTGCTGGTGGCCGGCGACGGCCCCGCGCGCAAGGAGGTGGAGGAAGCCTTCCGGCCGTTCGGCGCGCGCGTCGTCTTTCTCGGCGCGCAGGAAGAAGCGGCGCTGCCGACGCTCTATGCCGCAGCCGACCTCTATGTCTGGCCGGCGGTGAACGAGGCGTTCGGCATGGCCTTCCTCGAGGCGCAGGCCGGCGGCCTGCCGGTGATCGCCGGGCGGGTGCGCGGCGTGCCCGACGTGGTACGCGAGGGTGAGACGGCGCTGCTGGTCGAGGAGACGCCCGAAGCCTTCGCCGCCGCGCTGGCCACGCTGCTCAGCGATGCGCCGCGGCGCCTTCGCATGGGCGAGACGGCGCGCCTTTTTATCGGCGCTGAACGCGACCTCCCGGCCGCCGCGCGCAGGCTGGGTGAGCTGATCGCGCCCTACGAGCGGCCATGACGCTGATCGCCTTCCTGCGCCATGGGCCGACCGAATGGAACCGCGAGAAGCGGCTGCAGGGGCGCCACGACCTGCCGCTGCTCGAGGAAAGCCGCGCCTGGCTCGCCGGACAGCGGCTGCCGCCGCCCTTCGCCGGGGCAAAAGCCCTGGTCTCGCCGCTGCGGCGCGCGCGCGAGACGGCGGTGGCACTTGGCCTTGAAGGCGCGGAACCGACCCCTTCGCTCATCGAGATGGATTTCGGCGCCTTCGAGGGCCGGCGCCTTTCGGAACTGCGCGCCGAACTCGGCGATGGGCTGCGGGAGAACGAGGCGCGCGGCCTCGATTTCCGCCCGCCGGGTGGCGAGAGCCCGCGCGAGGTGCGGGCACGCCTCACCCGCTGGCTCGCCGAGGCGGCGCGTCAGGACGGGCCGCTGCTGGCGGTCACGCACAAGGGGGTCATGCGTTGCCTGTTGACCTTGGCCTATGGATGGGACATGACCGGACGCCAGCCGGTCCGTCTCGACTGGACGGCGCTCCAGGTCTTCCGCCTCGATAGCGCTGGCCGGCCGGAGCCGTACCGGATCAACCTGCCGCTCTTGCCGCGATGACCGATATCCGCATCCTCTTTTATGTGCAGCATCTGCTCGGCATCGGCCACCTGCGCCGCGCCGCGACCCTGACGCGCGCGCTCCAGCGCGCCGGCCTGCGCACCACGCTGGTCTCCGGCGGCCACGAGATTCCCGGGCTCGACCTCGCCGGCGCGGACTTCGTCCAGCTCGACCCGACGCGGGCCAGCGACGAGACCTTCAAGACCCTGGTCGCGGCGGACGATACGCGCATCGACGACGCCTGGCGGGAGCGGCGCCGGGAACGGTTGGTCGCCACCTGGCGCGAGGTGCGGCCGCACGTGCTCATCTTCGAACTCTTTCCCTTTGGCCGGCGGCAGATGCGCTTCGAGATCCTGCCGCTGCTCGAACTCGCCCGCGCCGCGCGCGAGCGCCCGCTCGTCGTCTCCTCGGTCCGCGACATCCTGGTTGGCCAGCAGAAGCCCGAGCGGGAACGGGAGATGGTCGAGCTGGTGCGCACCTACTTCGATCGCGTGCTGGTGCATGGCGATCCGGCGCTCATCCCCTTCGACCGGACCTTCCCGCCGGCGCGCGAGATCGCCGACCGCTTGAGCTATACCGGCTACGTGGTGGACGAGACCGGCCTCGCCGGAGACGACGGCGAGGCGGGCCGGGACGAGGTGCTGGTCTCCGCCGGCGGCGGCGCCACCGGCGAGCGCCTGCTCGCCACCGCCATTGCCGCCCGCCCGCACACCGCGCCGGCGGGACGGCGCTGGCGCATCCTGGTCGGCGCGGCGGCGAGCGAGGCGAGCTTTGCCGCGCTCCGCGATGCAGCGGCGGCGCAGGAAGGCATTCTCGTCGAGCGCGCACGCGGCGATTTCCCGCGCCTGCTCCGCCGCTGCCATCTTTCCGTCAGCCAGGGCGGCTACAATACGATGATGGAAGTGATCCAGGCAGGCTGCCGTGCCCTCGCCGTGCCTTTCGCCGGCGGCACCGAGACCGAGCAGACCCTGCGCGCCGCCCTGCTCGCCGAGCGCGGCCTGATCCAGGTCCTGGACGAGGCGAAGCTCTCGGTGCCGGCGTTGGCGGCGGCGATCGACCGCACGGCAGCGGCGCCATCGCCGGGCCTGGCCGGCATCGACCAGAATGGCGCGGCGTGCGCGGCGGCCCTGCTTCGGCAATGGGCGGAGCGGATCCCCTGGCGATGAGCGAGGCTGCCGCCTGGGATGCCTTCGCGCGCGAGCTCGATGCCTGGGCCTCGGCCGGACGGCGGGCAACTTTCTGGTGGCGCGACGACGATGCCACGCGACCATCCGGCGAACTGGACCGGCTACTGGCGCTCACAGCCGATCAAAAGCTGGTGATCGCGCTGGCGGTCATTCCCTTCGAGGCGGGCCCGGAACTGGCGGCGTACCTGTCGGCGCAGCCGGTCCGCGTCTTCGCGCATGGCTGGCGCCATCGCAATCTTGCCCCCGCCGGCCGGAAGAAGTCGGAGTTTCCGGAAGGCCGGCCGCATGCCGAAGCGCTCGCCGATCTCGCGGCGGCGCGCGAACGCATCGGGGTGCTGTTCGGTGCGCTGGCGCGACCGGTGCTGACGCCGCCCTGGAATCGCATCGATCCGGGGCTTCCAGGCCAGCTCGCCGCGCTTGGCTATCGCGGCCTTTCCGCCCATGGCGTGCGGGCCGGCGGGCCGGCGGCGCCAGGGCTCGCCGTCGCCAACACCCATCTCGACCCCATCGACTGGCGCGGTACGGGGACGTTTGTCGGGACGGCGGCGCTCCTCGGCCGGGCGGGCGAGCTTCTGGCACGGCGGCGGCAGGGCGAGGCCGACGCGACGGAGCCTTGCGGACTTCTCACCCATCACCTGAGGCACGATCAGGACGGCTGGACATTCGTGGAAAGGTTTCTTCGCGTGACCGCACAACATCCCGGGGTACGCTGGATCGACCCCGACCATGCCTTTGGCTGGTCGGGGCTGCCCGAGGAGATGCCACGATGACCGCGACCAGTGTCCATCGCTACAGCACGAGCGCGCTGATGCCGCACTATGTGCGGGCGATCACGGGTTCGGCGATTGCGGGCGCGGTGCTGTTGTTCACCGGCTTCTCTTCTGCCATGCTTTGGGTTGCCGGGCCGCTCTGCGGGCTGTTCGTGGCCTTCGGCGCGGTAACGGCGCTGCGGCAGGCGA
This sequence comes from Alphaproteobacteria bacterium, assembly GCA_026126215.1. GTDB lineage: Bacteria > Pseudomonadota > Alphaproteobacteria > Ferrovibrionales > Ferrovibrionaceae > JAHCJQ01. The sequence continues at coordinate 5,318 of JAHCJQ010000124.1, forward strand.
CGAGGATCGAGGTTTCATCGACCGGGATCCGGGCGATCGGGCCGTTGTCGCGGGAGATTCTGTGGGAGGATTTGGTCAGGGTCGATCTGCGCTACTACTCGACGAAAAGGGACCGCAGCGACGGCTGGATGCAACTCAAGGTCGGCGGCGGAGGCGGCGGGCCGATACGCATCGAGTCCACCATCGGGGATTTCGGGCAGGTGGTACGGGCAGTCGCGCGCGAGGCGGCGGCTCGGGGTGTGCGACTGTCGGAGTCCAGTGCCGCGAACATCGAGGCGCTGGCCATGGCGGAACGGAAGGAAGCAGGGCCTGGGAGTGGGAATGGGTAACGTCCTGGAGGTTCATGACCTCGCGGTCCATTTTCGCGTCAACGAAGGCGTGATCAAGGCCGTGGACGGCGTTTCCTTCCGCATTCCCGAGGGAGGGACGGTGGCGCTGGTGGGCGAGTCCGGCTCCGGCAAGTCGGTGGTCAGCCAGGCGATCATGGGCATCCTGCCGCGCGTCGGCCAGGTGGTCGGCGGGCAGATCCTGTTCCATGACCCGAACCGGCCGGGCGAGCCGATCGATATCGCCGCGCTGGACCAGGACGGGCCGGAGATGCGTGGCATCCGCGGCGGGCGCATATCCATCATCTTCCAGGAACCGATGACCTCGCTCAGCCCGCTGCATACCGTGGGCGACCAGATCTCCGAGGCGCTGTTCCTGCATCGCGACGTCAGCCGGGCCGAGGGCATGGAGCTGACGGCGGAGATGCTGCGCCTGGTCGGCTTCCCCGATCCGCGCAAGGCGCTCAACACCTATCCTTTCGAGCTTTCCGGCGGCCTGCGCCAGCGGGCCATGATCGCCATGGCGCTGGTCTGCCGGCCGGCCCTGCTGATCGCCGACGAGCCGACGACGGCGCTCGACGTCACCATACAGGCGCAGATCCTCAAGCTGATCAAGGATCTCCAGCGCGAACTCGGCATGGCGGTGCTGATGATCACCCATGATCTCGGCGTGGTCGCCAACGTCGCCGACGAGGTGGTGGTGATGTATCACGGCAGGGTCATGGAGCGCGGCAGCATCCAGGACATCTTCGCGCGCGCCGAGCATCCCTATCTCAGGGCCCTGCTGCGCGCGGTGCCGCGCTTCAACATGCAGCCGGGGGAGCGGCTGGTGCCGATCCGTGAGATCAAGTCGGAGGTCGGCTCGCTGCTGATGGACAAGGAGCCCTGGCCCGAGGGCGCCGACGAGAAGCCGCTGCTCAGCGTCAACGGGCTGACCAAGCGGTTCCGGCTGCGCAAGTCGGGGCTGTTCCGTCGCAGCAGCGACGAGGGCGTGCTGGCGGTCGACGATGTCAGCTTCTTCATCCGCCGCGGCGAGTGCCTCGGGCTGGTCGGCGAGTCGGGCTGTGGCAAGACCACCACCTCGAAGGCGATCATGCGCGCCATTTCGATCGACGAGGGCGAAATCCTCTTCAACGACCATGGCCGGATCGTCAATGTCCAGCAGCTCCAGGGCGAAGACCTGTTCCGCTACCGGCGCAAGGTGCAGTTCATCTTCCAGGACCCCTTCTCCTCGCTCAATCCGCGCATGACGGTGTTCGACATCATCTCCGAGCCGCTGGTGATCCACCGCATCGGCGACGACGAGGAGCGCTATCAGCGCGTGCGCGAGCTGATGACCCTGGTCGGGCTCGACGTGCGCTTCCTCAACCGCTATCCGCACAGCTTCTCCGGCGGCCAGCGCCAGCGCATCGGCATCGCGCGCGCGCTGGCGCTCCAGCCCGACCTTCTGATCTGCGACGAGCCGGTCTCGGCGCTCGACGTCTCGATCCAGGCCCAGGTGCTCAACCTGCTCAAGGACCTGCAGGACGAGCTCGGCCTCACCTACCTGTTCGTCTCGCACAATCTGGCCGTGGTCGATTACATCGCCGACCGGATCGCGGTCATGTGCGCCGGCCGCCTGGTGGAAACGGCGCCGCGCGAGATCCTGTTCAACAACCCGGTCCATCCCTACACCCAGGCCCTGCTCTCTGCCGTGCCCAAGCCCGATCCGAACGCGCGCCTTGACCTGGCGGCGCTGATGGAGGGCAAGGCGTCGCGGCCGGAGCTGTGGCCGGAGCCCTTTACCGTCGGACGCGGCGCCAGGCCGCGGCTGATCCATCTCGGCGAGGGACATTATGTCCGCGCCGACCAGGCGGCGTTCCAGGAGGTCGCGATATGAATACCCGGCTCGGCGTGCTTGCCATGTTCTGTCTCGTCGCGCTTGCCCCCCTCGCCCT
>JAHCJQ010000125.1 GCA_026126215.1 Alphaproteobacteria bacterium
TGGCGTCTTCTTCATCTTCTTTGCCTTCTGGCTGTTCTATGCGCCGAACGCACTCGGCCACCCGGACAACTACATCCCGGCCAATCCGCTCGTCACGCCGGCGCATATCGTGCCTGAATGGTATTTCCTGCCGTTCTACGCCATCCTGCGCGCGGTGCCGGACAAGCTCGGCGGCGTGGTGCTGATGTTCGGCTCCATCCTGATCCTGTTCCTGCTGCCATGGCTCGACACCTCGCGGGTGCGTTCCGGCCGCTTCCGGCCGATCTTCAAGCAGTTCTTCTGGGTATTTGTGCTGGCCTGCCTGGCGCTCGGCTGGGCCGGCGCGCAGCCGCCGGAGGGTCTGCCGCTCGCCATCAGCCGGGTCGCGACGATCTACTATTTCGCATATTTCCTTGTGATCCTGCCGCTGGTGGGCTGGTTCGAACGGCCCAAGCCTTTGCCGGCGAGCATCAGCGAGCCGGTGCTCGGCGCCGGCAAGATGGCGGCGCAGCCGGCCAGGGAGAAGGCGTGATGCGCAAGTTCATGTTCGCCGCCGTCGCGGCGTTCCTTTCCGGCACCTTCGCTCTGGCCGCGCAGGCGGCGGGCGAGCAGGATCCGGCGCCGTCGCGCTCCTGGTCCTTCTCCGGTCCGTTCGGCACCTACGACCGGGCGGCGGCGCAGCGCGGCTTCCAGGTCTACAAGGAAGTCTGCGCGGCCTGCCATTCGATGAAGTATCTCGCCTACCGCAACCTGCGCGATCTTGGTTTCTCCGAGGCCGAGGTCAAGGCGATTGCGGCGCAATACGAGGTGACCGACGGCCCGAACGACGATGGCGAAATGTTCCAGCGGCCGGCCGTTCCAGCGGACCGCTTCAAGTCGCCCTTCGCCAACGACAAGGCGGCGCGGGCGGCCAATGGCGGCGCGCTGCCGCCCGATCTGTCTCTGATCGCCAAGGCCCGCCCGAACGGTGCTAACTATCTGCACGCGCTGCTTTCGGGTTATCGCGAACCGCCGGCCGACTTCGCCGTGCCGGAAGGCCTGCACTACAATCCCTATTTCGCCGGCAAGCGGATCGCCATGGCGCCGCCTCTTAATGCCGATGCGGTGACCTATGCGGATGGGACGCAGGCCAGCATCGACCAGATGGCTCACGATGTGACCACCTTCATGATGTGGGCGGCAGAGCCCAAACTCGAGGACCGGCACAGTCTGGGCTTCAAGGTCATCCTGTTCCTGATCGTGCTTACCGGCCTCTTCTACGCCGTCAAGCGCAAGGTCTGGGCCGACGTGCATTGATCGGTGGCCCTTCCGGGCCGCTCCTTGACAAGGGCCGCCGGCGATCCGGCGGCCCTTCTGATTCCGGCATGTTTCGCGCTTTTGTCCTGGATGCCGGCCCGGTTATAGTGCCCGCGCCTTGCGGGGCTGGCGCGGGCGGAACGAGGTGTGCGGAATGACGGCAGGCGACCGGCCGGCGGTGATCGGCATTGTGGGCGGCAGCGGCATCTACGGGATGGCCGGGCTCGAGGATATGGAGTGGCGCGCCATCGACACGCCCTGGGGCGCGCCGTCGGACCAGGTTCTGTTCGGGCGGCTGGGCGAGACGCGTCTGGTCTTCCTGCCGCGGCACGGGAGGGGGCATCGCCTGGCGCCGGCCGGCATCAATTACCGGGCCAACATCGACGCGCTCAAGCGGGCCGGCTGTACGGACATCGTCTCAATCTCCGCCTGCGGCTCGTTCCGTGAAGACCTGCCCCCCGGCAGCTTCGTCATCGCCGACCAGTTCATCGACCGCACCATCGCGCGCGAGAAGAGTTTCTTTGGCAATGGCCTCGTTGCCCATGTCTCGATGGCGCATCCGACCTGCCGCAGGCTCGGACCGGCGCTTGCTGCCGCTGCCCGCGATGCGGGTATCGCCGTGCGGGAGGGGGGCACCTATCTGGCAATGGAGGGGCCGCAATTTTCGTCGCTGGCGGAAAGTCGTCTCTATCGGTCCTGGGGCTGCGATGTCATCGGCATGACCAACATGCCGGAAGCCAAGCTCGCGCGGGAGGCTGAGCTTTGCTATGCCAGCGTCGCCATGGTCACCGATTTCGATTGCTGGCATCCGGAACACGACCATGTGGAGGTCGCTGCAGTGATCAAGGTGCTGCTCGACAACGCCGAAAAGGCGAAGCGGCTCATCGCCGGATTCGCACCCGGCATGGCGCGGCGGCCTGCTTGCTGCGCGTTCGGCTGCGACCGGGCACTGGACAACGCCCTCATCACCGCGCCGGAGGCGCGCGACCCGGCGATGATCGCCCGGCTGGATGCGGTGGCCGGCCGCGTGCTTGGCGCCTGACGCGGAGGGGTGGCAGATGCTCGACATCAAATCCAGGATCCGCACTATCCCCGACCATCCTCACAAGGGGATCATGTTCCGCGACATCACCACGCTGCTGCTCGATCCGCGCGGCTTCCGCAAGGCCGTGGACGAACTGGTGCAGGCCCATGCCGGGGTGCGCATCGACAAGGTGGCAGGGATCGAGGCGCGAGGCTTCATCCTCGGCGGCGCGGTCGCTCATCAGCTTTCCACCGGCTTCGTTCCGATCCGCAAGAAGGGCAAGCTGCCGCATCGCACGATCGGCGAGGATTACGAACTCGAATACGGCGTTGACCGGGTCGAGATGCATGTCGATGCGATCGGGCCCGGGGACAATGTGCTGCTCGTCGACGACCTCATCGCCACCGGCGGCACGGCGGAGGCGGCGATCCGCCTCATCCGCAAGGCGGGGGGGAACGTCATCGGCTGTTCGTTCGTGATCGATCTTCCCGATCTGGGCGGCCGCCGTCGCATCGAAGCGCTTGGGATCAAGGTCCTGACCCTTTGTGCCTTTGAAGGCGCGTGAGGTTCGGCAGAGCCGTCTAATTGTTGGCTTATTCCTGCAGCCAGCCGCAAGTCCTGTGGATAACCCCTGATCCCGTCTGCCAAGCGTGACGTTCACGGGCCTGAAGCATTCTGCAATATTTTCTTGAACGCGAGACCTTTATTGGCGGGTCATTCCTTCAGCCTCAACGAAAATATTTTTTGCTATTCAGTCGGGTGCCGATTCCGGATTTATAGTTATTTGAACTGCATCCGGTGAATCATTCGCAAGAATAGAGAACAGGAATCCCTTTGACTCTCTTTGTTTTCACGCGGCATCATCTTGCCCGCGAGGCGGGTAGAGTTTGTCTGAAGTTTCCGCCGGTTGTTTTCACTCCAAAGTGATGAGCTGGATCTATGTGGTGGGAGCGATTCGGGGTGGCGCCGGTTCGACCGGAGGACGCGAAAAAGGCCTGGCACAAGGCCGATCTCGTTCTGAAGGAACTGGCGCAAATTGAGAAGGCGCTGAAGGCGGCGGGGAACGCCAAGGCGGTCGGCTGGTGGCTCGGACCCTGGCAGCCGGCGACACAGGGCCATCAGGCGGTGATCACGCTTTTCTTCGAGCGGCGCAACCAGGCTGAAGGATTCCTGTCCAAGCCGCCTGTTTCCGGCGTCAAACCTTACCGGCCGGAGGCGCGCGACGACGCACCGGCACCGGCGCGCAAGACGGCGGTACGCTCGAAGCAGGTGGCGGCCAAGCCGCGCGGCCTCAAGTCCGCGAACGGCAAGCGCGCGGCGGCGAAGCCGCAGGTCAGGGGCAAAGCCCTGGCGCAGAAGGGAAAGCGTCGCGGCGGCTGACGCTCTTGACCCGGGGCTTGGCGCGAACATCTTGTCCTGAATGGAACTGGACGACGTCAAGGCTCGTTCGAGGGCGACCATTCTCACCCGCCGGCGGCTGATCGCGATCTCCGCATTGGCTGCCTGCCCGCTCCCGCTGCCGCTGCTGGCCGGTTCGCGCGTGCCAATTCCGACCCCCCGGCAGACGGCCGGCCCCTTCTATCCCGACCGGCTGCCGGCAGACCGCGACAGCGACCTGGTGCGCATCGCCGGCCGCGCGGGCGAGGCGGCCGGCGAGATCCTTGGGCTGGATGGGCGGGTCCTGACGCGTGACGGACATCCCGTGGCAGGCGCGCGGATCGAGATCTGGCAGGTCGATGCGCAGGGACGCTATCTGGCCGAACGGGACCGCGGGCCAGACCCCGACTTCCAGGGTTACGGGGCGAGCCAGTGCGATGCTGCCGGCCGCTATTCCTTCCGCACGATCCGGCCGGTTCCCTATACCGGCCGCACGCCGCATATCCATATCCGCGTCCATCATCCCGACGGGCGCGAGCTGACCACCCAGATGTATCTGGCGGGTGAGCCGGGTAATGCGCGGGACTTTCTCTATCGCCGCCTGAGCCCGGAAGAGCAGGCGGCGCTCACCGCCACACTGCGCCCGGCCGCCGCGAGCGGCTATCGCTGGCAGACCGAGTTCGACCTCGTCTTCGCCTGAGGTCGCCTATCCGAGCTGCCTGGCGAAGAACGCCATGGTGCGCTCGCGTGCCAGCCTGGCGGAGGGCGCGTCGTAGTGGTGGCGCTGGTCGCAGTTGAAGCCGTGGTCGGCGTCATAGACATGCACCGCCGCTTCCGGGTGCGCGGCGCGCACTTTGTCCACGTCGGAGAGCGGAATCATCGGATCCTTGGCGCCAAAATGGCACATGGTCGGCGCCTTGATCGGCTCTCCCGCCATCTGTCCGATGCCGCCGCCATAATAGGAGACGGCGGCGGAGAGGCCCTGGACGCGGCTCGAAGCGAGCCAGGCCACCGCCCCGCCCCAGCAATAGCCGACGATGCCGACGCGCCCCGCCGCCGCCGCCTCGTTTACCGTGGTCTGCACATCGCGCATCACGTCGTCCCAGTCCAGGCGGGTGCGAATTTCCCGGCCGCGCGCGATATCGGCCTCGCCATAGCCGAGATCGACGCCGCGCTCCGCCCGGTCGTAGAGCGCCGGCGCGATGGCAAGGTAGCCATCGGCGGCGAAGCCGTCGGCGAGCGCGCGGATATGGCTGTTGACGCCGAATATCTCCTGGATCACCACGATTGCGCCCTTCGGCTTGCCCGAAGGTTCGGCGCGATAGGCGGCGAAGGCATGGCCGTCGGGCGAGGTCAGGGTGACGAAGGGCATGGACATAACTCCCGTCTGATTGGACTCACGCGACCGGTCGCCGACGATACATGCCGATGGTCAGCACTGTCATCACCGTTTCGGAATGCTGATTGAAGACCTCGGTCTGGAACTTGCAGATGCCGATGGGCTTGCTGCGCGAGGGGATGCTCTCGACGCAGGTCGAGCGCACGCGGATGGTATCGCCGGGGCGGACGGGCCGGAGCCAGCGCAGGTTGTCGAAGCCGGGCGAGCCGAGGCTCGCCGTGTCGCCGACGAAACCATCGACGATGAGCCGCATCATCGCCGCTGCCGTGTGCCAGCCCGATGCGATCAGGCCGCCATAGATCGACTGCCTTGCTGCTTCCTCGTCGATGTGGAATGGCTGCGGATCGAACTCCTGCGCGAAGGCGAGGATCTCTTCCCGATCCATGGTGTGGCTGCCGGTCTCGCGCACCAAGCCGACCGGGATGTCCTCGAAATAGCGCATGCCGTTTCCCTCAGGCGATGGCAGCCGGGCGGCGCGCATACATGCCGAGGCCCTTCAGCGTCATGACCAGCTCGCCATTCTGGTTGTGCAGTTCGTGCAGGCTCTTCACCACGCCTCGGTCGGGCTTGGAGCGCGAGGGCAGGATCTCGGTCACGGTCATGGTGAGACGCAGTCGGTCGCCGGGTCTGACCGGCCTGATCCAGCGCAATTCATCGACGCCGGGCGAGCCCATGCTGGCCGCGCGGTTGAGATAGCCATCCACCATCATGCGCATGCAGATCGCCGCCGTATGCCAGCCGGAGGCGACAAGGCCGCCGAAGAGCGAGGCGCGTCCGGCCTCCTCGTCCAGATGGAAGGGCTGCGGATCGAAGCGCCGCGCGAACTTCACGATCTCCTCGAGGCTCACCTCGCGCGGGCCCATTTCGATGCGCTGGCCCAACGCAAAATCCTCGAAATACATCTTCTCCAAGCAGGCCCCCGATCGCCTGGTCAGGCATTGAACCGGAAGTGCAGCACATCGCCGTCCTGCACGACATAGTCCTTACCCTCGAGCCGGAACCGGCCGGCCTCCTTGGCGCCGGCCTCGCCGCCATGGCGGACATAGTCATCGTAGGCGATGGTTTCGGCCCGGATGAAGCCCTTTTCGAAGTCGGTATGGATGACGCCGGCGGCCTGTGGTGCGCGCGAACCGCGCGGCAGGGTCCAGGCATGGGCCTCTTTCGGCCCGACGGTGAAGAAGGTGATCAGTCCGAGCAATTCGTGACCGGCGCGGATGATGCGCGAGAGACCGGTTTCCGCCAGGCCGAGATCGGCGAGGAACTCCTTGCGTTCCTCCTCGCCGAGCTGCGCCACTTCCGCCTCGATCGCGGCGGAGATCACCACGTGGCCCGCGCCCTGCGCCCTGGCCATCGCCGCGACCTTCTGGGAATGGTCGTTGCCGCGCGCCGCCGCCGCCTCCTCGACGTTGCAGACAAAGAGGACGGGCTTGGCGGTGAGAAGCTGCAGTTCGCGGAAGATCTTCTCTTCCGCCTCCGATGGCTGGATCACGCGCGCCGGCCGGCCATCGCGCAACGCGCGCAGGATCCGTTCCATCAGTCCGGCACGCAGTTTCGCGTCCTCATCGCCCTGCTTCGCCTTCTTGGCGATGGCATCGAACCGCCGCTCCAGCGATTCGAGGTCGGCCAGCATCAGTTCCGTCTCGACGGTCTCCGCATCTGCGACCGGATCGACGCGGCCTTCGACATGCGTGATGTCCCCCGACTCGAAACAGCGCAGCACGTGGATGATCGCGTCCACCTCGCGGATATGGGCGAGGAACTGGTTGCCGAGGCCCTCGCCCTTCGAGGCGCCGCGCACGAGGCCGGCGATGTCGACGAAGGTGAGCTGGGTCGGCACGATCTTTGCCGACTTGCCGATGCGCGCCAGCGTCTCCAGGCGCGGATCCGGCACCGCGACCTGGCCGGTATTTGGCTCGATCGTGCAGAATGGATAGTTCGCCGCCTGCGCGGCCGCGGTCTCGGTCAGAGCATTGAAAAGTGTCGACTTGCCGACATTCGGCAGGCCGACGATGCCGCACTTGAAACCCATCCGTTCAACTCTCCGTCGGAGCGGCCGGCGCCGCCTTCGGCGCTGGCGGCTCCAGAATCAAATGAACCTTCGAGGCGAAGGCCGAATCACGGCCTTCCGCGAGCAGGGGAGACGCCTCGGCGATCGCTTCCAGCAGCGGCTCGAGCCAGTCGCGGTCCGATCTCGCGAAATCCTGCAGGACCCAATGCATGACCAACTCGCGCTCGCCCGGATGGCCGATCCCGATCCGGCAGCGCCGATAATCGGGACCG
>JAHCJQ010000126.1 GCA_026126215.1 Alphaproteobacteria bacterium
GCCCCGCTGTTCATCACGCAGAACGACGGCACGGTCGTCGAAGCGGCGCAGGCCATGCGCCTGCCGGTCTATAGCTTCGCTTCCGGAGCGACGAATTCCATGCGCGGCGCGGCCTATCTTTCCGGTCTGCTGGACGCGATGGTGGCCGATGTCGGAGGAACGACGACGGATATCGGGCAGTTACGGAACGGCTTTCCACGCGAGGCGAACTCGGTGGTGCAGATCGGTGGGGTGCGGACCCTCTTCCGCATGCCGGACCTTACCTCCTTTGGTCTGGGCGGTGGTAGCCATGTGACTGGCGACCCGCCAAAGATCGGGCCGCTTTCCGTCGGATATCGCCTGCAACAGGATGCCATTGCCTTCGGCGGCAAACAGCTCACCACTACCGACATCGCCATTGCCTCCGGAAAGCTTGCCATCGGCGAGCGTGACCGTGTCGCCAAGCTCGACCCGGACTATTGCCGGCGCGTCTTCGACGAGGCGCGGCGCATGGTTGAGGATGTCGCCGACCGGATGAAGACGGAAGCGGGGGACGTGCCGCTCGTCGCTGTTGGCGGTGGAGCTTTCCTGGTGCCGGACCGGCTCGCCGGGATTTCGCAGGTAATCCGTGTACCGCATGGCGATTGCGCGAATGCGGTCGGAGCGGCTATCGCGCAGGTTTCTGGCGAGGTCGATCAGATCTTTCGGGATCTGACGCGTGGCGAGGCCATCGCCCAGGCGTCCCGCATCGCGACCGAGCGCGCCGTCGATGCCGGCGCCGACCGGGAGACGCTCAAGACCATCGAGACGGAGGACATGCCGATAGCCTACCTGCCCGGCAACTCGCTCCGCGTCCGTGTCCGGGTCGTCGGCGACGTCGCCAGCAGATAGGACATTGATGGGAGTTTGCGTGTCGAGGCGGTAATGACCGGTAGCGAAGCCGGAAGCCGGAATCCGATGACATCGATCGTTTCCTGGAACATCCAGTATGGCAAGGCTGCCGACGGGCGGATCGATCTTGCCCGCATCCGCCAGGCCCTCGAAGCCTGGAGCCTTGCGGACGTAATCTGCTTCCAGGAAGTCTCGGATGGTTTCGGCGATCTCGGTCCAGGAGCGGAAGACGATCAGCCTGGACTAATCACCGGCCTCTTCCCGGAGTACCGACCAGTCTTCAGGCCGGCGATCGAATGGCGTAGCGCGAGCGGCCGAATGCGCCGGTTCGGGAACATGATCCTTTCGCGGCTGCCAGTTCTCGAAATCACATCGCACATGCTGCCTCGGCCCGCGGACGCTGAAGTAAAGCACATGCGGCGGCAGGTTCTCGAAGTCGTGGTGGAGAGCGGGGCGGGGCCTCTTCGCGTTGCGACCACCCACCTCGAATACTACTCGCCGACGCAACGCGCGGCGCAGGTCGGGCGGCTACTGGAGTTGGTAAAGGAATGGGAGGAGGAGGCGGCGCGGCCGGCCATGGCCGGTCTCGCCACCTACGAGGCACGTCCCCGGCCGATCGGCAGCGTGCTCTGTGGCGACTTCAACTTCGTTCCCGACGATGATGCATATGGCCGGATAGTGGCTGCGCGCGATGAGGGCCGGCTTTTCGACGCGTGGCCTCTGGTCGACGCCGGTCGGCCGCACCGGCCCACCTGCGGCCTCTTCGATCGCAAGCAGTGGCCCCAGGGGCCGCATGCACGGGACTTCTTCTTCGTTTGCAGGGAACTGGCGCCAGCGGTTGCTGCGCTGGAGACGCAGACCGAGACGGATGCATCCGACCACCAGCCGGTGAGGCTCCGCCTTCGTCATGCCCGCTCGGGCTATCGCATGGTATAGTTCGCAAGGAAGCGCCTGTGCGATGGCGCATAGGCTGGCTCCTGAGGCCTGGCCGGGCGGGGCATCGGAAATCCGCCAGTTCGCCTTTTTGCCGCCACGGCCCAGTCTCGTGCTTCATGCAAAGCTGAGGGAGGGAGACGACCATGGGCGAGAGCGTCTACAAGATCGTCGAGGTTGTGGGATCCAGTCCGGATTCCTGGGAAGCGGCAGCCGCCGCCGCCGTGGCGCGGGCCAGTTCCTCGCTGCGCGATCTGCGTGTGGCCGAGGTTGCTGAGCAGGATCTCCATATCGAGGATGGAAAGATCCGCGCATACAGGACGCGGCTCAAATTGTCTTTCAAAATGGAAGACTGAGTTCGCCTGGCCCGCGCGCCATGGAGGCGTGGCGCGCGGGTGCCTGCCTGCGACGCCGCCGACTTGAATGGTCGATTTCAGATCAATTTGTCCGTATAAGAGACTCAAGCCGCGTTTCGACGGCTTGCGACAACATGGCAATTCGCCGATACAGGGGAGACGACAATGCGATCTGTAAAATTACGTAGTTTTCTGGGTGGCACTACTGCCAGCCTCGCACTGCTTGCCGCGATCGTGATTGGCGGCCCGGCGGTGGCCCAGGACGGCAAGTCCTACGTGCTTTCGACGGCCACGACCGGCGGCACCTATTATCCGGTCGGCGTTGCCATCGCGACCCTGATCAAGGTCAAGCTCGAGCCGACCAAGAAGATAGGCATGTCGGCGATCAGTTCGGCCGGGTCAGGAGAGAACATCAAACTGATGCGCGACAAGGAGGCGGAGTTCGCCATCCTTCAGGGTCTGTTCGGTCTCTATGCGAAGGATGGCAGCGGGCCGATCAAGGCCGATGGTCCGCAGAAACATGTGCGATCCATCTCCATGCTCTGGCCCAATGTGGAGCAGTTCATCGCGCTCTCCGAGCATGTGAAGACGGGCACCGCGCAGGATCTGGTCGGTCTGAAGGGCAAGAAATTCGCCATCGGGGCGCGGAACAGCGGAACGGAGCATTCCAACCGATTCATTCTCACCAACATGGGCGTCGACCCGGAGAGCTACGATCTCGCGTTCCTTGGCTATGGCCCGAGCGTCGATGGATTGCAGAACGGCACCATCGCCTTCACCAATCCGACGGGCGGGCCGCCTGTCTCGGTGGTGACCCGGGCTTTCGCCCAGATGGGCGACAAGGTGAAGGCCATCGAGTTCACCGACGATGAACTCAAGAAGGCGGATGGCGGGACCGGCCTCTATTACCGGTACGTCATCCCGGCCAACACCTATCCGGGCCAGTCCAAGGAATGGCGCACGATCGCCCAGCCGAACTTCCTCGCTGTCCATCAGGATGTCTCGGCCGATCATGTGTATGAGATCACCAAGACCATTTACGAGAACTTGCCGTTCCTGAACAGCATTCATGCGGCGACCAAGGCGATGGCGCTCGAGAACGCCCTTTCGGGACTTCCAGTGCCGCTACATCCGGGCGCCGCGAAGTTCTACAAGGAGAAAGGCCTCAATATCCCGGCCGCGCTCCTGGCCAATTGAGGCTGCCCGGCGTTGCCGGCCGTGTCCCATAGCGGGCACGGCCGGCACGTCTCGTTTGCATGGCGGACCCAGTCGGGAGCGCGAGCTTGGCGGCAGGACAAGGCATCCCTAAGGCAGCGGCGGCCGCACCGGACGAGCGCGAGGAGGTCGAGGTCGCGGCGCAACTGCGTTCGCCGGAATCGCTGCCGGGCCGTCTGGCATTCTGGCTCGGGGTGGCGATTTCGCTGGGGCATATCTGGCTCAATACCTTTGCCACCATGTCCGAACTGCGGGCCTCGGTTCTGCATTTCGGCGGATTCGGACTGATGTGCGCTCTCCTCTATCCGGCCTTCAGGGGCAGGGGACAGGGGGGACGGCGTCTGGCGCTCGGGATCGATGCGGTTCTCGGCCTCGCGGCGGTCTCGCTCTTCGTCTATCTGGTCCTTGGCGAACCGACCTTCTACGCCCGCAACGGCGCCTTTCACTGGTACGACTGGATCTTTACCTCGCTTGCCGTCCTGCTTGGGGTCGAGTTCACGCGCCGGACCACCGGCTGGACCATTCCGATCCTGATCATTCTGGCATTCACCTATGTCACGACCTGGGGCGCCTGGCTCGGCGGAATCCTGGGTTTCAGCGGACTTGGCTTCGAAACGATGCTCTACCGGACATTCTATTCCGATGATGGAATGTTCGGTCAGATTGCCAGCATCTCCTACAGCTTCGTCTTCATGTTCATCCTGTTCGGCGCTTTCCTCGTCCGTTCGGGGGCAGGCGATTTCATCATTGGTTTCGCGCGCGCAGTGGCCGGGCGGATGATCGGCGGTCCCGGCTTCGTGGCTGTGATTGGATCGGCGCTGATGGGCACCATTTCGGGATCAGCGGTGGCCAACACGGTCTCCACCGGCGTGATTACCATTCCATTGATGAAGCGAGCTGGATTTCCGGCGAGGTTCGCCGCGGGCGTAGAGGCGACCGCTTCCACAGGTGGCATGATCATGCCGCCGATCATGGGGGCAGGTGCCTTCGTGATGGCGAGCTACACGCAGATTCCCTACCTGACCATTGCCGCCGTATCGTTGCTGCCCGCGCTGCTGTATTTCTTCGGCGTGGCCTGTTTTGTGCGTGTCGAGGCAAAGAAGCAGAACATGACGGTTGCCGGCGAGGACGCGCCCGGATTTCTCCAGGTCCTGAAGGAAGGCGGCATCTCGTTCTTCGCACCGATCCTGCTGCTGATCTACATGCTGATCGATGGATTCACGCCGACTTATGCGGCGGGCTTCGCCATCCTGGCTTCCATCGTTTCATCCTGGTTCACCCGCAACCGGATGGGGCCGCGCGCGATCCTCGAGGCGCTCGCGCTCGGCGCGCGCAACATGATCATGACCGCGGTGCTCCTGGTGGCCATCGGCATTGTCGTGAATGCGGTGACCTTGACTGGCATTGGAAACATCTTCTCGTTGATGATCAATGACTGGTCGGGGGGCAGTATTCTCGTCGCCCTGATCCTGATCGCATTGGCCAGCCTCGTCCTTGGCATGGGGCTGCCGGTCACGGCCTCCTATATTGTGCTGGCGACCCTGTCGGCTCCGGCCCTGGCCGACATGATCACGCAAGCGGAACTGGTGCGCGCCTTCGCCGCCGGCAACATCCCGGAGAGCGCCAAGGCCATTCTCATGCTCGTCGCGCCGGAGCGCGCCGCAAGCCTGGGCGGCGCGATCGGTGCCGAGGCCGCCGCCGATCTGGTCTCGCGCATCCCGGCGGACATGATGGGCACCGTAACCTCGTCCACGCTTTCCCCCGCGATCCTGACCACCGCGCTGCTCTCCGCGCACATGATCATTTACTGGCTGAGCCTGGACTCAAACGTCACGCCCCCTGTCTGCCTGACCGCGTTCGCGGCGGCTGCGATCGCCAAGAGCCCGCCCATGGCGACCGGTTTCACGGCCTGGAAGCTTGCCAAGACGCTCTATATCGTTCCCGTCCTGTTCGCCTATACCCCGTTCCTGAACGGCGATCCGATCCTGGCGCTGGAGATATTCGGCTTCGCCCTGATCGGCATCTACGCCTTGATCGGCGCCATGGAAGGCCATCTGGAAGCGCCGGTGTCATGGGCGATGCGCGCCGTGCTTTTCGCCATCGGCGTCCTCATTCTCTGGCCGAACGACTGGACAATCAATTTCGTCGGGACAGCGTTCTTCGCTATATTCTTCGCCTTCAACTTGCGTGCAGGTCGAAGGCGGAGGGCGTTGCAAGTCTCTGCCTCCTCGGCGTGACGCGCAGAAGCGACCCTGGCCGCGCGGGCGCGCCCGTTACCCGGCCGTCGAACACGGAGAACAGCGTGCAGAAAAGTAACCGTAAGCTGAGCACGGACGCCAGCGGCGTCTACATCATTTCCGTGACGCCGTTTCTGGACGATGGCGCGCTGGATCTGCCCAGCACCGACCGGCTGGTGGATTTCTATCTCGAACAGGGCGTGAATGGCATCACGATCCTCGGCATGATGGGTGAAGCACCCAAGCTTTCTGCCGAGGAAAGCATGACTTTCGCGCGACGTGTCCTGCGCCGGCTCGATGGGCGCATTCCCACGATTGTCGGGGTCAGCGCGCCGGGCCTCGCTCCCATGCGCGAACTCGCTGTCGCGGTCATGGATATGGGTGCTGCCGGCGTGATGGTGGCGCCGGGCGCTGGCATCAGGAGCGATGACGGTTACTATGGCTATTTCGCCCAGGTCTTCGCCACACTCGGACCGGACCTGCCGGTGGTACTACAGGACTACCCGCAATCGACGGGTGTTTACCTGCCGGTCCCGGTCTTCAGCCGTCTGGTCACGGACTTTCCGCAGCTCGTCATGCTGAAGCACGAGGATTGCCCCGGCCTGCAGAAACTCTCGACCATCCGCAAGCTGGAAGAGCAGGGACTGCAGCGACGCGTCAGCATACTTGTCGGCAATGGCGGCATATATTATCCGCAGGAGCTGGCGCGCGGCGCGGACGGCGCCATGACCGGAATTGCCTTCCCGGAGATGCTGGTCAAGGTTTATGCCCTCCACAAGGCCGGGCGCGCGGACGAGGCTGAAGACCTGTTCGATGCTTACCTGCCATACGTGCGCCACGAGCAGCAGCCCGCTATCGGTCTCGCTGTTCGCAAGGAGGTGCTGCGGCGACGGGGTGCCATTGCATCCGCGAAACTTCGTGCACCCGGACCGAAACTCGAGGCGACCGATCTGGCGGAGCTGGACCGGATGCTCGAGCGCCTTGAGCGGCGCCTGGCCGGACTGAAGATCCGGGACGCGGCCTGACATGGCGGCATTCGATCTCGTGGTTCGCGGCGGCACGGTCGTCACGGCCGCCGATACGGTCCGGTGCGATGTCGGGATCGTCGGCGGGCGTATCGCCGCGCTCGGCGAGTCACTGTCCGCGGGCGAGAGGGAGATCGAGGCCAGCGGCCGCCTGGTCATGCCGGGCGGCGTGGACAGCCACTGCCATATCGAGCAGCTTTCTTCGGCCGGTGTAATGTGTGCCGATGATTTCTATTCGGGAACTGTTTCCGCGGCCTTTGGCGGGACGACGACAGTCATTCCCTTCGCCGCGCAGCACAAGGGCATGTCGCTGCGGCAGGTAGTGCGCGACTATCACGATCTGGCGGGCCCGAAGGCCGTGATCGACTATGCGTTTCACCTGATTGTCTCCGATCCGACGGAGCAGGTTCTCGGGCAGGAACTGCCGGCGCTCATCAAGTCCGGCTACACGTCTTTCAAGGTCTATATGACCTACGACAAGCTCAAGCTCAGCGACTACGAGATGCTTGATGTGCTCGCTACGGCTCGCCGGGAAGGCGCACTGGTCATGGTTCATGCCGAGAACAACGACATGATCAAGTGGCTTGCCGGGCGGCTGCTGGAGCAGGGCCATGTGGCGCCGAAGTTTCACGGCCTGAGCCACGCGCGGCTGGCGGAGTCGGAAGCCACGGGACGAGCGATCGCCCTTTCCGAACTG
>JAHCJQ010000127.1 GCA_026126215.1 Alphaproteobacteria bacterium
GGCGCGCCGCCCATCTCCGCCCAGGCCTCGCGGATGGCGCCGGCACGCTCGCCCTCGGCCGCGATCAGCCGCTGTCCCTTGCCGTCGTAGCCGAAGCGGCGCGTCTTGAGCACGGCGCGGCCGGGGATGGCGGCGGCGGCTTCTGCCGCCTCGCCTTCGCTCCCGACCGGCGCATAGGGCGCCGTGCCGAGGCCGAGGGCGCGGGCGAAGTCCTTCTCGAGCAGCCGGTCCTGGGTGATGCGCAGCACCTCCGCGCCGGGGCGCACCGGCTTCAGCGCCGCAAGGAAGGCGACGGCATCGACGGGGATATTCTCGAATTCCAGTGTGATGACATCGACCAAGCCCGCAAAGGCGCGAAGCGCGGCCGCGTCGTCATAGCCGGCCTGCGTCCAGGCCGCGGCCACATCGGCCGCCGGGGCCTCGGCCTCCGGACAGAAGATGTGGCAGCGATAGCCAAGCTCGGCGGCGGCGATGGCGATCATGCGGCCGAGCTGGCCGCCGCCCAGGATGCCGATGCGGCTGCCGGGAGGAAGCATCGCGGATGCGTTCATGGGCCGCCGGCGTCGCTCGGCAGTTCCGCCACGGAAGCGGTCTGGCGCCGGCGCCAGGCCTCGAGCCGGCGGGCCAGAGGCTTGTCCTGCAAGGCGAGGACGGCGGCGGCGAGCAGCGCGGCATTGATCGCGCCCGACTTGCCGATGGCCAGCGTGCCGACCGGGATGCCTGCCGGCATCTGTACGATGGACAGCAGCGAATCCATGCCATTCAGCGCCTTGCTTTCCACCGGCACGCCGAATACGGGCAGGGAGGTCATGGCCGCGGTCATGCCGGGCAGGTGCGCCGCTCCGCCGGCACCGGCGATGATTGCCTGCAGGCCGCGCGCCTTTGCGCCCTTGGCATAGGCAACCAGCCGGTCCGGCGTGCGGTGGGCGGAGACGATGCGCCGCTCGAAGGGTATGCCGAGCTGGGCCAGTGTGTCGGCCGCATGCTTCATGGTGGCCCAGTCGGACTGGCTGCCCATGATGACGCCGACCAGGACTTGGGTCTTCTCCATGCGCGACTCGCGGCCAGAATGGTCAGGAGCGGCAGTATAAGGGGCGTTTGCCCCGGAACAAGGCTGGCCCGGCTTCGCCTTACGCGCGAATCTTTCGCCTGATTATTCGCGCTTGGGAGAAATTTTTCCGTAATCGGCCGCCGCTGTGGAAAATTCGGTCACGCTCTCTCGCGAACCATGAGATGAATTGTTCCGGAAAGGGTCGTATCGGCCCGTCCTGCATGGTTTGGACCCGGGATGAAGATCGACAGTTCGCGACCGGTGGCAGGGGTTTCCAGGGCCGGGGCCCGCCCGACCGAGGCCGGCCGCCCAGGCGCCGCCGCGCCGCGGCGGATCGAGGACAGCGCCTCCGTCATGGGCATTCCGGAAGCGGAATTCACGCCCCGGGTGCGCGAGGCCATCGTCACGTTGATGGCCGAGGTGGAAAGCATGCGCCGCGACCTGGAGCAGGCGCAGCGGCGCATCCAGGAACTGGAACAGATTGCCGATCTCGATCCCCTTGTCCCGATCCATAACCGCCGTGCCTTCGTGCGGGAGCTGGACCGGGCGATCTCTTACGCCGAGCGCTATGGAGGGGCTGCCAGCCTGATCTACATGGACGTGAACGGCCTCAAGGCGATCAACGACCGGCACGGACATGTCGCCGGCGACGAGGTGATCCGGCACGTTGCCGGCATCCTGACCGAGAATGTGCGCCGCTCCGACATGGTCGGCCGCCTCGGCGGCGACGAGTTCGGGATCCTCCTGGCGCAGGCTGGCCGCGAGGTGGCGGCGTTCAAGGCGGACCAGCTTGCCGCCGCCATCGCCGCGCGCCCCTTCGTTTTTCACGGCGAGACGATTCCGATCAGCGTCTCCCATGGTTGCCATACGCTCGTGGGCGGCGATCCCGCGCGCGCCCTCGACGCCGCCGACAAGGAAATGTATGCACGCAAGCGCGCCATCACGCCGGCGCGCTGAGTACGCCGCCTGCGCCGCTCAGGCGATGATGTCGGGCAGCATCATGCTCTCGATGCGCGTGATCTGGTCCTTGAGCATGAGCTTGCGTTTCTTCAGTCGCTGGATCTGCAGGTGATTGTGGGCGCCGGCGCCGGCCAGTGCCTCGATCGCGTCGTCGAGGTCGCGATGTTCCACCTTGAGTTCCTCGAGCTGCCGCCTGAGCGCCACCAGTTCGGTGTTCTGCACGTCGTCCATGATGTCTTCCGCAGGCTCCGGGCGCCTTTCCCGGTCCGGCCGGGCGTCATAAGCTAGCATCTGGCGATGGCCGGACGGAAGAAAACAAGCCCTGCCGGAAGTGCCGGCATGCAGGCGGCGCGGACGGCCCGCGCCTTCTGGCGCTTCTCGCTACGCCATTACCGCCGGCCGGGCATGGCGGCGCGGCTGATCGACCTGCAGGACAGCCATGGCCTCGACGTCAATCTTCTGCTTTTTTGCCTGTTTGCGGCGACCCGCGGCCGGGTGCTGGAGCGGACGGAGATCGCGCTAGCCCGCGCCGCGGTGCGGCCGCTCGTGGCTTCCCTGCTGGGGCCGCTGCGCGCCGCCCGTCGGGGTCTCGGCAGCGAGCTTGCCGGCCTTCCCGTGGCGGCGCGACGCCGCCTCAAGGCCCGTCTCACACGGCTGGAACTGGAGCTCGAACGGCATTGCCAGGCGGCGATCTGCGGCGCGGTCCCACTGCCCTCGCGCGGTCGGCTCGAGGCGGCGAGCACGAGGGCTGCGGCCAGTTTGCGCCGCTATGCCGGGGCCAGGATCGGGCCGGGCCTGATCGGGGCCCTCACCGAGGGGCTCGGCGCGCGCCCCTGAGCGCCGGCCCGCGGCCCGCTCTGCCGCCTGTCGCAGCCGGGGCTGGGCCGGCCTCGCCCCAGCGCCGGACCAGCCCGCAATCGATGCCGAACAGGTCGAGCACGCGGCCAATGGAATGGTCGATGATGTCTTCGATCCGCTGCGGCCGGCCATAGAAGGCGGGAACCGGCGGGGCGACGATTGCGCCCAGTTCGGTGAGTTGCGTCATGCTGCGCAGATGGCCGGCATGGAGCGGCGTCTCCCGCACCATCAGGACCAGCCGCCGCCGCTCCTTCAGCACCACATCCGCCGCCCGCGTGAGCAGGCTCGACGTGACGCCGCTGGCGATCTCCGACATGGAGCGCACGGAACAGGGCGCGATCACCATGCCGAGCGTGCGGAAAGAGCCGGAACTGATCGGCGCCGCCATGTCGGCAATGGCATAGGAATGGCTCGCCAGCGCACGCAGGTCCGCGGCTTTCAGGTCGGTTTCGTGGGCAAGGGTCAGTTCCGCTGCCCTGGTGATCACGAGGTGCGACTCGAACCCGAGATCGCGCAGGATCTGCAGCATCCGCAAGCCATAGATCACGCCGGACGCGCCGCTGATACCGACGATCAATCTTTTGTTATCGCTCATTCCATGGCCTCGCAATCCTTGGGACCGGAAGATTCGCCTGCCCCTTGCGCGCTGACAAGCGGCTCGCCAAGTGATCTAATGTAGACCGGCCCGGCGGCGATGACCGCCGCCTTCCGGCCGGACGGAACCGCGTCTCCCAGGCGCGCAGGCCCGTTCACAGCAACGGAGGACGAAGGATGAGCGTATCTGCCCATCTCGACCAGTTGGCCCAGAGACATGCCAGCCTTGAAAAGGCCCTCGATGAAGAAGCTCACCGCCCCCACCCCGACGATATGCGAATTGCCCAGATCAAGCGTGAAAAGCTGAAACTCAAGGACGAGATGGAGCGCTTGCGAGCGCAACACTAGGGTCAGAACTCCCACATTCGCCAGACCTGACCGACCGGCCCGTCCTCGCCGATTGACGCGGGCTTGGCCTGCGCGTCAAATGCGCCCTTCCCGGCAAGCCGGCAGGAGGGGGATTGAATGGCGCGTCTGCAGGACAAGGTGGTCGTCATCACTGGCGGCACGAGCGGCATCGGCAAGCGGGCGGTGGAACTCTGCGCCGCAGAGGGTGCCTTCGTCGTCATGGGCGCGCGGCGGGTGGCGGAAGGCAGTGCCATCGCCGCCTCGCTAGGGTCGCGCGTCGAATTCCTGGCCACCGACGTGACGCGCGAGGCCGACATGGAACGCCTGATCGGACGGGCCATGGAGCGGCATGGCCGCATCGACTGCCTGGTGAACAATGCGGGCGGCCCGGCGCCGGTCGGCGGCATCGAGACCATTCCCTTCGCCGGCTACCAGGCGGCGATGGACGTGCTGCTGGGCAGCGTGGTGCTCGGCATGAAGCATGTGGCGCCGATCATGTCGCGGCAGGAGGCAGGTTCGATCGTCAACATCGCCTCGGTTGCCGGGCTGCGCGCCGGGCTGTCATCCTCGATGATCTACAGCGCCGCCAAGGCCGCGGTCATCCATCTGACGCGCTGCGTCGCCATGCAGCTTGGCGAACGCGGCGTGCGGGTCAATTCCATCTCGCCCGGCGGCATCGCCACCGGCATATTCGGCAAGGCGCTTGGACTGCCGACCGAGAAGGCCGAGGCGACGGCGGAAGCGGTGGCGGCGGCGCTGGCGAAACTGCAGCCGATCCCGCGCGCCGGCCGGCCGGACGACATCGCCGAGGCGATCGTCTATCTCGCCTCCGACCAGTCGAGTTTCGTCAACGGCAACGACCTGGTGGTCGATGGCGGTCTGGTCGGCGGCCGCTTCTGGAGCGTGCAGCAGCAGGGCCTCGAGCAGATGCGCAAGGCCTTCGGCATCGCGCCGGAGTGAGGCGTCAGCCGATCTCCGCCAGCCCGTTGTTGAGCACCACCACCTGGCGCTCCGGCACGCTGCAGCGGAAGGCGACGCGCCCCTCCGCCTCGCGCCAGACCTCGGTCCGGATCGTTTCGCCCGGATAGACCGGCGAGGAGAAGCGGCAGTCCATGCGCCTGAGGCGGGCCGGCTCGTAATCGCAGAGCAGCCGGAGCAATGCATGGCCGGCGATGCCGTAGGTGCAGAGGCCATGCAGGATGGGCCGCGCGAAGCCGGCCGACTTGGCCACTTTCGGATCGGCATGGAGCGGATTGTAATCGCCCGAGAGCCGGTAGATGAGCGCGGCCTGCGCCAGCGTCGGCAGGTCGAGCGATAGGTCGGCCGGCCGCTCGGGCAGCGGATGGGGGTCGCGGGTCGGTCCGCTCGGCCCGCCGAAGCCGCCATCGCCGCGCATGAAGGTGGTGCTGTTCAGGGTGCAGAGCAGATCGCCCGATGCCTTGTCGAAGACCTCGCGCGTCGAGTACATCAGCGCGCCCTTCTCCTTGCCCTTGTCAAAGATCTCGATCACCCGTGCGCGGCCGATCACCGTGCCTTCCGCCGGCAGCGGCCGATGCAGCACGAGGCCCTGCTCGCCGTGCAGGACGCGCCGCCAGTCGGCGCCGGTTTCGGGGTCCTTCAGCCAGAAGCCGGGATAGCCCAGCACCACTGCCAGGGTGGGCAGCGCCTTCAGGCCATCCTCATAGACGAAGCGAAGCTGCTTCTCGTCCATCGGATCGTGACCCAGTCCAAGCCCAAGGGCATAGAGGATCGTGTCCTTGGCGCGATAGCTGTGTTCGATCTCCGGGAAGCGCCAGTTCTTGAGTTTCTCGTAGTCGATCGCCATGGCGCGCCCCTTCAGACCGGATCCCAGGAAAAGACGTCGCCCGAACGTTCCAGCCTGTAGAACGAAGAACGAAGGGCCGGCAGCAGATGCTCGCCGATGCTCTCCGGCGTCCAGCCGCCGTCGCGATGCACCGAGCGGATCGGGCGCGACTGGCTCATGAGGAAAATCTCGTTCTTGCGCACGGCGAAGATCTGGCCGGTGACCTCGCGCGCGCCATCGCCGCAGAGAAAGACGGTAAGCGGCGCGATCTTGTCCGCCGACATGGTCTTGAGGCGCTCGACGCGTGCTTCCTCCTCCGGCGTCGCGGTGGGAATGGTGCCGATGAGCCGGCTCCAGGCGAACGGCGAGATGCAGTTGGAGCGCACGTTGTAGCGCGCCATGTCGAGCGCGATCGATTTCGACAGGCCGACGATGCCCATCTTCGCCGCCGCATAATTCGCCTGGCCGAAATTGCCGACCAGGCCCGAGGTCGAGGTGAAATGGACGAAGGCACCGCTTTCCTGCTCGCGGAAGTGGTTGGCGGCGGCGCGCGAGACGTAGAAGCTGCCGAACAGGTGCACCTTCACCACCTGCTCGAAATCAAGCACCGACATCTTGTGGAAGATGCGGTCGCGCAGGATGCCTGCATTGTTGACGACGCAGTCGATGCGGCCGAACCGCTCGACCGCGGTCCGGACGATGGCCTCCGCGCCGGCCGGATCGGCGACGCTGTCGGTATTGGCGACGGCCTCGCCGCCGGCCGCGACGATCTCGTTCGCCACCTCCTGCGCCAGGCCGACCGAACCCGGGCCCTCGCCATCGGCACCGCCGCCCAGATCGTTGACCACGACCCTGGCGCCCTGCCTGCCGGCGAGAAGCGCGATCTCGCGACCGATGCCGCGACCCGCACCGGTCACCACCATCACCTTGCCTTCGACGCAACCCTTTGCCGTCATGCGCTTCCCCCGCTCGCCGCTCGCGCGCCGCTCATGCAAGCGGCCGCGGGCACCATAAGCATCGCGGCGCCGGACCGCAACGACGGGGCTTGCATGGCTGCCGATCGGAGCTGCTATTCGCGCATTTTCACCGCGGCGATCGCCGAGGGGCGGGCATAGCAGCGGTTGAGCCAGTCGGCCAGCGCGGGATAGTCGTGCAGCATCATCTTGCGGGCGCGGAACAGCACCGAAGCCACGTTGAGATCGGCGACGGTGAACTGCCGGCCGATCAGATAGGGCGTGCGGGTCACTGTCTGATCGAGCACCTGGAAGGGGCGTTGCATTTCCTCGAGCGCCGCCTTGGCGAGCTTGGTGTTGCGCTTGGCCGGCGGCAGGACATGATCGTTCAATGCCCAGGTGATGATCGGCTTGTCGAGTTCGGAGAGCGCGAACATGCTCCACTGCCAGCACAGTGCTTCGCCCTTCAGGCTCTGCGGATAGAAACGCTTGGAATGCTTCTTCGCCAGGTAGAGCGTGATCGCAAGCGATTCCCAGAGCGTGAAATCGCCATCCCGGATGGCAGGTATCTTGCCGTTCGGGTTGATCGCCAGATACTCGGGCGAATCCAGGGTTTCGGTGCCGCCGAAGCCGATCAGGATGTGCTTGAACTTGAGGTCCAGTTCGTGCGCCACCCACAGCACCCTGAAGGTGCGCGAAGCGGCGACGCCGTAGATCGACAGTGAAGTCAT
>JAHCJQ010000128.1 GCA_026126215.1 Alphaproteobacteria bacterium
TGATTTCGCTGGTGGGCGATGCTGGACTCGAACCAGCGACCCCTGCGATGTGAACACAGTGCTCTACCAACTGAGCTAATCGCCCGCCAGGGAGGCCATCCTATAAGTCCGCCCGGCGCCGACTGTCAAGCACGGCACCTCGCCATAATGGCGACAATATCTTCACCGATTGAGGGGACAATCAGCTCTGGTGTGACCGGCATCGTTGCAACTTCCCGCCGATCCAAGCAGAAAGTTCCCATGACCGACCTATCCGCCCCCCCGGCCCAGCCCGCATCCGTCGCAACGACGGCACCCGAAACCGGAACAGCCCATGGCTGGCCGCGCCGGACGAGCGTCTGCGGCATCCCGGAACTGCCGAAATTCGCCAGTGACCGGGTCAGCCACCTGCTCTCCATCCTCGATCCGGCGGCGGAGAAGCCCGCCGCGCTGGCGGAGTTCCGCGACGGCCGCAGACTCGAACTGCGCTTCGACGACGTGGTCGGCGAGTATCATGGCTACCTGCCCCCGCAGGAGGCCCACCTCGTCGAAATCCTTGCCTTCGGCGAGGAATTGCGGGCCGGACCGGACGGACCCGATCATTTGCTCGTGCATTGCCATATGGGCATTTCGCGCTCGACCGCGGCCATGGCGATCCTGCTCGCCCAGCATCGCGAGGGCAGCGAAGAGGCGGCCTTCGCGCGACTGTTCGAAATCCGCCCGCGCGCCTGGCCGAACTCGCGCATGGTAATGCTGGCCGACCGGCTGCTCGGCCGCGCCGGAAGGCTCGTCGAGGCATTGAAGCGCCACCAGCGGCGCATCATCGCGCATCATCCCGACATTGCCGATCTGGTGATCAGCGTCGGGCGCGGCCACGAACTGCCGCGCTGAAGGCATCAGGGCCGGCGCGTCAGGACAGGCGGTCGAGTGCGCCCGCCAGTTCGTCAAAATGGTCGATCACGAGGTCCGCGCCCAGTTCGCGCGGCGGTGTAACCGTATAACCGAAGCTCACCGCGATCACCGGCACGCCAGCATTGCGCGCCGCCGCCACATCGTTGCGGGAATCGCCGATCATCACCGCCTGCGGCGGCTCGCGCCCGATCGCCGCCAGGGTGCCGAGCAGATGCCCGGGATCGGGCTTGCGCACCGGCAGGCTGTCGCCGCCCAGCACCGCGTCGAAATGGTCCGCGAGGCCAAGCTGGCGCAGCAGGCTGACGCTGAAGGCATGTGGTTTGTTGGTGCAGACGGCAAGCCGCTTGCCGGCCGCCCTGAGCCGGGCGAGCGTCTCCGCCACCGCGGGGAACGGGCGGCTGAGATCGGCCAGATGCGCCTCGTAATGGACCAGATAATCCGCCATCGCCTGCTCGAAACGCGCGCTCTCGATGCCGCCGCCGGTCGCCGCAAGGCTGCGTTCGAGCAGCACCCTTACGCCATCGCCCACCATGGCCCGCACTTCGTCCAGCTGAATGGCGGGGCGGCCGAGGCGCGCCAGGACGAAGTTCAGGCTCTGGTGCAGGTCGGGGGCGGAATCGACCAAGGTTCCGTCCAGGTCGAAAAGGATGGCATCGCGCGACATGGGGCGGAGATTGGCAGAAGCGGAGGTCCCGCGCCAGCGCCCTCTCGGCGGACATGAACTTGCCAGAATCGCTGGCCAAGCTGGTTTTCTCGATGTCGATGAGAAGGGGGAGCGTCGATGTATCGCCTGTTGACTTTGGCTGGCCTGGTGCTGGCCCTGCCGCTTGCTGCCTGCGACTATTCCGCGGCCTCGGACCGCGCCTTCATCGACGAGAAATGCGCCGGGCAGGGGCCGCGGGAGAGTGCCGCCTACCGGGACTGCGCCGGCGACGTCATGCGCTATCTGGAACAGACACGGAGATTCAGAAGCACTGGTTAACCAACTTGCCCTAGTCTTGGGGCACCGGTGGGGGCCGGAGACTTGGCGGGGCGAGGCCCCCGTGGCAGAGTTGCGCCAGTCCCGCGACCGGACAGTTCTGACGCAAGGCCTTGTATTTCCATGACTTCTCAAGCCACCGCCGCCGTCATTCTCGCCGCCGGGCAGGGTACGCGCATGCGCTCCGCCCTGCCGAAGGTCCTGCATCCCTTGGGCGGTCGGCCGATGATCGCCCATGTCCGCGCCACGCTGACCGCGCTCGCCGCCGCGAAAGTCGTCGTGGTCACGGCGCCGGAGGGGACTGCGGTCGTCGCCGCGGCCGCCCCCGCCATCGGCGTGGTGCAGGATCCGCCGCTTGGTACCGGCCATGCCGTGCAGGCGGCGCTGCCGGCGCTTGGCGGTTTCGAGGGCGACGTGCTTGTGCTCTATGGCGACACGCCGCTGGTTTCGGAGGCCACCTTGCGGGCCATGCTCGAGCGCCGGCGCGCTGGCGCCGCGGTGGTGGTACTGGGCTTCCGTCCCGCCGATCCGGCCGCCTATGGCCGCCTGGTGACCGGGACGGATGGGAGGCTGCTTCGCATCGTCGAGTTCCGGGAGGCGAGCGCGGACGAGCGGGCAATCATGCTCTGCAATTCCGGCGTCATGGCAATCGAGGGCCGGCATCTCGCCGCGCTGCTCGGCCGGCTCGACAATGCCAACGCCAAGGGCGAATACTATCTGACCGACATCGTGCGCCATGCCAATGAAGCGGGGCTCGAGGCCGGTTTCGTCGAGGGCGACGCGGAGGAGGTCTTCGGCGTCAACAGCCGGGCCGAACTGGCGGCGGCGGAAGCCATTCTGCAGCGGCGCCTGCGTCGGGCGGCGCTGGAGAATGGCGTCAGCATGACCGATCCGGACAGCGTCCACCTTTCCTGGGACACAGGGCTTGGCCGCGACGTGACCATCGAGCCCAACGTCTTTTTCGCGCCGGGGGTGAGTGTCGCCGACAATGTGGTGATCCGCGCCTTCAGCCATCTCGAAGGCTGCGTGATCGAATCCGGCGCCACTGTTGGTCCCTTCGCCCGATTGCGGCCCGGTGCGCGGATCGGGCCGGAGGCTCATATCGGCAATTTCGTCGAGGTGAAGAACGGCCAGATCGAGGCCGGCGCCAAGGTCAACCACCTGAGTTATATCGGCGACGCGCGCGTCGGGGCCAAGGCGAACGTGGGCGCGGGCACCATCACCTGCAACTACGACGGCTTCGGCAAGTATCGCACCGATATCGGCGCCGGCGCCTTCATCGGCTCCAACACCGCGCTGGTGGCGCCGGTCGCGATCGGCGATGGCGCGATCATCGGCGCCGGCTCCACGATCGCCGCGGACGTGCCGGCGGGCGCCGTCGCGCTGACGCGCGCGCCGCAGGAGACGCGGCCCGACCGGGCGGAGCGGTTCCGCGAGCGCGCCCGCGCCCGCGCGAAGGCGGCCAAGGGCAAGTCTTGAGGAGAGCGTTTGCATGTGTGGCATCATCGGTGTGATCGGCAAGCAGGACGTCGTCCCGAGCCTGATCGAGGCGCTCAAGCGTCTCGAATATCGCGGCTACGATTCCGCCGGGGTGGCGGCCATCGTGAATGGCACCATCGAGCGTCGCCGCTCGCCCGGCAAGATCCAGGAATTGGCGAAACGCATCGCCGAGCGGCCGCTGGGCGGCCTACTTGGCATCGGGCACACCCGCTGGGCGACGCACGGGGCTTCCACCGAAGAGAATGCCCATCCGCACATGACCGGGCGCCTGGCACTGGTCCATAACGGCATCATCGAGAATTATCGCGAGCTGGCGGATGAGCTGATCGCCAAGGGCTACCGCTTCGAATCGGAGACGGACACGGAAGTGGTGGCGCAACTCATCACCGCCTATATGGACAAGGGCGACGATGCCGTGCAGGCGGTGGGCAAGACCTTGAAGCGCCTCGCCGGTGCCTTCTCGCTCGCCATCCTCTTTCGCGGCGAGGAGGATCTGTTGGTCGGCGCGCGGCGGGGCAGCCCGCTCGTCGTCGGCTGGGGCGATGGCGAGATGTTCCTGGGCTCGGACGCGCTGGCCCTCGCCTCGCTGACCGAACGCATTACCTATCTGGAGGATGGCGACTGGGTGGTGCTGAACCGAAAGGGTGCCACGATCCGCGACCAGGCCGACAATGTGGTGCAGCGCGAGATCCGCCTGACCGCGCTCACCGGCGCCATGATCGGCAAGGGCAACTACCCGCATTTCATGCTCAAGGAGATCTACGAGCAGCCGACCGTGATCGGGCAGACCCTGAACTCGGTCTTCAACCCGGTGAGCCGCACCATCAGCCTGCCCGATTTCCCCTTCGATCTCGCCTCGGTGCCACGCATCACCATCGTCGCCTGCGGCACGTCCTTTCTCGCGTCGATGGTTGCCAAGTATTGGTTCGAGCAGATCGCCCGCGTCTCGGTCGAGATCGACATCGCCTCCGAGTTCCGCTACCGCGACATGCCGCTGGTCGAGGGCGGCATGGCGCTCTTCATCTCGCAGTCGGGCGAGACCATCGACACCTTGGCGGCGCTGCGCTATGCGCGCGAGCATGGCCAGCATGTCGTCTCGGTCGTCAACGTGGCGGAAAGCGCCATGGCGCGCGAATCCGACGTGGTGCTGCTGACCAAGGCGGGGCCCGAGATCGGCGTCGCCTCGACCAAGGCCTTCACCTGCCAGCTCGTCATGCTGGCCTGCCTGGTCATCGCCGTGGCGCGCGCGCGGGGGGCGATCGATGCGGCGCGCGAGAGCGAGCTTTCCGCGGCCATCGCCGAGGTGCCCTCGCGCGCGGCCGAGGTGCTGCGCCACGATCAGGCGATCCGGGAGCTGGCGCACAAGGTCTCGGAGGCGCGCGACGTGATCTATATCGGACGCGGCACCGGCTTTCCCATCGCGCTCGAAGGCGCGCTCAAGCTCAAGGAGATTTCCTACATCCATGCCGAGGGCTTTGCCGCCGGCGAGCTCAAGCACGGGCCGATCGCCCTGATCGACGAGAACGTGCCGGTGATCGTCATCGCGCCCTCCGACCCGCTGTTCGACAAGACCGCTTCCTCGATGCAGCAGGTGATCGCGCGCGGCGCGCGGGTGATCTTCCTGTCCGACCGCGAAGGCATCGCCCGCCTCGGCCATGACGCCGAAGCCTCCATCGAACTGCCCAGCGTGCAGCCCTTCGTCGCGCCGATCCTCTATGCCATTCCGGTGCAGCTCCTCGCTTACCACACAGCGGTGATCAAGGGCACCGACGTGGATCAGCCGCGCAACCTGGCAAAGAGCGTCACGGTGGAGTGAGCCGGGCGGGCCTCGCTCAAAGGCGCCCCAGCCGTGCTGCTTCCGCCTCGTCGCGCGGCAGGCAGTCGCCGTCGCGATAGTGGCGCGCCAGCAGGGCGGCCGCGCCGGGCCGGCCCATGGCAAGCGCGCCGGTCAGGATGTTGATCTGCATCGGGCAATCGCCGCTTGAGCGGGCGATGCGGTAATCGCCTTCCCAGTCGTCGATGTCGATGGCCTCGCGCGGCTCGCCGCCTGTGCAGCCAGCGAGCAGCAGCAGCGCTGCCCCATGAAACAGCAATGTTCGCGTCATTGGCGCCCTTTCGATGCGCAGGCTAGCCGAAGGCGGGTCCGCCCGCCAAGGCCCGCGCGTCGGCACGCAGCAGCTCCGCCAGCAGTTCATGCAGCGCCCGCACGCGCGGCACGGCAAGCAGATCCTCGTGCACCACGAGCCAGATATCGCCCGACAATGTGAGATCGGGCAGGACGCGGACCAGTTCCGGGTCCTGGTCGGCGAGGAAGCAGGAGAGGGCGCCGAGGCCCAGCCCCTGGCGCACCGCCTCGTGCTGCGCCAGCATGGAATTGGCCCGGTAGACGATGCGCCCGCCCCGGCCCACGTCCTGCAGCCAGCGCGCTTGCGGCAGGTGCTGCATCGACGGGTCGAAGCCCACCAGGGTGTGGTCGGAGAGCCGGTCGGGCGCGGCGGGCAGCGGACGCAGCCTTGCATAGCTGCGTGCCGCATAGATGCCGATGCCAAGCCGGGCGGCACGCTCGGCATGGAGCTGCTTCTGCGCCGGCCGGAACAGGCGCAGCGCGATGTCCGCCTCGCGCCGGGCCAGATCGACGGCGAAATTGTCGATCACCAGGCTCAGGTCGATGCCCGGCAGGCGGCCGCAGATCTGGCCGAGGCGACGGCCCAGCCAGTGCACGCCAAGCCCCTCTGTCGCCGAAACCCGCACTTCCCCGCGCAAATCACGGCTGCCTTCCGCGATACGACGCGCAACCGCCTGCGCCGCCTCGTCCATCATCAGCGCCGCCTCGCGCAGGCCCTGCCCGGCCGGGGTGAGTTCGAGGCCGCGCGGCTGGCGCAGGAAGAGCTTGAGCCCGCACGAGCGTTCCAGTGCCGCGATCTGGCGGCCGATGGTCGGCTGGCTGGCGCCAAGGCGGCGGGCCGCGCCGCTCAGGCTGCCCTGTTCGGCCACGACGAGGAAGATTTGCAGCAAGGACCAATCGAGCATCTATTCAATATTGAATAGTAAATGTGCAATTTTTGCCAGTTCCTATTTGAGAATGAATGGGTAGGGTTGGGCAATCGCTTTACCGAGGATGATCCACCATGAATGCCATGCCGCCCCCCGCGACCGGCCTTTCGCGGACCTACAGCTTCAACGATCCGACGCCTGACTGGGCGCGGATGAAGGCGATGAGCGGGTTGGAATATTTCCAGACGATCTTTGCCCTCGAGCCGTCGCGGCGGCCCAACATCGCCATCCTGCTGGATTTCCATCCGGTGGAATTCGCCGAGGGGCGGGCGGTGTTCGAGGGCTATCCGTCGGAGGCCCATTACAACCCGATCGGCACCGTCCATGGCGGCTATGCCGCGACCCTGCTCGATTCGGCGCTCGGCTGCGCGGTGCATACGACCCTGCCGGCGGGGATGGGCTATACGACCCTGGAACTCAAGGTGAATTTCGTCAAGGCGATGACCGCCGCCACGGGCAAGGTGCGGGTCGAGGGCAACGTGCTGTCCACCGGCAAGCGCGTGGCGACGGCGGAAGCCCGCCTGACCGATCCGCAAGGGCGGCTGCTCGCCCACGGCACCACCACGTGCCTGATCTTTCCTCTTCCCTGAAAATCCCGCAAATCTAAGGAAATCCGGCCCCCGCTATCGGCTTTCGGGGGCCGATCGACCTGGCGTGCTTCAGGCCAGGGCCAGTGCGCCGGCCGTGGCCAGCCAGAGAACGACGCCCACAGCCCAGGCATAGATGACGATGTGCTTCGACGATCCACTGGACTGTCCGAATGTCACGTTCATCTGCGTCGTCATGGCGTTATCTCCTGTCCCCTGGGCCGGTCCCTGATCTTCTTCCCTCATCGCGTCCGGCCTGGGCTCCATTATGGTTAGGACC
>JAHCJQ010000129.1 GCA_026126215.1 Alphaproteobacteria bacterium
CTGGTCAGAGATCGAGCAGGATGCGCTGCGGATCCTCGAGACATTCCTTGATGCGCACCAGCGCCGTCACCGCCTCGCGACCATCGATGATGCGATGATCGTAGGAGAGCGCCAGGTACATCATCGGCCTGATCTCGACCTTGCCGTTCACCGCCATCGGCCGGTCCTGGATCTTGTGCATGCCGAGGATGGCCGATTGCGGCGGATTGAGGATCGGCGTCGACATCAGCGAGCCATAGATGCCGCCGTTCGAGATGGTGAAAGTGCCGCCCTGCAGGTCGTCGAGGCTGAGCTTGCCATCGCGCGCCTTGCGGCCGAGTTCGGCAATAGTCTTCTCCACCTCCGCGAAGCTCAGCCGGTCGGCATCGCGCACCACCGGCACCACCAGACCCTGCGGCGTGCCGACGGCAACGCCCACATGGTAATAGTTCTTGTAGACGATATCGTCGCCTTCGATCTCGGCATTGACCGCGGGCAGCTCCTTGAGCGCGACGATCGCCGCCTTCACAAAGAAGCTCATGAAGCCGAGTTTCACGCCGTGCTTCTTCTCGAAAGCATCCTTGTACTGGCTGCGGGCCGCCAGCAGCGCCGACATGTCCACCTCGTTGAAGGTGGTCAGCATGGCGGCGGTGTTCTGCGCCTCCTTCAGCCGCTCGGCGATGCGCTTGCGCAGCCGGGTCATGCGCACGCGCTCCTCACGCGCCGCTTCGGCGCGCGGCTGTGCCGGGACGGCGGGGGCGCGGGCCGCCGGCGCGACAGCGGGCGCGGCCCCTGCGCCGGCCAGCATGGCGCCCAGCACGTCGCCCTTGGTGACGCGCCCGTCGCGGCCGGTGCCGGCCACGCCGCTCGCATCGAAGCCGGCATCGGCGGCGGTGCGGGCGGCGGCCGGCATCATGGTCTGCGCCTGCGGTTTCTGCGCCGCCGCAGCCGGTTCGGGGGCGGAGGCGGCCTTCGCCACGGTCTTGGCCGGCTTTTCCGCCCGGCCGGGCGGAGCGGCACCCGCGGCGATGGTACCCAGCACTGCACCGACCGCCACGGTGGCACCTGTCTCCGCCAGCACCTCGCTCAGCGTGCCGGCGGCCGGCGCATTCACCTCGAGCGTGACCTTGTCGGTCTCGAGCTCGACGAGCGCCTCGTCCTGGGCGACGGCCTCGCCGGCCTGCTTGAACCATCGCCCGACCGTCGCCTCCGTGATGGAATCGCCCATGGTCGGCACGCGGATCTCAACGCTCATGGCTTCCGTCCTTCATCCGGCCAGCGCGGCTTCCACCAGCGCGGCTTGCTGCTGCACATGCACCTTGTAGAACCCGGTGGCCGGCGAAGCGGCCGCCGCGCGCCCGGCATAGGTGGGCCGGCGCGCCTTGCAACCCGCCTGCTCCATGGCTTCTTCCAGGTAAGACTGGATATAGAACCAGGACCCCATGTTCTTCGGTTCCTCCTGGCACCAGATGACCTTCTCGGCGCGGGCGAAGTGCTTGAGCTCCTGCACCACCGTCTCCATCGGGAAGGGATAAAGCTGCTCGATGCGAAGCAGTGCCACGTCGTGGATGCCGCGCGCGGTCCGCTCCTCGAGCAGGTCGTAATAGACCTTGCCGCTGCACAGTACCACCCGCCTGGCCTTGCCATCCGCCGGCGCCGCGGGGTCGGGGAGCACGCGGTGGAACGAACTGCCCGGCCCCATATCGGCGAGACTCGAGACCGCGAGCTTGTGCTTGAGCAGGCTCTTCGGCGTCATGATCACCAGCGGCTTGCGGAACTTGCGGTGAATCTGGCGGCGCAGGGCATGGAAATACTGCGCCGGCGTGGTCAGGTTGCAGACCTGCATGTTGTCCTCGGCGGCGAGCTGGAGGAAGCGCTCCAGCCTCGCCGAGGAATGTTCGGGGCCGTTGCCTTCGTAGCCATGGGGCAGCAGCAGAACCAGCCCAGACATGCGCTGCCACTTCGACTCGGCGGAAGCGATGAACTGGTCGATGATGACCTGCGCGCCATTGGCGAAATCGCCGAACTGTGCCTCCCAGAGCACGAGCGCGTTTGGCTCCGAGAGGCTGTAGCCATACTCGAAGCCTAGCACCGCCGCCTCCGAGAGGGCCGAATCGTGTACCTCGAAATGCGCCTGGCCGGCGCGGATATGCTCGAGCGGCACGTAGCGCTCCTCGGTCTTCTGATCGACCCAGACGGAATGCCGCTGCGAGAAGGTGCCACGTCCGCAATCCTGGCCCGAGAGGCGCACGGCACAGTTCTCGAGGGTCAATGTGCCAAAGGCGAGCGCCTCCGCAGTCGCCCAGTCGATACCCTCGCCGCTTTCGATCATCTTCTCCTTCTGGGAGATGAGACGCTTCAAGGTGCGGTGCATCGTGAAGCCTTCCGGCAGGCGGCAGAGCGCGGCACCGACCTCGCGCAAGGTGGCGAGAGGTACGGAAGTCGCGCCCCGGCGCGCATCGGGCGTCGCACGGCCGAAACCGGTCCAGCGCCCCTCCAGCCAGTCGGCCTTGTTCGGCTTGTAGGCCTTGGCGGCGGTGAATTCCTCCTCGAGCGTCGCCTGGAAGCGATCGCTCATGGTGCGAACCTCGTCCTCGGTCACGACCTGCTCGCCAATCAGCTTCTCCGCATAGATCTGCCGGACCGGCGCGTGGCTCGCGATCTTGCTGTACATCAGCGGCTGGGTGAAGAACGGCTCGTCGGTCTCGTTATGGCCATGCCTGCGATAGCAGAACATGTCGACGACCACGTCCTTGTTGAAGCGCTGCCGGAACTCGGTCGCGATCTTGCAGACATGCACCACGGCTTCCGGATCGTCGCCATTGACATGGAAGATCGGCGCCTGGACGGTCTTGGCCACATCGCTCGGATAGGGCGAGGAGCGGGAATATTTCGGGCTGGTGGTGAAGCCGATCTGGTTGTTGACGATCAGGTGGATTGTGCCGCCACAGCGATAGCCGCGAAGTTCCGAAAGCGCGAAGCATTCCGCCACCAGACCCTGCCCGGCGAATGCCGCGTCGCCATGCAGAAGCACGCTCAGCACCTGTTTGCGTTCGGCATCGCCAAGCTGCGCTTGCTTGGCGCGCGCCTTGCCGTTCACCACGGGATTGACCGCCTCGAGATGGGACGGATTGGCGGTGAGCGAGAGGTGCACGCTGTTGCCATCGAACTCCCGGTCCGAGGAAGCGCCGAGGTGATACTTGACGTCGCCCGACCCCTCGATGTCGTCGGGCGTCGAAAGCTGGCCCTGGAATTCGGAGAAGATCGCCCGGAACGGCTTCGACATGACATTGGCGAGCACGTTGAGCCGGCCGCGATGGGGCATGCCAAGCACGATTTCCTTGACCCCGTGATGGCCGCCGACCTTGATGATCGCCTCCATCGCCGGGATCAGCGCCTCGCCGCCCTCGAGGCCGAAGCGCTTGGTGCCGGTGAACTTCACCTGGCAGAAGCGCTCGAAGGATTCCGCCTCGATCAGCTTGTTGAGGATGGCGCGCTTGCCCTCGAGCGTGAAGGAAACTTCCTTTTCCCGACCCTCGATGCGCTCCTGGATCCAGAGCTTCTGGTCCTGATGGTAGATGTGCATGTACTCGACGCCGATGGTCGAGCAGTAGGTGCGCTTCAGGATCTGCAGGATCTCGCGGATCGTGGCCGTCTCCAGGCCCAGCATGCGATCGATGAAAATGGGCCGGTCGAGATCGGCATCGCTGAAGCCGTAGGTTGCCGGGTGCAGCTCCGGATGGTCGCCGCCCGGGTCGAGGCCGAGCGGATCGAGATTTGCCTTGAGATGGCCGCGAATGCGGTAGTTGCGGATCAGCATGGCGGCGCGGATCGTATCGAGCGCAGCCGTTCGCGCATCGGCGCCGCTGGCCTGGGCTCTCGCCGCGGCTTTGGCCGCCGAGCCATCGGGACCGATCACGCCCGTCTCGTCCAGCCAGTGCAGGCCGTTCGGTTTTTGCCAGGACGGCATCGGCTGCGCCGGCCGCGTGCCAGGCTCCTCGCCCAGCGCCTGGAAGAAACCCCGCCAGCTCGGCTCTACAGAAGCCGGATCCCTGGCGTACTTGGCATAGAGCTCCTCGATGAAATGCGAGTTCGCCCCATAGAGGAACGACGTCACGTCGAACGGTATGGTCATGACCCTGAAACGCGCGGTTCGCACCCCGCGCCCTTCCGTCAGTTCGCGGGACCTCTCAAGGCCCGGTCCCGCAAGGGCTGCGTGCCTACCCTTTGAGAACCTGAGCCATCGTATCGCCCAGCGCCGAGGGACTGTCGGCGACGACGATGCCGGCGGATCGCATGGCTTCGATCTTGTCTTCCGCGCCGCCCTTGCCGCCGGAAATGATCGCCCCGGCATGCCCCATGCGCCGGCCAGGCGGCGCGGTGCGGCCTGCGATGAAGCCCACGACCGGCTTCTTTCGGCGGTTGCGGCGCAGGAAGTCGGCCGCGTCCTCCTCGGCACCACCGCCGATCTCGCCGATCATGATGATGGCTTCCGTCTCGTCGTCCTTGAGGAAAAGGTCGAGAACGTCGATGAAGTTGGTGCCATTTACGGGATCGCCGCCGATGCCGACGCAAGTCGACTGGCCCAGTCCGGCCGCCGTGGTCTGCGCCACCGCCTCGTAGGTGAGCGTGCCGGACCGCGACACGATGCCGATCTTGCCGCGGCGATGGATATGGCCGGGCATGATGCCGATCTTGCACTCATCGGGCGTGATCACGCCCGGGCAGTTCGGCCCGATGAGGCGCGAGCGGGAATTCTGCAGCGCCCGCTTCACGCGCACCATGTCGAGCACGGGGATGCCCTCGGTGATGCAAACAATCAGCTTCACCCGGGCGTCGATCGCCTCGAGGATCGCATCGGCCGCGAAAGGCGGCGGCACGTAGATGACGGAGGCATCCGCCTTGGTCCGCCGTACCGCCTCGTCCACCGTGTTGAAGATCGGCAGGTCGAGATGCTTCTCGCCGCCCTTGCCAGGTGTCACGCCGCCCACCATGCGCGTGCCATAGGCGATCGCCTGCTCGGAATGGAAGGTGCCCTGCGCGCCGGTGAAGCCCTGGCAGATGACTTTGGTGTCCTTGTTGACCAGTACCGACATCAGGCGGCCTCCCGCACGGCCTTCACCACCTTTTCGGCGGCGTCGGCCAGGTTGTCGGCGGAGATGATCGGGAGTCCGCTTTCCGCCATGAGTTTCTTGCCAAGCGCCACGTTGGTGCCTTCCAGCCGCACCACCAGCGGCACCTGCAGGCCGACCTCGCGCGCGGCGGCGATGACGCCTTCTGCGATCACGTCGCAGCGCATGATGCCGCCGAAGATGTTGACCAGGATGCCCTCGACGTTGGGATCGGAGAGAATGATCTTGAAGGCTGCCGTGACCCGCTCCTTCGTCGCGCCGCCGCCGACATCGAGAAAGTTGGCCGGCGAGCCGCCCTTGAGCTTGATGATGTCCATCGTCGCCATGGCGAGGCCGGCGCCGTTCACCATGCAGCCGATCGAGCCATCGAGCTTGATGTAGTTGAGGCCGTGCTTCGTCGCCTCCAGCTCCGCCGCGTCCTCCTCGTCCGGGTCGCGCATCGCTTCCACGTCGGCATGCCGGAACAGGCCGTTATCGTCGAAATTCATCTTGGCATCGAGAGCGATCACCTCGCCCGCGCCGGTCACCACCAGCGGATTGATCTCGACCAGCGAGGCATCGAGTTCGGTGAAGGCGCGGTACATGGCGAGCATGAACTGCACCGCCGAATTCACCTGCTTGCCGTCGAGTTTCAGGCCGAAGGCGATCTTGCGCGCGTGATAGGCCTGCATGCCGGTCGCCGGATCGATGGCCACGCGAAGGATCTTCTTCGGCGTTTTCGCCGCCACCTCCTCGATGTCCATGCCGCCTTCCGTCGAGGCCATCACGGTCACCCGCGAGGTGGCGCGGTCGATCAGGAAGCTGAGATAGAGTTCGCGCTTGATGTCGCAGCCTTCCTCGACATAGATGCGCTTGACTTCCTTGCCTTCCGGGCCGGTCTGGTGCGTGACGAGGTTCATGCCCAGCATGCGCTGCGCGGTCTGGCGCACGTCCTCGAGCGACTTGACCACCTTGACGCCGCCGCCCTTGCCGCGGCCGCCGGCATGGATCTGCGCCTTGACCACCCAGACCGGGCCGCCCAGTTCCTGCGCCCTGGAATGCGCCTCGTCGGCGGTGTATGCGACGTGTCCCCTGGGCACTTTCACGCCGAATTTGGCGAGAAGGCCCTTCGCCTGGTATTCATGAATGTTCATGGCAATCCATTTACAGAGGCAGCCCCGCCGTCCCGAGGGCCGGCAGGGCCGAAAACCGGGATCGGGAATGTAGCCTCCGGGCCCAGCAGCCGCAACCCCGAAAAGACCGGGAAATCAACGGCCTTTCCGCTCAGGAGGCGAGCTTGGGATCGATCTTGAGGCAGGCATCGACCAGCCCGCGCACGGCAGCGACCGACTTGTCGAACATCGCCTTCTCGTCGGCGTTCAGGTCGATTTCCACGACCCGCTCCACGCCGCCGGCGCCGATCACCACGGGAACGCCCACGTAGAGATCCTTGACCCCGTATTCGCCATTAAGGTGAGCCGCGCAGGGCAGCACCCGCCGCTTGTCCTTGAGATAGCTTTCCGCCATGGCGATGGCCGATGCCGCCGGCGCGTAATAGGCCGAGCCGGTCTTGAGCAGGTTGACGATCTCCGCGCCGCCATCGCGCGTGCGCTGCACGATCGCATCGAGCTTCGCCTGGCTGGTCCAGCCGCGCTTGACCAGATCCGGCAGCGGAATGCCGGCCACCGTCGAATAGCGCACCAGGGGTACCATGGTATCGCCATGGCCGCCGAGCACGAAGGCGGTCACGTCCTCGACCGAGACCTTGAACTCCTGCGCCAGGAAATGGCGGAAACGGGACGAATCGAGCACGCCGGCCATGCCGATCACCTTGTTGTGCGGCAGGCCGCAGACCTGGCGCAGCACCCAGACCATCGCATCCAGCGGATTGGTGATGCAGATGACGAGGGCGTTGGGGGCGTGCTTCTTGATGCCATCGCCCACCGCCTGCATGACCTTCATGTTGATGGAGAGCAGGTCGTCGCGGCTCATTCCCGGCTTGCGCGGCACGCCGGCGGTGACGATCACCACGTCCGCGCCCTTGATGTCGGCGTA
Source organism: Alphaproteobacteria bacterium (assembly GCA_026126215.1). GTDB lineage: Bacteria > Pseudomonadota > Alphaproteobacteria > Ferrovibrionales > Ferrovibrionaceae > JAHCJQ01. Next base: position 7,146 of record JAHCJQ010000129.1, read on the forward strand.
GTCGTTGGCGCCCTTCAGGGCCACATCGGACCCCTCCACCGGCCCCGCCTGGGCGATGTCGAGCGACTTGCCCTGC
>JAHCJQ010000013.1 GCA_026126215.1 Alphaproteobacteria bacterium
GGCGCGCCCGCTGGCCCGCGTCATCCAGGAGCATATCAAGAAGCCGCTGGCCGATGAGTTGCTGTTCGGCAAGCTGGTAAAGGGCGGGCATGTCACCGTGCGGCTGGAAGGCGACGGTCTTGCCTTCGATATCGAGCCGAACGAGCCACCGTCCGTGGCGCCCGGCAACGGCGAGAAGAAGCCCGAATACGTGAACTGACGCTGCCCGCGTCCGGGACGGTGCGCTGGCCTGCCTTCTAGGCGATCCTTGCGCGGATGCGTTCGGCAATCTGACCGATCGCCTTCATATCGCCGGGGCGCGGTGTCCAGTTGAGGCTGGCGCCGTCATTCATCCGGCGCGGCACTACATGAACGTGGAAATGCGGCACGGATTGTGCCGCCGCGCGACCGTTCGCCTGCAGGAGATTGAGGCCTTCCGGCGCGACCACGTCCCTGACGGCGCGTGCCACCCGGGCGAGGCTTTGTGCGACTTCCGCGAACAGGGCGGGCGGCAGGTCGAAAAGGTCCGGATGATGCGGCTTGGCGATCACCAGGCAATGGCCGTCATTGAGCGGATTGATGTCCATGAAGGCAAGCGTTGCGTCATTTTCGAATAGTTTGAAGCTGGGAATTGCGCCTTCCACGATCTTGCAAAAGACGCAGTCCGGATCCCGTTTCATGGCATTCCTCCTCGGCATCTCGCGCTTTATCCTAGGACAGCGGGAAAGCTGGCAAAAGTCATCGCCTGTCGGCATGCTAGCGCCGCGCGAGCACGGGGGCGTGGCGAAGATGAAGGTTGGGATCGGGGCGGTCTGCCGAAGCCTGGGCCTGTCCGTTGGCGTGGCCTGTCTGCTTGCCGGCCCGGTATCGGCGCAGGACTATCCGACGCGCCCCATCCGGCTCGTCGTGCCGCATGCGGAGGGGAGTGTCGTCGACGGCCTGATGCGCATTCTCGCCCCGCGCCTGGCCGATGGGCTCGGCCAGACGGTCAGTCTGGAGAACCGGCCCGGACGGGGTGGGGCGGAAGCTGCGGAGAGCGTGGCTCGCGCCGGCGCGGATGGCCATACGCTGATGATCGCCGGGACAAGCTCGCACGCGGTTGCGCCCGCGACGCGCCAGCGCCTCGGTTATCACCCGGTGCGGGACTTCAGCGCGATCGGACAGATCGGCGCCGCGCCCATGCTCCTCCTTGCGACGCCGGGCCTGCCTGTGCGCAGCGTCGCTGAACTGATCGACTATGCCCGTGCGCATCCCTACGCCGTGAGCTTCGCCTCGTCGGGGCGCACCGGCCTGGCGCATCTCGCTGCCGAACAGTTTCGCCTGATCGCCAGCATCAATCTGCAACCGGTCGCCTACAAGTCCCTTGCGCTCGCCCTGCCGGACCTCATGACCGGTCAGGTCTCGCTGATCTTCGAAGGCGTTGTGCCCGGGCTCGATCACGCGCGAAGTGGGGCGTTGCGCCCGCTCGCCGTCACCTCGGAGAAGCCGACACCGCTGGCCCCCGGCGTCCCCGCCATCGCCGAAGCCGCGCTGCCGAAATTCGCGGTGGTCAAATGGATCGGTCTCGTCGGCCCGGCCGGCTTGTCGGACAGGGTTCGCGACAAACTTCAGGGTGAGCTCTATCGCGCATTGCGCGCCGAGGATGTCCGCCAGCGCTTCCACGATCTGGGCATGGAGGTGCGCGCCGAGGGCGCGGATGCGTTCGACCTGCTGATCCGGCGGGAGTTCTGGCGCTGGAGCAAGGTGGCGGGCAAGGCAGGGATCGGCGCCGAATAGGCGTTTCAGTCGGTCTCGCGCCGGAATGGCGCATGGCTTGCGAAATAGCCGATTTCTTCCGCCACATGTTCGCGCTCGCGCACGAGATAGCGCTCGATTGCCTCTCTCAGGCGTGGATCGGCGATCCAGTGCGCCGAATAGGTCGCGGTCGGCAGATAGCCGCGGGCCAGTTTGTGCTCGCCCTGCGCCCCGGCCTCGACGCGTGTCAGACCCCGCGCCAGGGCATACTCGATCGCCTGATAGTAGCAGAGTTCGAAATGCAGGCAGGGATGATGCTCGATGCAGCCCCAGTAGCGGCCATAGAGCGTGTCTGCGCCGCGCAGATTGAGTGCGCCGGCGATGATGCGGCCCGCGCGGCGGGCCAGAATCAGCACGCAGTGCTCCGCCATGCGCTCATGCAGAAGGCTGAAGAAACGCCGGTTGAGATAGGGGCGTCCCCATTTGCGACTGCCGGTATCCATGTAGAAGGCGAACATGGCGTCCCAATGGGCTTCGGTCAGTTCCCTTCCTTCGCAGACCTCGATGACGATTCCGGCTTCCGTCACTTCGCGCCGCTCGCGCCGCACCTGCTTGCGCTTGCGTGAGGCGAGGTCGGCGAGGAAATCTTCGAAAGTCGCATAGCCCCGGCTCTCGAAATGGAACTGCTCGCCGGTGCGCTGCAGGAATCCGGCCGCGCCAAGCCGTTGCCATTCCTCCTCCGTGCAAAAGGTGAGATGGAGCGAGGACACGCCAAGGCGTTCGGCTGCCTGTACCAGTCCGGCGATCAGCGCAGCTCTTGCCCCCTCGTCCGTCTCTTCACGCAGGAGCAGCCGCCGGCCAGGCACCGGCGTAAAGGGGACGGCAATCTGGAGCTTCGGATAGTAGCGCCCTCCGGCCCGCTCGTAGGCGTCCGCCCAGCCATGATCGAATACATACTCGCCATAGGAATGGGTTTTGGCATACATCGGCGCGACGGCAAGCAGGCGGCCGGCGCCATCGCGCAGCGCCGCATGCTGTGGCAGCCAGCCGGTTTCCGGCGCCGCCGCGCCGCTTTCCTCGAGCGCGTCGAGAAATGCATGCGACAGGAAAGGGTTGCCGGCGCCGGCGCAGGCATCCCATTGCGTCTCCGCAATCTCGGCAATGCGCCGATGCAGCGTGAGCTGATACTCCGCCCGACGTTCGGTCACGGCAACCAGAACTCGAAGATCGGATTGTCGGCATGGGCCTTGGCGCGGGCCCAGACTTCCGGTGAGCGCACTGTCCAGGTCAGGACCGGAAGCCCGCGCGCGCGCGCGCGTTCGGTCAGCGGTTGGGGCAGATGGGTAACGTCGAAGGCAATGAAGTGAGGGTCGCCAAAGCCCGCGTCGAGCGCCTGTTTCAGCGCCGCCTTCTGCGCGTCATCCAGGGATTTCATTTCCTCCGGCAAGGTGGCAATCTGCCCGCGCACGGCGTCGGGAAGATTGCGGCGCAGCCAGTCAACCACGCCGGGGCTGAAGGATTGCAGGGCGAAGGGACCGGCATATTCGGCGAGATCGCGCGCTACCGCCTGCTCCAGCGGACCGACCGGAGCATCGCCATAATTCTTGATCTCGATCACAAGGGGCGCGCGGCCAGCGACGAAATCGAGGACCTGGCGAAATGTGGGCGGGCGTTCGCTGGTGCCGAGCAGAGGCAGCGCACCGAGTTCGGTGGCGGTGAGCTGGTCGGCCAGTCCCTCGCGGCCGGTCAGGCGGTCAAGCTTGGCATCGTGGAAGACCATGGCGATGCCATCGCGGCTCAGCCGCACGTCCAGCTCGATGGCGTAGCCCTTGTCGATGGCGGCAGCAAAAGCGGCGATGGAGTTCTCCGGGATGCCGGTCTTTTCCAGGTGATGCAGGCCGCGATGGGCAACGGCGATTTGGGTGAGCCAGACGGGGGCGGGCATGTGGGGACTCCAGTCAGGGCAACAGGCGGAAGACGCCATCCAGTTCGACGGCGATGGAGAAGGGAAGGGCAGGTGCCGCCACCGCGGCACGGGCATGCGGGCTGCCCGGAAACAGCGCGCCGAGCAGGTCGGAGGCGCCGTTCAGCACCAGATGCTGGTCGGTAAAGCCGGGCGCGGAATGGACCAGGCCAAAGAGCTTGAGGCAGGGACCGACCCGGTCGGCGCCCCCGGCGGCTGCCACCGCATGCGCGAGCAGGTTGAGTGCGGTCAGGCGTGCCGCCTGCTGTCCCTCTTCCAGGGTAAGATCCCGGCCGAGCTTGCCGCGATAACGGATCTCCTTGTCCCAGGTAGGCCCCATGCCGGAGACCCATATCTGATCGCCGACGACGACCGCGCCGACATAGGTCGCGACTGGCTGGAAAGGCGGCGGCAGTTCGATGCCGAGCTGGCGCAGCCGCCCGCCAAGTGCGCTGTTCACCCCGCGACCTCGAGAATGGCATCGATCTCCACCGCGACGTTGCGCGGCAGGGCATTCACGCCGACGGCGAAGCGGGCATGCTTGCCCTTGTCTCCGAACACCTCGACCATCAGGTCGGAGGCACCGTTGATCACGAAGGGTTGCTGTTCGAATCCGTCCACGCAGTTGACGAAGCCGCCGAGCTTGACACAGCGCATGATCCGGTCGAGATCGCCAACCGCGGCGCGGGCCTGGGCGATGAGGTTGAGTCCGACCAGGCGGGCCGCCGCCTTGGCCTGCTCCACGTCGTAATCCTTGCCGACCTTGCCCACGTACCTAAGCTCGCCGTTCCAGAACGGAATCTGCCCCGCGATAAAGAGCATGCGCCCGCTCTGCACGAAGGGCACGTAGTTCGCCGCCGGGGCAGCGGCGTTCGGCAATTCGATCTTCAGTTCCTTCAGACGCGCCTCAATCTGTCCAGCCATCGCCTCACCCTTTCCTTGTCCTGCTGCGTCAGCCGCCGGGGCGGCCGCCGGCGCCGCCTGAGATGCGGATGCCGACATTCTTCGTCTGGATATAGTTCAGTAACGCCTCCTGGCCTTTCTCGCGGCCATAGCCGGAGCGCCTGGTGCCGCCGAAGGGCGTCTCGATCCCGCCGGCGAACCACTCGTTGACGAAGACCTGTCCCGCCACCAGCCGCTCCGCACTCCAATGGGCGAGGCGGAGATCGCGCGTATAGACACCGGCGCAAAGACCGTAATCGGTCCCGTTGGCCAGCGCGATCGCCTCCTCGGGTTCGTCGAAGGGCTGCACAGCCAGCACTGGTCCGAAGACCTCTTCCCGGGCAATCTGCATGTCCGGGCGGACGCCGACGAAGATCGTCGGCTGCATGAAATGGCCGGCACGCTCGATGCGGCGTCCGCCGGTCGCCGCCTTGGCGCCGGCCTGCTGGGCGGCAAGGCAGTGACCTTCCACCTTGTCCAACTGTGCCGCCGAAATGACCGGGCCGAGATCGCAACCTTCGATGCCAGGTCCGATGGAGAGCGCGCCGGCGCGGCGGACGATCCGGTCCACCACTTCGTCATGCACCGAACGGTGCACCAGAAGCCGCGACTGCGCCGAGCATACCTGGCCCGCATGGCTGAAAATGCCGATGGCGCTCGACGCGGCGGCCTGATCGAGATCGGCATCAGGAAAGACGATGCCCGCGGACTTGCCGCCGAGCTCCATCACGCAGGGCAGGACACGGCGCGACGCCGCGCGCAGGATGCTCTGCCCGGTGCTGACCGAGCCGGTAAAGACGATATGGTCGATATCGTCGTGCCCGACGAGGCTCGCGCCGCAATCATGCCCATAGCCGCAGATCAGGTTGAAGGCGCCCTCGGGCACGCCGGCCCTTCGGCATGCTTCGGCGATGAAGGTGCAGGATAGCGGCGAGAGTTCCGGACTCTTGAGGACAACGGTGTTGCCGGTGGCGAGCGCGCAGGCGACCGAGCGGGCGGCGATCTGCAGCGGGAAATTCCATGGAACGATCTGCGCCGACACGCCAAAGGGTGCCGGAATGGTGTAATCGACATAGCCGGCGCCGAGCGGGATCATGCGACCCTCGATCTTGTCGGTCGCGCCGCCGTAATAGGTGAAGTAGCGCGCGGCGGCCATCGCTTCGTTGCGCCCGCCGGCCAGCGTCTTGCCGTTGTCGAGGCATTCCGCGAGCGCGATCTCCTCGGCCATCGCTTCCATGTGGCGGGCGATTTCGAGCAGCATCCGGCCGCGCGCCATCGGCCGCATGTCGATCAGCGTGCGGGCGCTGAAGCAGGTCCGCGCCGCCGCCACCGCGCGATCGACGTCCGCCCCGTTGGCGCGCGCGACCTCGGCAATGACCTGCCCGGTTGCCGGGTTCTCGACCGGAATGCGCCCGCCGCTCGCCCCATCGACCCAGGCACCGCCGATGAAATTCTGCCAGTAGTCCTTGATCCCTGCCGTCATCGACTGAATATCCTCAACCGTGAAGTCATGCGCCCGAGCGCAGCCGGGCGACGATCCTCTGCACGATGACCACCGGGCTGGCGGTAATGTCCACCGTGATCGCCTCCCGCGGTTCTTCGAGCGCGGCGAACTGGCTGGCCAGCAGGCTGGCCGGCATGTAACCGTGCTGACGTCGCGCGATGCGCGCCCGGATCAGCTCCTCGGCGCCGCGCAGATAGACCAGCCGGACGCGATCATGGTCGATGCCGAGGGTTCGCCGGTAGCTTTCCCGCAGCGCCGAACAGGCGAGCACCACGGCGCGGCCCTCCGCCTGCCAGCGACCGATCTCCCCGGCCAGCGCGGCGAGCCATGGCGCGCGGTCTGTATCGTCCAGCGCCTCGCCGCGGCGCATCTTCTCGATGTTGGCGGCGGGATGGTAGATGTCGCCTTCGGCGAACTCTGCCTCCAGGGTCGCGGCCAGCGCCTGGCCGATGGTGGTCTTGCCGGCCCCGCTCACGCCCATGACGACGACGATCATGGCCGGGCGGTCCAGTCATGGTGGAACTTGCCCGGCCGGTCGAGCCTCGCGAAGCCATGCGCGCCGAAATGGTCGCGCTGCGCCTCGATCATGTTGGCCCAGAGTCGTCCGGTGCGCAGTCCGTCCAGATAGGCGAGGGCGGAGCCATGGGCCGGCAACGGCACGCCATGCAGTGCACCGAGTGCCACGGTCTGGCGCAACCCTTCCTCCGCCGGGCGCAGGATCGGGACGATGGCCGGGGCCAGGGCCGGATTTTCCGCTGGCCCGGCGGTCAGCGCCTCCGCCATCGGTTCGAGCAGGCGGGAGCGGATGATGCAGCCGCCCTGCCAGATGCGTGCGAGGAGCGCGAGGTCGATGTTCCAGCCATGTGCCTCGCTTGCCGCATGGATCACCGCGAAGCCCTGGGCATAAGCGGCGATGCTGCCGGCGAGCAGCCCCTGGCCGAGGAAGGCAAGCGCTTCTTCGCGCGCCCCGGCATATGCGCGCCGCGGATGACCGAGCGCCGCCTCTGCCCGCAGCCGGTCCGGGCGCAGCGCCGAGAGGCAGCGCGCGTGCACGGCTTCGGCAATGGTCGGCGCGGGGCAGCCATATTCGAGCGCGGCAGCGGCGGACCACTGGCCTGTTCCCTTCTGGCTCGCCTTGTCGACGATCAGTTCGAGCAGCGGCCGGCCGCTCTCCGGATCGCGCGCGGCGAGGGCATCGATGCTCACTTCCATCAGGAATGAATCCATCCAGCCCCGGGCCCATTCCTCGAAGGCCGCGCGTACGCTGCCTTGTGCATAACCCAGCAGGTGGTGGGCGACGTGCGCGGTCTCCGCAATGAGCTGCATCAGCGCGTATTCGATGCCGTTATGCAGGGTCTTGACGAAATGGCCGGCCCCGTCCGGACCAACATGGGCGAAGCAGGGGCGCCCGGCCGCGCGCGCCGCGATGTCGGTGAGCATCGGTCCGATCCGCGCATAGGCCGGTGCGTCGCCTCCACCCATGAGCGAGGGGCCGTTGCGCGCGCCGCGCTCGCCCCCGGAGATGCCGAGGCCGGCGAAGTGCTGCCCGTGCGCGCGGATGCCGGCAGCGCGGCGAATCGTGTCCTGATAATGCGAATTGCCGCCATCGACGACGATGTCGCCCGGCTCCAGAAGCGGTGCCAGCAGCGCCAGCTCCTCATCCACCGCCGCGCCGGCAGGGATCAGCAGCAGCACCACCCGCGGCCGCGCCAGCACCGCCACCAGTCCCGCCCGGTCGGGCGCGGCGATGGCGGGGGCGCGGCAGGCGGCAGAACGTTCCGCAAGTATGCGTGCCGCAGCGGGCTCGCGGTCCAGTCCAGCCACATGATAGCCATGATCCGCGAAGTTGAGCGCCAGATTCCGGCCCATTACGCCGAGACCGACCACGCCGAGATCCGCCGCCATATTCCTGCCTTCTCCTTGCGGCGTCATCTTAGCCAGCGCCGGTTCCGGGGCAATGTTCGTTTTGCCGGCGGGCGCCGTCCGCAGGACGGCCGCGCCAGGATTGGCCACACGGTGCTATCGTCGGACCGACTGGGTGGAAGGAGCGAGGAAATCATATGGATCGGCCGTTCCTGCGACAGGAAGCGCTACCCACTCTCGATCTGGCGCGACTCGCCGACTGGCTGGTCGGAGCCGGCCTGCAAGGCGGCCAGGTCGCCGACGTTCTGGGCGAATTCTGCCGCCGGCTCAATGCTGCCGGTCTGCGCCTCGCCCGCGCGCATGTCTCGATGTCGACCCTGCATCCCCTGGTGCGCGCCTATGGCTATACCTGGTCGCGGAGCACCGGATCGGTGGAGGCGAGCGAGTTCGAACACAGCGACGAGGTGAGCGAGGCCTGGCGGCGAAGTCCGTTCAATCACATGATCGAGACCTCGACCACCCGCATGCGCCGCCGCCTGACCGGCCCCGATGCGCTGCTCGATTATCCGGTACTGGCCGAGTTCCGCGCGCAAGGCGTCACAGACTGGTACGCGGCAATCTTCGATTTCGGATTCCGTGTCGACGACCGCTCCGCCAGTGCCCTGGGCCTCGTCTGCTCCTTCTCCACCGACCGGGAAGGCGGCTTTTCCGAAACGGACATCACGTTCCTCGAAACGATCCTGCCCATGCTGGCCCTGACCATCAAAAGCATCGTGAGCATCCAGATTTCGCGCAGCCTGCTCGCCACCTATCTGGGCCGCGACGCGGCCGAGCGCGTGTTTCTTGGGCAGGTCAGGCGCGGCTCCGTGCTCAGTACCGATGCGGTTCTGCTCTTCGCCGACCTGCAGGGCTTCACCACGCTTGCCGATGCCATGCCGACGACCGAGCTGGTCAGCATGCTCGACGATTACCTAGATGCGATGACGCGGCCGGTGGAGGCCAGGGGCGGGCAGGTGCTGAAGTTCATGGGCGATGGCGTTCTGGCGGTCTTCGCGCTGGGCACGGAGGGACGGGCTGGAACCTGCCGGACCGCGCTGGAGGCGGCGGTCGCCGCCCAACAGGAAGTGGCGCGCCTGAACCGCGGCCGGGCCGATGCCGGCCAGCCCGGCCTCGTGCTCGACCTCGCGCTGCATGTGGGCGAGGTGCTGTATGGCAATGTGGGCAGCGCGACCCGGCTCGATTTCACGGTTATCGGTCCGGCGGTCAACGAGGCGTCGCGGATCGAGGCGCTCTGCAAGGAACTGGGCCGCCCCGTGCTGGTTTCGGAGGAGTTCGCCGAGGTCGCCCTGGACTGCCGCGACCGGCTGGTCTCGCTCGGGCGGCACCGGCTGCGGGGCGTATCGGGTGAGAGGGAACTGTTTGGCCTCGCACCGGAAGGCGGGACAACTTGAGCTTTGGCGCCACGCCCGCGGATGAGGGTTTCTTCCTGCCGCCCGACTGGGGGCCGCATGAACGGAGCTGGCTGTGCTGGCCCCATCGGCGCGACCTGTGGGGCGAGGAACTCATGGCGGCCAAGGTCGCGTTCGCCGAACTTGCGCGGACGATCCGGCGTTTCGAGCCGGTCGGCGTTCTGGCGCGGCCGGTCGAAGCGACGGAAGCCCGGCTCGCCTGCGGGCCCGGCATCGCGATCCAGCAAATGGACTACGAGGATGCGTGGCTGCGCGACAATGGCCCTGCATTTCTGGTCGATATGCAGGGTCATGTAGCCGGGGTGCACTGGCATCTCGCCGGCACGCCGGGCCGCCATGCGCGCGAGCGCGGCCGCGACGAGCAGGTGGGGCCGCGCCTGCTTGACAGTCTCGGCCTGCATCGGTTTCCCGCGCCCCTGGAACTCGCCGGTGGTACCTTTCATGCTGATGGCCTCGGCACCCTGCTCGCCAGCGAGGAAGGACTGTTCGGGGGCGGGCGTAACCCGGAATTGACCCGCCAGGAGGTGGAAGCGCTGCTCGCCACCTATCTGGGCGTGCGGCGCATCGTCTGGCTGGGGGCGGGCTTCATCGGTCCGGGTTCGAGCGGGCAGATCGACCGGCTTTGCCGCTTCGCCGGTGCCGGTCGGGTCCTGCTGCAGGGCAGCCAGGGGGAGAACGATCCGAATCGCGATGTGATGGCCGATGCGCTCGCACGGTTGCAAGCCGCGCGCGATGCGCGCGGTCGCGATCTCGAAGTAATGGTTCTGCCGGCGCCGCGCAGGCTGCCCGGCGGGCTGTCCTACACGGCGTTGTGCCTCGCGAACGGCGCGGTTCTGGTGCCAGCCTTCGACGATCCGGCGGACGAGACGGCGCAGGCCATGATCGCGCGCGCTTTCCCCGGACGCGAGATCGTGCCGGTGGCTGCCGCGATGCTGTCGGCGGCGGGCGGCAGCCTGCGCCGCATCACCTTGGAGCAGCCAAAACCCATCGGCCAGCACGCCCCGATGGCTTAGGCCGGCACCCTGGCGTGCCGCTTCTCACGGTACATGTCGGCATCCGCCGCCGCGACAAGGGCCGCCCGGTCCACCGGGCCGTCGTAGCAGGCGATGCCCGCGCTGGCGGCAAGGGCGATCTGCTGGCCGGCGAAGCGGAACGGCGTCTGGCGCAGGGCTCGGGCGATGGCGTCGATGCGCTGGCGCCCCTGATCGCATCCGGCGCGCACCAGCAGCACCGCGAACTCATCGCCATGCAGCCGCGCCGCGAGGTCGGAGGTGCGGATGCTCGATTGCAGCAGCCGCCCCACGTGACGTAGCGCCGCATCGCCGGCGGCATGCCCATGCCGGTCGTTGATCTGCTTGAAATTGTCGAGATCGAGATAGGCGAGCACGCCCGTCTCGCCATGGCGCGCGGCGCGCGCCAGGGTGCGGGTCAGGAAATCCTCGAAAGCGCGCCGGTTCGCCAGTCCGGTCGTCTCGTCCGTCATCGACATGGCTTCCAGTTCGGCGATGCGCCGCTTCTGTTCGAGAAGCTGTCGCTCGACGTTGGTCGCGTAGGCAAGCAGCCGTTCGATCAGAAGGCGGCTGTCGCCCTGTTCATCGTCCATGCGCGGCCGGGCGCTTGCACCCATGCGCTGCAGGCGGCTGGCGAAGCCGGCGAAGATGTTCGGAATGGCCACGCCCATGGGCTGGGCGCTCGCGATCGGCGGACTCATGTCGGTAACCCCCAAGCTCGTCCCGCCACCCCTGGTCCGGACGGGACGGTGGGATGCGAAGCAAGAGGCGTGCCGGCCCTAACCGCTTGAAAAGACTGAATCCCGCAGTGCCGGCGGCGGCAAGAGATGCCGGGCGGCGGCAGCTCCTGCCGGCAATGAAGGTTACACGAGCGGATTTGGCGCCGGCCGTCCGCCAAGCATCGCCGCGAGATTGTCGAGCGCGCAGAATCCCATCGCATCCCGCGTCTCGACCGTGGCGCTGCCCAGATGGGGCAGCAGAAACACGTTATCGAGCTTGGCATAGCCGGGATGGATATTGGGCTCGCCGGCGAAGACATCGAGGCCGGCGGCGAACAGCTTGCCCGACCTGAGTGCCGCGATCAGCGCCTCGTCATCGACGATGTCGCCGCGCGCCGTGTTGACCACCACCGCGCCGTCGGGCATGTGCGCGATACGCCGGGCATCGAGGAAGTTGCGGCTCTCCGGCGTCGAGGGGCAGTGGAGGGACAGGAACGGGCTCGCCGCCAGCAGCGACTCCGCCGTCGCGTGGTAGGTCGCGCCTTCCTCCAGCTCGGCGGCGAGGCGGGAGCGGTTGTGATAATGGATCTCCATGCCGAAGGCACGTGCCCGCCTGGCGAGGGCGCGGCCGATGCGGCCCATGCCGACGATGCCCAGCACCTTGCCGCCGATCTGCGGGCCAAGGAGCATGGTCGTGTACCAGCCCTTCCACTGACCGGCGCGCACCATCCGCTCGCCCTCGGAGGCGCGCCGCGAGGCGCCGAGCAGAAGGAGCATGGCAATGTCCGCCACTGCCTCGTTCAGCACTTCGGGCGTATGGCTGACCTTGATGCCGCGCGCCCGGCAGGCGTCGAGGTCGATATGCTCAAAGCCGACCGAAAAGGTCGCAATGGCGCGGACGGAAGCTGGCAGCGCCTTGACCAGTTCCGGCGTGATCTTCTCGCTGGAGCAGATCAGCAGCCCATCGCACCCCTCCGCCCGCTTCGCCAGGTCGGCGCCGATGAGCCGGTCGTCGGGATTGAGAATGGCGTTGAATTCGCGGCTCGCCCGCGCCTCGACCGCGGCGGGCAGCTTGCGCGTGACCAGTATCGTCGGTCTGGTAGTCATTGATCCTCCCTTGCGTCCGCCATCCGGCTTGTTTCGTCCTTCTTAGCGACCCGGCCCGGGGCCGGCAAGTCTCTCCGCCCGGCATATGCGTCTCGCATTCCGCTGCCGGTGCGATAATATGTCGACCTGCCTGTCTGTACCGGATTGGACCGCTCCGCATGCACCCCCCGCGTCTGCTTTTCGCCCCGGTCGTCCTGCTCGCCATCGCCAGCCCGGCCAGCAGCCAGGACATTTCTCTCGCGCCGCATCGGGCGGTCTATGAAATGGGCCTGCATCGCAGTGGCGGCCCCGGATCGGTGGTCGCGGTGAGCGGCCGGCTGGTGATGGAATTCACCGATACCTGCGATGGCTATACGCTCAACCAGCGTATCCGTACCGAAATGACCAACAGCGACGGCGATACCGTCGCCAGCGACTTCACCATCTCTTCCTGGGAACGGCGCGACGGCCGGCGCTTCCGCTTCGCGCTCAAGCACGACCTGACCGGCGAGGAGACGGAAGAGCATGTCGGCAATGCCGAGATCGTTCCGGGCAAGCCGGGCAAGGCCGTGCTCAGCAAGCCGGAGCCTTCCACCGTCAACCTGCCGGCGGGGATCGTCTTTCCGACCGAACATCTGGTGCGGCTGATCCGGGCGGCGCGCGAAGGACGCAGCCATCTCTCGACCCGCATCTTCGACGGATCGGGCGAGGACGGGCTGTTCGAAACCGGCGCCCATATCGGTCGCGAGCTTGCCGATGACAGCGCCGGTTCGGAGCTGCTGAAGCCGCTCAAGGGCGTCCGTTCCTGGCCGGTCCGCATCGCCTATTTCCCGCTGCCCGAGGGCGCGGAGACGCCGCGTTACGAGGTGCAGTTTCGCATGTACGACAACGGCATCGGCGGCGATCTCATCCTCGACTATCACGACTTCGCGATGAAGGGGACCATGACGCTTCTGGAGTTGCTGCCGCAGCCGAAATGCTGATTCCCTGATCCCGGAGCGACCCTCACCAACCGCTTGATGCGTTTCGCGGCTCAAGCCCGCTTCGCGGGAGAGGGCTCGCTGTTTCCCTCACCCCGGCCCTCTCCCGGAGGGAGAGGGAGATGAAAAGGACCCTCTCCCCTGATCCGGGAGAGGGCTCGTTGTTTCCCGCACCCCGGCTCTCTCCCGGAGGGAGAGGGCATTTTCTTTTGTCTCCCTCTCCCATTTATGGGAGAGGGGCGGGGTGAGGGTGGCGCCTACCGGCGCAGGCCGCGGCCTTTGCCGATCGTGTCATCGCCGAAGCGCTCGCGCAGCCGGTCCATCGCCTGTTCGAGCTTTGCCTTGCGGGCGCGGTCCGGTTCGAGAAGTGTCGGCCGGTCGGCATCGGACGGTTGCGCGAAGACACTGGCGCCAATGCCGATCAGGCGCCATGGCGTCCCGTCGGCTTCGCGCCGCAGCAGCGGAAGCGCCTCGCGGAAGATGACCTCGGCAAGCTGCGTCGGCGTGCCGAGGCTCGCCTGGCGGGTGACCAGACGGAACCTGGCGGTCTTGAGCTTGAGCGTCAGGGTGCGCCCGGCGAGGCCCGCGCGCTTGAGCCGGCGCGAGACCTTCTCGCACAGCGGCCAGAGGATCGATTCCAGCTCGCGCGCATCGCTGACATCGGTGTCGAACGTGGTTTCCGCCGAAATGCTCTTGACCTCGCCGTCGGGATCGACGCGCCGCGCATCCTCGCCGCGCGCAAAGTGATGGAGCCGCAGGCCGATGCTGCCGTAGCGGCCGACCAGGGTCCGCTCGTCCATCTCCTGGAGCTGGGCGATGGTGGTCAGGCCGTCGCGCGCAAGACGCTCCTGCATGGCGCGACCGACCCCCCAGATGGCGGAGACGGGACGCGCGGCAAGAAAAGCGCGCGCCTCGGCCCGACCGATCACGGCGAAACCGCGCGGCTTGTCGATTTCGGAGCCGAGCTTGGCCAGGAACTTGTTGTAGCTGAGGCCGATGGAGACGGTGATGCCGATCTCCTGTTCGATGCGGCGCGCCAGCCGCATCAAGGTCTCCGCCGGCGCATGGCGGTGCAACCGCTCTGTCCCCGAAAGGTCGAGAAATGCCTCGTCGAGGGAAAGCGGCTCGACCAGCGGCGTCGCTTCCTCCATCAGGCGACGCACCTCCGCGCCGACCGCGGCATACTTCTTCATGTTCGGCCGGATCACCACCGCATTCGGGCAGGCCTTGAGCGCCTTGAACATCGGCATGGCCGAGCGCACGCCGTACAGGCGCGCGACGTAGCAGGCGGTCGAGACGACGCCGCGCCGGCCGCCTCCCACGATGACCGGCTTGTCGGCAAGCGAAGGGTCGTCCCGCTTCTCGACGGCGGCATAGAAGGCGTCGCAATCGAGATGGGCTATGGAGAGGTCAAGGAGTTCATCATGCCGGCGCAGGCGCGGCGAGCCGCAGGCGGCGCAGCGCGGCGCCTTCGGCGCGACGGCGGAGAAGCAGTCCCGGCAGAGCGCGGGCATGATCGGTTCATCCTTCGGCGGATTCCGGCCAGAGCCAGGCGGCACCTCTGACGCCCGAAGAGTCGCCGTGCCGGGCCTTGGCCAACTCCGTGGTCACCACGTCGCTGAAAGCCCAATCCTGCCAGAGTCGCGGCACGTTTTCATAGAGCCTGGGATTGTTGGACAGGCCGCCGCCCAGCACGACGATGTCCGGATCGAACAGGTTGAGGACGGTGGCGAGACTTTTGGCGAGGCGGCGCTCGTAGCGCAGGATGGTCTCCTCGGCCGCGCGCTCCCCTGCCTCGGCGGCGGCGAAGATTTCCGGTGCTGAAAGCGTGCACTCCGGATGGCGCGTCCGGTGATCGGCCACGAGGCCCGGGCCGGAAAGAAAGGTCTCGAGGCAGCCCAGTTTGCCACAATAGCAGCGCCGCCCGGGATACTCTTCCACGTCCTGCCAGGGCAGGGGATTGTGGCCCCATTCGCCGGCGATGGCGTTGCGGCCGCGGATCTCCCTGCCGTGCACGACGAGTCCGCCACCGCAGCCGGTGCCGAGAATGGCGCCGAACACCGTCTCCGCGCCGGCCGCGGCGCCGTCGGCTGCCTCGGAGAGCGCAAAGCAGTTGGCATCGTTGGCCAGCCGCACCGGCCGGCCCAGCGCCGCTTCGAGGTCGCGGTCGAGCCGATGCCCGATCAGGCAGACGGTATTGGCATTCTTGATCCGGCCTGTGGCCGGCGAAATGGTGCCGGGGATGCCGACACCGACACTGCCCCGTCCGCCGCCCTGGCTTTCCACCGCCTCCACCAGTCCGGCAATGGCGCGCACGATGGCGTCGTAATCGTCGCGCGGTGTCGCAGTACGCTGGCGCGCCAGTTCCCTGCCGCCGGGGCCGAGCGCCAGCGCCTCGATTTTCGTGCCGCCCAGATCGACGCCGATCCGCATCGCTCAGTAGCCTGCCCGGACCAGGTGGCCATCGATCCAGGCGAAGGCATCGGGCCAGAGTTCCGCGCGATGGTGGCAGTCCTCGCTTGGCCCAAGCAGCCCGGCAAGCCTGGCATCGGCGATGAAGTGCAGGCGCTGCACATGCTCCGCATGCTTGCGCACCGAGGCGTGGTGATGGGGGATGTCGTCGATGAAGAAGACCGGCGCGGCGATCCCCTCCGCCAGATGCCGGACGGCGGCGCCCTTCATGCCCTGGTTGGCGATCAGGGGAAAATCCATGCCGGCCCGCGCCAGGGCCCGGCTGCGGGCGGCGCGCTGGGCGATCGGCAGGTTGGAAAGGACGACGATGTCGGCGCGGCGCGCGAGCCGGTGCAGGGCATCGGCCGCGCCCGGCACCGGTTCCATCGTTTCGGTCCGTTCCTCGAAAAAGCGGCCGAGCAGCCCGCGCGCCTCGTCCGCGCCGGCGGGACTTTCATCATGGGTGCGGCGGATATTGCCGACGAGGGCATAGCTCACCCAGTCGAAGTAGAAGCCGTTCTGGCGCAGGAACGTCTCGAAGCCCCGCATGAACAGGAACAGCACCTCGTCCGCATCGGTGACGATGAGGGGCCGGTCGGCACGCGGCCGCAAGCCGGCAAGCTGTTCCGCCACTTCCGGATGCAACTGCGATCCCGTGCCCGCGCCGCTCACGGATGCTCCTCCGCCCGCCCATGGGGAAGCGCCAGGCGCGCCCGCGCCGGCCAGCTCGGGTTGATCCCCTCGTCTTCGCAGAAGCGCAGCAGCAGAGGCTCCTCGCCCAGCAGATAATCTAGCACCCCGGCCAGGAAGTCGGGTTCGGCGGCCCGCGCCTTCACCTCCGCCGGTTCGAGCCCGGAGACGGCAAGCATCCGCTCGAGCACGTCTTCCCGGCTCGCGATATAGGCTAGTGCGCGCAACGCCAATGTCTCGGCAGAAAACTTCTCCATACGCGCGAATATTACCCGAGATGACCCGGCCGCCAACCGCCGGAATTAACGAGGTTTTCATATGATGTTAACCAATCCATATCACAAATGGTCCGCGAGGGGCGCTGGCTTTTGCATGGAATATTCAACGCCCCGATGGTAAACAGGTTGCGGCACGTTCGCATACGATCGCGCGACGGGCCGCGGGGCCCAAAGAGAATCAAGACCGGATGTCAAAGACAGTTCTCATTGTTGAAGACAACGAACTGAACATGAAGCTGTTCCACGATCTGCTCGTGGCGCACGGGTATGTCACCATCCAGACACGCGACGGGCTCGAGGCGCTTGCCCTGGCGCGCAAGCACCGCCCGGACCTGATCCTGATGGACATCCAGCTTCCCGAGGTCTCGGGCCTCGAGATCACCAAGTGGATCAAGGAGGACGAGGAGCTGTCGGCAATTCCGGTGATCGCCGTGACCGCCTTCGCCATGAAGGGAGACGAGGACCGTATCCGCGAGGGCGGGTGCGAGGCCTATATCGCCAAGCCGATTTCCGTCGGCAAGTTCATCGAAACGGTCCGCCGCTTCCTGGACTGAGCGGGGCAGGGGATGTCAGCGCGCGTTCTGGTCGTCGATGATGTGCCGGCGAACGTGCGACTGCTCGAAGCGAAGCTCGGCAGCGAGTATTTCGAGGTCGTCACCGCCAGCGACGGGCTGAAGGCGCTGGAGCAGGCGCATCGCGAGCATCCCGACATCATCCTGCTCGACGTGATGATGCCCGGCATGGACGGTTTCGAGGTCTGCCGGCGCCTCAAGGCCGATCCCGCTACCCAGCATATTCCGGTCATCATGGTCACCGCGCTCAACGACCAGAGCGACCGCGTGCAGGGGCTCGAAGCTGGCGCCGACGATTTCCTGACCAAGCCGGTGGACGATGTCGCACTGTTCGCGCGCGTGCGCTCGCTGGTGCGCCTCAAGCTGATGTTCGACGAATTGCGCCTGCGCGAGGCCACGTCCGATTCGATCGGGCTGATCGAAGGCGACAGTGATGGCGAGCCCTCTTGCGACGGGGCGCGCATCCTTGCCCTGCAGGAACAGGGCCGCGATGCGACGCGGATCTCCGAGGCGCTTGGCGGGCGCTATTCGATCGCCGGCGTCGCCGATGCCAACGAGGCCATGCAGCGGGCGCGAGGCGAGGATTTCTCGCTGGTGATCGTCGATCTCGACCATGGCGGGGCCGATGGCCTTCGCTTCTGCTCCCAGCTTCGCGCGGCGGAAGAGACGCGGCAGGTCCCGATCCTCATTCTTGTCGATCCGATCGACAAGAAGCGCCTGCTCAAGGGGCTGGAACTTGGCGTCACCGACTATGTGGTGAAGCCGATCGACCGCAACGAGCTGCTGGCGCGGGTCCGCACCCAGGTCCGGCGCAAGGCCTATCAGGACCGGCTGCGCAACAATTATCATCGCAGCGTCACCATGGCGGTTACCGATGCGCTGACCGGCATGTATAACCGGCGCTATGTCTCGACCCATCTGGAAACGCTGATCTCCCGACGGGGCAAGGAACGCTACGATCTCGCCGTGCTGATGATCGATATCGACTTCTTCAAGAAGATCAACGACGAGAACGGCCATGCCGCCGGCGACGAGGTGCTGCGCGAATTCGCCAACCGCATCCGCCGCAACGTGCGCGGCGTCGACCTGGCGGCCCGCTACGGCGGGGAGGAATTCATGGTCGTGCTGCCCGACACCGACCGCGAGACGGCCCATCTGGTCGCCGAGCGGCTGCGGCGGCAGATCAGCGAGGCGCCGTTTCCGATCAATGGCGGTGCCGGACAGCTCACCGTGACCTGCTCCATCGGCGTTGCCATGCTGGCGGAAGCCGAGGCGCCGGACGCGCTGGTCAAGCGGGCGGACGGCGCTCTCTACAGCGCCAAGCATGGCGGTCGCGACCAGGTGGTCATGGCCGCCTGACCCCGGCCCGCCTGACCACGGCCCGCCTGACCCCGGTGCCTCAGCCGATATTGATCCAGGTCGTCTTGAGCTGGGTATATTTCTCCAGCGCGTGCAGCGAGCGGTCGCGGCCGAAGCCGGACTGTTTGTAGCCGCCGAAGGGGATGGTGATGTCCCCGGCGTCGTAGGCGTTGACCCAGACCAGCCCCGCCTTCAGCGCGCGTGCCACCTTGTGCGCGGTGGTAATGTCGCGGGTCCAGACCGCGGCGGCGAGGCCATAGATCGTGTCGTTGCCGATGCGGATCGCGTCGGCCACGTCCTTGAAGGTGATGGTCGAGAGGACGGGGCCGAAAATCTCCTCTTGGGCGATCTTCATGCCATTGTCGACCTTGTCGAAGACGGTCGGCTCCACATAGAAGCCGCCGCTCTCCGCGTTCGCCTGCCTGCCGCCCATCTTGAGTTCGGCGCCGGCCTTGCGGCCTGCCTCGATATAGCCCATGACCCGCTCGGTCTGCGTCCGGTCGACCATGGCGCCCATCATGGTGGCGGGGTCGAGCGGGTTGCCCGGTTGCATCCGCTTGCCGACCGCCATGACCTTCTCCAGGAACTCGTCCTTGATGCTTTCCTGCACCAGCAGCCGGGAGCCAGCGTTGCACACCTCGCCCTGGTTGAAGAAGATGCCGAAGGCCGCCGCCTTGGCCGCCGCGTCGAGGTTCGGCGCATCGGCCAGTACGATGTTGGGCGACTTGCCGCCGCATTCGAGCGAGACGCGCTTCATGTTCGATTCGCCGGCATATTTCAGGAACAGCTTGCCCACTTCCGTCGAGCCGGTGAAGGTCACGCAATCGACATCCATGTGCCGTCCGAGCGCTTGGCCCGCCGTTTCGCCGAAACCCGGCACCACATTGAAGACACCCTCGGGAATGCCGGCTTCCGCTGCCAGCTCCGCCACCCGCAGGGCGGTCAGCGGCGACTGCTCCGCCGGCTTGAGGATCAGCGAATTGCCGGCCGCCAGCACCGGGCCGATCTTCCAGGAGGCCATCAGCAGCGGGAAGTTCCACGGCACCACCGCCGCCACGACGCCGACCGGCTCGCGCATGATCATGGCGATGGCCGAAGGATCGGTCGGGGCGATCTCGTCATAGAGCTTGTCGATGGCCTCGGCATACCAGGCGATGGCGGCCGCCGCGCCGGGTATGTCGACCACGGTGGAGAAGCGGATCGGCTTGCCCACGTCCAGGGTTTCGAGCAGGGCAAGTTCGTCGCGGTTCTTCAGGATCAGATCGGAAAATTTGAGCAGCACGCGCTTGCGTTTCGCCGGCGCCATGTTCGACCAGACCCCGGATTCGAAAGCCGCACGGGCGGCCCGCACCGCCTTTTCCACGTCAGGCGCCTCGCAGGCCGCGACCTTGGCGATGACCTTGCCATCGATCGGGCTGACGCAGTCGAAGGTCTTGCCGGTTTCGGACGCTTCGGATTTGCCGCCGATGAAGGCCTGGCCGCGGATCGAGAGCGATGCCGCGCGGCTTTTCCAATCGTCGAGGGTTGCGGTCGCTGACATGTCCTTCTCCTCCCTGTTCGCCCGGTGCGGAGCGGCAGCATAGCGGCCGGCCCGGTCCAAGCCAATAACGCGAAAGGCCGCCCATAAGGCGGCCTTTTCTCTTTTCAGATCAGCAGGTTGTGCTACTTACTTGATCTTGGCTTCCTTGAATTCGACGTGCTTGCGCGCCACCGGATCGTACTTCTTCAGGGTGAGCTTTTCCGTCTTGGTGCGCGGATTCTTCTTGGTCACGTAGAAGTATCCGGTATCCGCGGTGCTCAGCAGTTTGATCTTCAGGGTGGTCGGCTTGGCCATGGCCAATACTCCGCTCGCTCGGAACTGTTCTGGAAGCCGGGAAAATAGCGGCAGGACGCCCCAAGTCAAGGCATTTTCTGGCCGCCCGCATGCTGCCACGAGCGCCGCAACAGGGCGGTGGCCAGCACCAGGAAGGCGGCGAGCGCCAGCGTGCCCATGAGGCCCCGACCGGGCCAGAGCTGCATCGCCGCCCCGCCGAGGGCCGGTCCGATCATGGCGCCGAGGCCATAGAGCATGCCGAGTGCCGCATTCGCCGCCACCAGGTCGGCGCCGCGAAATCGCTCGCCGACGATGGTCAGGGCGACGGTGTAGAGTCCGGTGGCCAGCCCGCCCCAGAGGAAGATGACGGCGAGCCAGGCGATGGGTGCCTCGCTCAGATGGGGCAGTGCGAGCGGTCCGGCGAGCGTGGCGGCGGCGCAGAGGATCAGCACTAGGTAGCGGTTGATCCGGTCGGCCAGCCAGCCGATGGGAAGCTGCAAAATTATCGCGCCGACAGCAAAGAGCGAGAGCGCCCGGGTGGCGAAGACCTCGCTCTGGCCCAGCCGCATTCCCTGTATCGCCAGTAGCGAATAGGCGGTGGTCTCGATCAGGCCGAAGACGAGCACGGCAAGCGCCAGGGTGGGCGCGACGCGCAGGAAGCCGAGAGCGCTGAAGGCGGCGCGCCCGGGCATCACCGGGGCGAAGCGCCAGGCGGCGAGCAGCGGCAGGCTGCCGGCCGCCATGATCGCCGCGCCCGACAGGAATGGCGGCCAGCCGGCCGAGCCCGTGACACTGAGCAGCGCCGGGCCGAGCGCGAAACCGCCGCCGAGGCAGGCGGCATAGAGCCCGACGATGCGCCCGCGGCTCCGCTCGTCGGCGAGCGCGCCGATCCAGGCTTCCGAGGCGATGAACAGGCCGACGATCCCCATGTTGAAGGCGAAGCGGATGGGAAACCACGCCCAGACATTGTCGAAGATGCGCAGCAGCAGCACGCAGGCCACGGCGAGGACGAAGCAGCCCAGCATGAAGCGCGCGCTGCCCAGCCGCCGCACCACGGCCGGCACGAAGGGCGCGAAGATCGCGACGGCGGACGAGCCGAAGGCAGCATTGAGCCCGATCAGGAAGGGCGAGACGCCTTTCGCTTCCAGGACCAGCGAGAGCAGCGGCATGAACAGGCCGATCTGCATGCCGACGACGCTGATCGCGCCGATGACGGAGAGCAGCGCCAGCCGGCGCTCTGTCGGCGACAGGATCCGTTCAGCCACGCCGGATGACGCGCTTGCCGGAGCGGTAGCTCCAGCGCAGCGGGCCGAGAACCGGCTCGCCGGCAAGGCGCCGGCGCAACTCGCCCAGCACGAACTCGGTGATGTCGGCGACCGGCAGCCGCAGCGCCTCCTCGATCGGATACCAGTCGAGATCGATCAGTTCGCCGTTGCTGCGCGGCTCGCCGCGCGTGCTGGCCCGCTCGGTGAGGAAGAAGCGGGCATGGAAGCGGATCGGGCTCGTGGGCGGCGTGATGGCCCGCGCCACGTATTCGAGCGGCGCCAGGTCGGCGGCGGCGCAGCCATGGGGCGTCTCGCCGACCAGCAGGCCGGTTTCCTCGAAGGTCTCGCGCACCGCGGCACAGCCCAGCGCCTGCGCCAGGCGACCCGACCCGGTTCTGGCCAGGGCCTCGGCGATCTCGGGGCGGTATGGGCGGATCACCGGCACCTGCCGGTCGGCCGCATCCACCCGGCCGCCGGGAAAGACGAAGAGGTCGGGGAGGAAGCGGTGGCGCCTGGCGCGACGGCCCATCAGCACCGCGCCTTCATCCGGGTCGAGCAGGATCAGGCTTGCCGCATCGCGCGGGCGTACTCTCCCGCGCGCGACGGGGTTTGCCTCAGCCATGGTCTCCGCCGAAGCCGTGCATCCGCTTCGCCCACTGGAGGCCGATCAGCGCGCCCTTGACGCGCGGCAGGAACCAGAGCGAGAGCAGGAGCGTGAGCGGCAGCCAGAGCGCCATATGCAGCCAGGTCGGCGGCATGGCCTGGCGCTCGAGGAGTAGCAGCAGCGGGATGATGATATGGCCGACGATGAAGATGGTGAAATAGGGCGGCGCATCGTCGGCGCGGTGATGGTGCAACTCGGCGCCGCATCTGGCGCAGGCATCGTTCACCTTGAGGAAGCGGCCGAAAATGCTGCCCTCGCCACAGGCGGGACAGTGCAGGCCAAAGCCCCGGCGGATGGCAGGGCCGATGGCACGCGGCGGCTCGGCGAAGGAAAAGCTGGAGGAAACCGGAGAATGGGACATGGCGACCATGGGTTCGCTGGCGGGTTGACCTCAAGATGTGGTCCCTATGGCCGACTTGCAACCCGGAATATCGCAGTCCAGCCCTGTGCCGGCTGCGCCACCCTCACCCCAACCCTCTCCCACTTGTGGGAGAGGGAGAAAGAATAAGCCCTCTCCTCGTGGGGGAGGGTTGGGTGAGGGAGACAGCGAGCCCTCTCCTCGTGGGGGAGGGTTGGGTGAGGGAGACGGCGAGCCCTCTCCTCGTGGGGGAGGGTTGGGTGAGGGAGACGGCGAGCCCTCTCCCTCCGGGAGAGGGTTGGGTGAGGGAGACAGCGAGCCCTCTCCTCGTGGGGGAGGGTTGGGTGAGGGAGACAGCGAGCCCTCTCCTCGTGGGGGAGGGTTGGGTGAGGGAGACAGCGAGCCCTCTCCTCGCGGGAGAGGGTTGGGTGAGGGAGACAGCGAGCTCTCTCCTCGTGGGAGAAGGTTGGGTGAGGGAGACAGCGAGCCCTCTCCTCGTGGGGGAGGGTTGGGTGAGGGAGACAGCGAGCCCTCTCCTCGTGGGGGAGGGTTGGGTGAGGGCGCCTTGCCTCACGCCATCGTGGTTTGAGGTGAGCGGCCGATGCTGCGAGCCTGCGGCAAAAGCGCATGGAGCGCCACGATGGCCCAGATCTTTCTCACCGATTCCCGGCTTGGCGATCAGTTCGACCTGACCGTTGCCATGCGGATAGCCTGGCAGAGCGGCACCTTGCAGGACGCCACGGCGGACCGTTTCGTCCTGGCTGTATCCGGGCCTCCCGCTTTCCGCCTCGAAGTGGGCGGCAACGGCTTCACCTATCAGTCCGGCCGGCCGGTGGCCTCGGCCGGGGTCGCCGTGAACAGTCTGCGCGTCACTGACGCCGATGGCCGCGAACTGATCCGCTACGAGGAGCTGAGCCTGGGCCTTGCCGCCTTTGCGACGGGGGCGGAGGACGGCCTTCTCGCGCTGCTGCATGGCGGCAACGACGTGCTGCGGGCCGGGCCGGACTGGTATCGGTCGATCGATGGCGGTCTGGGCGCCGACACGATCTTCGGCAATCACCTGGGTCTTCGTTACAATATCGACGATGCGTCCGACCGGCTGATCCTGCCCGGCGGTGGCGGCGACTTCGACAGGATCGGCGTCGCCCACGGCGCAACCGGCGCCATCGTCAGCCTCTCGCTCGCCGGCCGCTTCGCCGGGATCGAGGATCTTTCGTATTTCGGGGCGGGCCATCTGCGCGCCAGCGGCAATGGCGCCGACAACTACATCGTTAGCCGGTCCGGCAACGATACGATTTCCGGCGGTGGCGGCGCGGACAGACTCTATGGTTTCGATGGCAATGACTCGCTCTCCGGCGGCGCCGGCGACGACGAGCTTCAGGGCGGGGCGGGGGACGACACGCTGCTCGGCGGCGCAGGGCACGATACCTTGGTCTCTGATTCAGGGACCGTCCGCGTCGATGGCGGCGCCGGCGACGACCTTGTTCAGCTCTTTGGCGGCGCGGGCATTCTGCTTGGCGGCGCCGGCAACGATACGGTGGCTGCCGGCGGCACGGAGGGGGCGAGTACCCTCGCCGGCGGGGCCGGCAACGACTACCTGTCAAACACTGAGCTGGCCGCCGGGCACCGGTTCGATGGCGGGGCGGGAGACGATACGCTTATCGCCTTCGGGCGCGACCATCTGCTGCTGGGCGGTACCGGCAACGATACGCTCGTCGGTGGCGCCGGCGCCGACCTTCTGATCGGCGGCAGCGGGGCGGATCTGTTCGTGCTGGGCCAGGGCGCCGCCGATATCGTCGCCGATTTCAGCCGCGCCCAGGGCGACCGGCTGGATATCACCGCGCTCCTCACCGGGAACTTCGCGACCTTGGTTCAGTCCGGCCGGGTTGGCTGGTCGGCCGAGGGTAGGGACCTTGCCATCAGCATCGATGGCGAGGTCGCCACCATCCTGCGCGGCCAGGCGGCGCTGGCGACTTCGCTCGACGAGACGAGCTTCGTCTATTGAGCGCGCGCCCTCACCCAACCCTCTCCCACGCGTGGGAGAGGGAGAAGAATAGCCCTCTCCCTCCGGGAGAGGGTTGGGTGAGGGCGCTTGGCTTCAGAGCCAGCCGCGCCGCTTGAAGTACCAGTAGGGCAGGATGGCGGAGACGACCATGAGGGCGAGCGCCCAGAGATAGCCGAAGTCCCACTTCAGCTCCGGCATGATCTCGAAATTCATGCCGTAGATGCTGGCGATCAGGGTCGGCGGCAGGAAGACCACCGCCGCCACCGAGAAGATCTTGATGATGGCGGTCTGCTGGATATTGATCAGGCCGAGGGTGGCATCGAGCAGGAAATTGATCTTGTGGGCGATGAAGGAGGCATGTTCGTTGAGCGAGAGCGCGTCCCGGCTCAGCGACTTGAGGCGCAGCTTGTACTGCTTGTTGCCTTTCTCCTCGCCCGCCGCCTGGGTGAGATAGGTGACGACGCGGATCACCGAACTCATGCTGTCCTTGACCTTGGAGACCACGTCGTCGGTGCGGCCGAGCTTGCGCACGACGCCCTCGAAATCCGTGCGCTGCGAGCTGGCGCCGACGCGGCTCGAGAAGATCTCCCGCGACATGGTGTCGAGTTCGCTGACCGTTTTCTCGATCAGATCCGCCGAGCGGTCGATGATGGCATCCAGCAGGCCGATCAACGCCATGTCGGCATTCATCGCCAGGCCGGGGTGGCGGACGGCGCGGCTGGCGAAGGTCTGGAAGGGCTTGGGGTCCTCGTAGCGAAGCGTGACCAGGATGCGCCCGGTACGGATGAAGGTGATTGCGGCGCTGATCGGCGTTTCGGTCTCCGCCTTGGCGGCCACCGTCGCGGTCATGAACCGGGCTTCGCCTTCCTGGTAGATGCGGCTCGAAGGCTCGATCTCCTGCATGTCCTCGAGCGTCGGCGCGTCGATGGCGATCAACCGTTCGATCGTGATCTTCTCCTCGCGTGTCGGATTGAGCAGGTCGATCCAGACCGCCTCTTGCGGCAGGATCCCGGACTGCGAGATCTCCGCCGGCCTGAGGCAGCCCTTCTCCAGCACATAGACCGTGATCATGCAGCACCTTCCTTCCGGGCGGATCGGTGGACGGGTGGAATGGCGGCTTTCTAGCCCGGGCAGGCGGCGGAAGGAAGAGGAAAGCGTCCGCGTCCGGTGGCCGATGCGTCAGACTTCGCGTCGCTGCAGGACGCGGCCGGCATGCATCCCGATCACTCGGTCGGCATAGCGTTCGGCAAGCTGCGGCTGGTGCAGGGTGCAGAGCACGGCAAGGCCCCTGATCCGGCAGAGTTCGCGCAGCAATTCGAGCGTCTGCGCGGCCGTCTCCGGATCGAGGCTCGCCACCGGCTCGTCGGCCAGCAGTATGCGGCTTTCCTGCGCCAGGGCGCGAGCGATGGCCACCCGCTGTTGCTGTCCGCCGGAGAGCGTGTCGGCGCGCTGGTGCGCCTTGGCCGCGAGACCGACCGCGCCGAGCGCCGCCTCGGCGCGGGCGAGGGCGGCGGCCGGATAGCATCCGCTGGCGACGCGCCAGAGCGGGATGTCCGGCAGAAAGCCGGTCAGCACGTTGGTGAGGGCGGAGCGTCGCCGCACCAGGTTGAACTGCTGGAAGACCACGCCGATCTGGCGCCGCGCGGCGCGCAGGCGGGCGCCCTTCAGATGCTGGATCGGCCGCCCGTCGAGGTGGATCTGTCCGGCATCGGGCTCGATCAGGCGCGTGAGGCAGCGGAACAAGGTCGTCTTGCCGGAACCGCTTGGGCCGAGCAGGGCGACGAACTCGCCGGCGGCGAGGGTGACCGTCCCGTCGATCAGGGCTTCGGTCGTGCCGAAGCGTTTGGCGACGGACACGGCCGTGAGAACGGGTTTCATGCCAATCGGCGGCGCAGTGCCGCGCTCAGCAGGTCGATCGCCGTCACCATGGCAAGGATGACGAGCAGGATGGCGAAGACCCGGTCGAAAAGCAGCAGGTCGATGCTGTTCTTCAGTTCCTGTCCGATGCCCCCCGCGCCGACGATGCCGAGCACGGTCGAGGCGCGCAGGTTGAATTCCCACATGTAGAGCGTGGTCGAGCAGAGCGCAGGCAGCACGTCGGGGAGCAGCGCATGCAGGATCATCTTGATGCGCCCCGCACCGCTCATGCGCGCGGCATCGAGGGGGCCGGGCTCCACGGTCTCGATCGTTTCCGACCACAGCTTGGCGATGGAGCCCGCCGTGTGCAGGGCCATGCCAAGCACGCCGGCGAAGGGGCCGAGCCCGACGGCGGCGACGAAGATCAGCGCGAAGACGAAGCTGTCGATGCCGCGCAGGATGTTGAGCAGGCCGCGCGCCGGATGATAGAGCAGCGCCCCGGGGGCGAGGTTGCGCGATGCCAGAAGGCAGAGCGGCAGGGCAAGCAAGGCGCCGAAGCTCGTGCCCGCGGTCGCCATGGCGAGTGTTTCCACGGCCCTGCGCAGAAGGATCGGCGCTTCCGAAAGATCGGGCGGCCATGCCCGCGCCGCCCAGGCAGCGAGGCGCGGCAATCCTTCCCAGAGGCGCAGCGGGCTGACTTCGGAGAAGCGCAGGCAGGCGAGGTAGAAACCAATCGCCAGCGACAGCAGGAGAAAAATGCGAACCCGGCCGGCCAGGCTTTTTGCCATGACCGGCCTCGGGCCCGGGGTTGCAGTCACGGTCCGGCTACTTGGCGGCGGTGCGTGCCTTGAGCCGGCCGACGGCGATGCCGGCATCCTCGATCAGCCGGTAGGCCGAATGATCGGAGGCAATCCAGCCGGTGTAGCGCGGCGGCATCAGGGTGAGCGCCTGCTCCTCGGTGATGGCGACGGCGGCGGCCTGCAGCTTCTTCTTGATCGCCGCATCGAAACCCTTGCGTACCACCAGCGGGTCGTTCGGCAGCGGATCGGACTGCCAGACAATCTTCACCTGGTCGGCACGGATATTGCCACGATCGATGAAGCCATTCAGGTTGCGGTCGAAGTCGCTGCCGAGGTCGGTCTGGCCATTGATCACGGAGACGACCTGCGCCGCATGCGAGGCGCCGTCCCGATACTGGAAATAGGTCTTCGGGTCGATGCCGTTCATCTTGAACCAGTAGGTCGGGATCAGCCAGCCCGAGGTAGAGCCCACATCGGCGAGAGTGAGGCGCAGTCCCTTCGCGTCCTCCGGCCAGCGTTCGAGCTTCTGCTCGGCGCGGGCGACGATGATCGAATGATAGGTCGGCTTGCCATCGTACTTGACGGTGGCAATGGCCTCTGCCCCGCCCTCGGCCCGGGCCAGCACATAGCCCCAGGGGCCCATCCAGGCGACATCGGCCTGGCCGGTCGCGAGCGCGATGGAGATGCCGGCCCAGTCGTTGGTCACCACCAGCTCGTAGCCACGGCCGACCTGTCCGGCGAGATGGCGGAAAAAGGGTTCGTAGGCCGTGCGCGTGTCGGTGGGCGTGGGAAGGAAGGGTCCCACCGCCATGCGCAGTTTCTCCTGCGCGGCGGCCGGGCCGGCCAGTAGGAACAGGGTGGCGAGAGCGGCGCAGGCACGACGGGAGGAAGGGAGGAACGAGCGCATATGGGTGGGTCCGGTCCGCTGTTGCAACGTGCGTCCCGGAATGGCTAGCAACCGCCCTGTGGGCGGGCGAATCAAGAAACGGTGAAACCAGCGCGATTGCCGTGCTTGGCCGGGCAAGGATGTTTCCTTGCCATCTCGATGGAATGCGCTGCGAGCCGTCTTTCAATCCGGCAAACCGGCTTTGCGCACCGCTTCCCGTTTGCCCGGTGTCGCATCACGAACGGGCGAAAGCGAGCAACGGCGCCATGTCGTGCGCGTCGGCGGCTTTAAGCGCCGCGACATATTGTGCCCGAGTTGCCACTGCCTCGACGAGACTCGCATTTCCCCAGGTAAAGCGTGGCCGCCCGAGCGAAACGGCGAGAAGATCGGCGCTCAAACGCGCATGACGCCCATTTCCGTTCGGAAAGGGGTGAATCCAGACCAGGCGGTGATGAAATCGCACGGCGATTTCGTCTGATGAGAATGTGGCCTTTGCAATCCAGTAGCGTGCGTCATCCAGCGAGGCACGAAGTTCGACACCGATCCTGTAGGCTTCGACGCCGATGTTGCGTTCTGTGGTGCGGAGTGTGCCGGCCCATTTCCAGACCTTGCCAAACATGCGTCGATGCAGGTTCAGCAGAAACCTTTCGTCCAGCACGTTGCGCCTGCGCCTGAATGCCCAATCATCGGCCTCGGTGACGCCGATCTGTTCGGCCTCGTTGAGCTGCGGCCGGGTGGAGATGTAAGTCGGAACAAGCTGGCGCCGTTCATCGGGATCAAGTGGTATTTCCGCATCATCGTCGGGATCGAAAGGTCGTTCGCTCATGTACTATCCCACAAACGGCTTGGCCGGCCGTTCAGGATGGAGTTGGTAAGTCGCTCCAGTTCCGCCGAAAGTTCGTCCTTGCGAAGTGCCTGGTTCTCGAGGCGCATAGTGTGGTGAATACGTGCGAGTTGCGTTTCGGCAAGCGCTCGCGCGCGCCGTCGAACGCGATCGTCCAGCGTGGTCTTGGGCACGAGAGCATAGACCAGCCGGCAGTCCAGCGCCTCGGCGGCCTGTCGCAGCGTTCTCAGCGTTACGGTTTCGGCTTCCTCGCCCTGTTCCAGACCCGCTATGGTCGATTGGGACAGCCCCATGCGCGCGGCAAGTTGGCGGCTTGTCATGCCAAGGGCGTCACGGATCGCACGCACCCAGCCTTTCGGCGGGCGTGGGTAGGCCGACGCCTCCCGAAAGGGAATGATCGCCTCGTCGAGATGTTTGCGCGCAAGCGCCTGGGAGATTTTCCCAGCACTCATGACCAATCATCCTTGTTTACGATGATTGATTATATACGATCAGAATGCGATATAAATATCGCTTATAGGCGATCAAAGACTCGCGTTCGGATGACCCGTCAGGGCACGACCGGCGTGGGTTTGGGCAGCGGCATGCCGAGTTCGGCCATGACCTCGCGCAGCAGGTCGGGGTAGTCGGTGATGATGCCGTCCACGCCGCGTTCGATGAGCGCCTTCATGTCGCGCTTCTCGTTGACGGTCCAGACGATGACCTTGATCCCGAGTTCCCGGGCAGTCCTGATGTCGTCGTCGGTCATGTTGCGGAAGAACGGCGACCAGATCGCTCCGCCGGCCGCCTTGACCATGCGCGGCGCCGAACCGCCATGGTCCTTCAACTCGAATCCCGCAAGCCAGGGCGAGCCCGGCTGCAGGGTCCGGCCGGAGGAGAGATAGGCCGTGGGGATTTCCGGTGCGAGCTTCTGCGATATCTGCAGCACGCGCCAGTCGAAGGACTGGATGTTGGCGCGCCCGGCGAGGCCCGCCTCGCGGATCGCCTTCACCGTGGCCGACGTGAAGGCGTCCGGCGATGCGGTCTGGTCAGGCTCCAGCGGCGAGATCTTGATCTCGATATTGAAGCGTACAGTCTCGTTGCCGCTGCGCCGGGTCAGCTCGAACACGTCCGAGAGTCTTGGCATCACCAGCCCGTCCATCGGCTGCTGGCGGCTGAACTGCTTGTAGGTCGGGTCGTCCGGATTGATGCGCCCGACATCGTATTTCTTCAGTTCCTTGTAGCTCATGTGCCAGATCGGCGGCGCCGTCTCGGCGAGGAAGGCGCCCTGATAGCGCGTCAGCTTGGGCAAAGGGGCCGGATCGTGCGCCACGACCAGTACGCCATCCTTGGTCATGCCGAGATCGAGTTCGAGGGTATCGACGCCGAGCGAGAGGGCGTGGGCGAAAGCCGGGAGCGTATTCTCCGGCATCAGCCCGCGGGCGCCGCGATGGCCTTGCAGGTCGAAGGCGTGGGCAAGGGAAGGGGCGAGGGCGAGCAGAAGCGCGCCGGCGAGGCAGGCAAAGGGCCGTCCGATCGGTTTTGACATCGCGTGTTTCGTTCCTTGCAAGCGCCGAGTTCTATCTGCCGTGCCGGCCATGGCGGCGCGGCCGTTTGGGGGCGGAGCGCAGGCGCCGGCGTTCTTCCTGGCTCGCCGCGCGACCCTGACCGGGCAACAGCTCGAAACGCAGGCCGCCGGAGACCGGCGCCGCCTCCGCCAGACGAACCTCTACCTGATCGCCAAGCTGGTGCACAATACCTGTCCGCTGGCCGACAAGGGCGTGGTGGCCCTCGTCATGGACGTAGAAGTCGCCGGGCAGGCTCGAGACCGGCACCAGCCCGTCGGCGCCGGTCTCGTCCAGTTTCACGAACAGGCCGAAGCGGGTCACTCCGGAGACGCGGCCACGGAAGGTGGCGCCGATGCGTTCGGCCAGGAAAGCGGCGGCGAAACGGTCGAGCGCATCGCGTTCCGCCACCATCGCGCGCCGTTCCGCCTGCGAGATCAACCCGGCGGTTTCCTCGAAATGCGTGCGGTCGAATTCCGAGAGCCCGCCTTCTCCAAAGCCACCGCCGCTCACCAGTGCCCGATGCACGAGCAGGTCGGCATAGCGGCGGATCGGCGAGGTGAAATGCGCGTATCTGGCCAGATTGAGGCCGAAATGGCCGAGATTGTCCGGACTGTAGATTGCCTGCATCTGGCTGCGCAGGATGACCTCGTTGACCAACTGGGCCTGGGGTGTGCTCGCGGCACGGGAAAGGATCTGGTTGAAATGCTGCGGCTTGAGATTCTGGCCCCGCGCCAGTTTCAGGCCCAGCGTGTCGAGAAACTGGCGCAGGGCTTCGAGCTTGTCGAGGCTCGGCGGCTCGTGCACCCGGTACATGCAGGGCTGGCGGAAGCCTTCCAGCGTTTCCGCCGCGCAGACATTGGCAAGGATCATGAACTCTTCGATCAGGCGGTGCGATTCGAAGCGCTCGCGCGGCCTGACCGCCTCGATGAAGCCATCCTCGCCAAGCACGATCTTTCGCTCCGGCAGGTCGATGGCGAGCGGCTGGCGCTTCTCGCGCGCCCGGCAGACCGCCTCGTAGGCGCCGTAGAGCGGCCGGATCACCTCCTCCATCAGGCTCGCCGCGGCGCGGTCCGGCGCCCCGTCGATGGCGCGCTGCACCTGGCCATATTCCAGCGATGCCTTCGACTTCATCAGGGCGCGGGCGAAGCGATGGCGGATCTTCCGCCCCTCGCGGTCGAACCACATATGCACCGCGATGCAAGCGCGCGACTTGCCGGCGACCAGCGAGCAGAGATCGGCGGAGAGCTTTTCGGGCAGCATCGGCACGACCCGGTCGGGGAAATAGACAGAGTTGCCGCGCCGGCGCGCCTCGCGGTCAAGCGCGCTGCCCGGGCGCACGTACCAGGAAACGTCGGCGATGGCGACGACGACATGCCAGCCGCCCTCGTTGCGGGGCGAGGTGTCCGGCTCGGCAAAGACCGCGTCGTCATGGTCGCGCGCATCCTCGGGATCGATGGTGACCAGCGGCAGCGCGCGCAGGTCCTCCCGCTTGCCGATCCGCACTGCTTTGGCCGCCTCGGCCTCGGCCAGCGCCTCTTCGGGAAAGCGGGTCGGGATGCCGTGCTGGTGCACCGCCATGAGGCTGAGCGAGCGCGCCTCGCCGATGCGCCCCAGACGCTGGAGGATGCGCGCGCGGCGCAAGCCGTGCGTTCGGCCGGGCAGCGCCTCCGCCAGCACCACCTCGCCGGATAGCGCGCCCTGGGAATGGGGAATGTCCACCACCAGTTCGTCGCGCGTGCGC
Organism: Alphaproteobacteria bacterium; assembly: GCA_026126215.1. Classification (GTDB taxonomy): domain Bacteria; phylum Pseudomonadota; class Alphaproteobacteria; order Ferrovibrionales; family Ferrovibrionaceae; genus JAHCJQ01. The sequence goes on from JAHCJQ010000013.1 coordinate 32,380, forward strand.
TTGTCCGCCGGCTCGATCCGGCCATCGCGCCCCAGATGGCGATAGACGCCGACGATATGTTCGGGTGCTGCCTGCAGGCGGCGGATGAGCTTCCCTTGGTACACTCCGTCGCGAATCTTCCCAACCCGCGCCAGCACACGGTCGCCGGTCGCAAGCGCCGGCTGGCCCGGGCCGACCGGCGCCATCAGCACGCGGGGCGGGGCATCCTCGGTACGCCAGTTGGCCGGCCGCGCCACCAACTCGCCGTCGAGATCGGTATCGGCGATGTCGAGAAGCACGACCTCCGGCAGCTCGCCGCCTTGCACGAGCCGACGCCCGCGCCCGCGCTCCACCTCGCCCGCGCCGGCGAGTTCGCGCAGCAACGCCTTGAGCCGGATCTTGTCCGGTCCCTTCAGTCCGAAGGCGCGGGCGATTTCGCGTTTGCCGACCTTGCCCTTCTGCTCCCGCACGAAGTCGAGGAGTTGATCCTTGCTGGGGAAGGCCGGCTGCTTCTTTTTTTTCTTGCTGGCGTCGGGGGCCTTGCTCACGCGGCGACGTCATCCACCGGCTTGCCGGCCCGCTTGCGGCCTTTGGCCGCCTTCTTCTTTGTTTTCGCCTTTGCCTTCGTCGCCTTTGCCTTCGTCGCCTTGGCTGCCGGTTCCTTCGCGGCCGGCGCCTTCGCCATGGCCCGGGAGGCTTTCGCGGTCCTGCCCCCTGCCTTCTTCTTTACCGGCCCCTTGGCCCGGCGCTCGCCGAGCAGGGCGAGGGCGGTCGTCATGTCGAGGTTCTCGGGCACGATGTCGCGCGGCAAGGTGGCGTTGACGCCATCATGCGTGACATAGGGGCCGTAGCGTCCGGACATCAGCCTTACCGGTTGCCCGTCATCGGGATGGGCGCCCAGTTCGCGCAGCGGCTCCGGGCCGCGTCGCCGGGCCGGTCCCTTGGCCGCCGCCTCGGCGATCAGCGTCACCGCGCGGTTCAGGCCGATCTCGATCGCCTCTTCGGCGGAAGCGAGGCGCGTATACCTGCCATCATACTTGAGGTAGGCGCCGTAAGGCCCTCTGCCGGCAATGATTTCCTTGCCAGACTCGGGATGGATGCCGACTGTGCGGGGCAGGGCGAGCAGGCGAAGTGCCTGTTCGAGCGTGACGGCATCCGCCGCCATGTCCTTGGGCAGCGAGGCGCGTTTCGGCTTGCCGCCATCCTCTGCTTCGTCGCCAAGCTGGACATAGAGTCCGAAGCGGCCGCCGCGCAGGGTGACGGGCAAGCCAGTCTCCGGGTCGTGGCCGAGCAGCCGCGGCCCATCCAGCGTCACCGTAGCGCCGTCGCCTTCGCCGGCCACGCTGAGCGGCCGCGTGTGGCGGCAGTCGGGATAGTTCGAGCAGCCGATGAAGGCGCCGGACTTGCCGAGCTTGATGCCGAGCCGGCCTTGCGCGCAGGCCGGGCAGGCCCGCGGGTCCTTGCCATCCTCGCGGGCGGGAAAGAAATGAGGCCCGAGCGCCTCGTCGATCGCCGCCACGACGGCACCGCGCTGGCCGATCAGCCGGTCCAGTTCGCCGATCGCTTCCTTGACCGGGGGCAGGTCCGGCCGCGACAGGTCGGCATGGTCGTCGAGCCGGGTGAAGCGCAGCCAGAATTCGCGCAGCACCTGTTTCCAGTCGGCGCGCCGCTCGGTGATCTCGTCGAGTTGCTCTTCCAGGCCGGCGGTGAAATCGTAGGCGAAGAAACGCTCGAAATAGAGGGTCAGGAACGCCGTTACCAGGCGGCCGCTATCCTCCGGCGTGAAACGCTTGTTCTCCAGGCGCACATAGCCGCGGTCCTGCAGGACCGAGAGAATGGTGGCGTAGGTCGAGGGCCGGCCAATGCCGAGTTCCTCCAGCCGCTTGACCAGGCTGGCCTCGGAGTAGCGCGGGGGCGGCTCGGTGAAATGCTGCTCCGGCCGGACCCGCTCGATGCCCACGCCCTGGCCTGCCGCCATGCGCGGCAGGCGGCGGGCATCCTCGTCGTCGCCGGCCATGGGCTGGTCGTCGCGACCCTCCTCGTAGAGCCTGAGGAAGCCGGGGAACAGCAGCACGCTGCCGGATGCGCGCAGGGTCATATCGCCGGCCTCCGACAAGATTTCGACGCTGGTCCGTTCGAGCCTTGCCGCCTCCATCTGGCAGGCAACGGCGCGCTTCCAGATCAGTTCGTAGAGCCGGAGCTGGGTGGGATCGAGATAGCGCGCAAGATCCTCGGGCCGGCGCCGGACGTCGGTCGGCCGGATCGCCTCGTGCGCCTCCTGGGCGTTCTTCTGCTTGCTCTTGTAGATGCGCGGGGCGTCGGGGAGGTAGTCCGCGCCATGATCCTCGGCGATGACCGAACGGATCGCCGCGACCGCCTCGCCCGCCATCTGCAGCCCATCGGTCCGCATGTAGGTGATCAGTCCGACGGTCTCGCCTCCGAGATCGATACCTTCATACAGGCGCTGCGCAATCTGCATGGTGAGCTTGGCCGAGAGGCCGAGCTTGCGCGAGGCTTCCTGCTGCAGGGTCGAGGTGGTGAAGGGCGGGAAGGGAAAGCGCCGCGCCGGCTTGGTCTGCACCTCGGCGACGCGGAAACGGGCGGCGCGGATGCGGCCGGCGGCGGCCTCGGCGCTACCCTGCTCGGCCAGGTCGAACTTCTCCAGCTTGCGCCCGTCGAGCTGGACCAGACGGGCGGCGAAAGGCTCCCGCGCCTCGGTCAGGCAGTCGACCTCGATGCTCCAGTATTCCTGCGCCCGGAAGGCTTCGATCTCCATCTCCCGTTCGCAGATGAGGCGCAGCGCCACCGACTGCACGCGGCCGGCCGAACGGGCGCCGGGCAACTTGCGCCAGAGCACAGGCGAGAGAGTGAAGCCCACCAGATAGTCGAGCGCGCGCCGTGCCTGCTGCGCGTTGATCAGGTCCATGTCGAGATCGCGCGGATGCTTCATCGCATCGAGCACCGCGCTCCTGGTGATCTCGTTGAAGACCACGCGCCTGACCGGTACGCCCTTGACGGCCTTCTTGTCCTGAAGCACCTGCAGGACATGCCAGGAAATCGCCTCGCCTTCCCGGTCCGGGTCGGTCGCGAGGAAAAGATTCTCAGCGCCCTTGACGGCTTTGGCGATGTCGGAGAGGCGCTTCGCGGACTTCGAGTCGACCTCGTAGGTCATGGCGAAATCCTCGTCCGGCCGCACCGAACCGTCCTTCGGCGGCAGGTCGCGAACATGGCCAAAGGACGCCAATACCTCGTACCCCGGACCAAGATACTTCTTTATTGTCTTGGCCTTAGCGGGGGATTCCACGACGACGACATGCATCGTTCGAAACGCCTTCAATGGGACCGCAAGAGCGCAGCAACATGATGAAAGACGTCCGCACTGTCAAATCCGGCCGGTGCAACCGCTGCGCGGGCTGTGCCTTCATTCCTTGTCGCACCGGTCAGATCCGGGGCGGTTCCTCGGTTCGAATCGCCACCCGGCCGCCCGGCTGACGCTCGAGCCGCCCGGCCAGTTCCAGCTCGATCAGGACGGTCTGCAGGACGCCAGGCGCGAGCGCACACTGGCGCGCCAACTCGTCGATCTCGATAGGGACCGGCGACAGGGCAGAGAGAAGCCGCGCGCGTCCGTCAGCCAGTTCCGCCTCGCCCGGAGGCTGTGGCGGCGGGACCGGATCGCGGCCCGGAGGTTCGGCCAGATCCGGCAGCCCGGCGAGGAGCGCCAGCACGTCTTCGGCGCTTTCCACCAGGGCGGCACCGGTGCGGATCAGGTCGTTGCCGCCACGCGCCCGTGGGTCGAGCGGAGAGCCCGGTACTGCCATGACCTCGCGGCCCTGCTCGGCGGCAAGCCGGGCGGTGATGAGCGAGCCGGACTTGAGTGCCGCCTCCACCACCACCACGGCACGGGCCATGCCGGAGACCAGGCGGTTGCGCCGCGGGAAATGTCGCGCCAGCGGTTCCGTGCCAGGCGGCAACTCGGCCAGCAGCAGGCCCTGCTCGGCAATCGCCTGCTGCAGGTCGCGATTCTCCGGCGGATAGATGACGTCGATGCCGCCTGCCACCGCGGCGATGGTGCCGCTGGCGAGAGCGCCGCGGTGCGCCGCCGTGTCGATCCCGCGGGCGAGGCCGGACGCCACGGCGATGCCGGCGGCGCCGAGCCGCGCCGCCATCTCCCGCGCCAGGCGGACGCCGGCGGCCGAAGCATTGCGGGCCCCGACCATGGCCACCACCGGCCGTGCCGCAAGCCTGGGATGACCCTGCGCGTAAAGCAGCGGCGGTGCATCGTCGATCTGGGCGAGGAGCGGGGGATAATCCGGCTCGCAGACGCCGATCACGCGTGCGCCGAGTCCTGCCAGCGCCGCCAGTTCGCGCTCCGCCTCGGCGCGCGTGGCGATACGGATTCCGGCGCGGCGCCCGCCACGGCGGGCCAGCTCCGGCAGCGCCTCGAGCGCCGCCGCCGCGCTGCCGAAGCGGCGCAGCAATTCATGGAAGGTGATGGGCCCGACATTCTCCGAGCGGATCAGCCGGAGCCAGTCCAGGCGGTCAGCGGAAGTGAGCGCGCGCGTCCGTCGCTGCATGGCCCGAGGCTCGCCGATCCCTTGCGGCGACGGCAAAGGAAATGCGCCGCGCACACGGAACTTTGATCGCCGGCTCGCGGCTTGCCAGCCGGCGGGATGGCAAGGCGGTGCTACTTGGCGGCGCTCGCCTCGGCATGGATGCCGGCGCCATTCACCAGCGACTTGGCGTTGCGGCAGCGCAGGATGGAGAACAGGCCAATGGGCGGCGCCTTGTCGATGCCCTGCACCTCGAGCGTGCCATGGGCGAGGAAAGGCCCCAGTTCGAAATCCGGATGCCAGCCCAGCTTGTGCGAGAGCCGGGCCAGCCGCCGGGCGATGTCTCCCTTGAGGCTGCCGCGCGGCGCGGCGAAATGGTTGACGATCAGGATCAGCCCGTCCGGCTTGCAGACGCGCTGCATCTCGCGCATCAGCCGTTCGGGATGGGGCACCACGGAGGCCACGTACATGGCGCAGACGGTGTCGAAGGAATTGTCGGGGAAGCTCAGGTTCTCCGCATCCATTTCGAGCAGGTCCTCGACATTGGAAAGGCCGAGTTCGTTCACCCGGCGGCGGGCGATGTCGAGCATGTCGCGCGAGATGTCGATGCCGGTGATCTTCAGGTCGGGCCGATATTGCGGCAGCGACAGTCCGGTGCCGACGCCGATCTCCAGAACGCGGCCATGCGCGATACGGTTCGCCAGCTTGACCGTGCGCTGGCGTCCCGGGCTGAGGAGCACGCCGAATATGGCGTCGTAATAGGGCGCATGACGGCGATAGGCGTCCTTGACCGCTTGCAGGTCCATCGACCGTGCCTTTCTGCTGATGGACCCGACAGCAAGCGCCTCAGGCGGTGAACGCCTGGATGCCTGTGATGGCTCGTCCGAGGATAAGGGCGTGGACATCGTGCGTGCCCTCGTAGGTGTTGACTGCTTCGAGATTCATGACGTGGCGGATCACGTGATATTCGTCCGAGATCCCGTTGCCGCCATGCATGTCCCGGGCGACGCGGGCGATTTCGAGGGCTTTGCCGCAATTGTTGCGCTTGATGAGGGAAATCATCTCGGGCGCGGCGCGATCCTGGTCGCGCAACCGGCCGACGCGAAGGCAGGCCTGCAGCCCGAGCGCGATCTCGGTCTGCATGTTCGCGAGCTTGAGCTGGACGATCTGGTTGGCGGCGAGCGGCCGGCCGAACTGCTTGCGCTCCATCGTATAACGGCGCGCCGCGTCGAAGCAGAACTCGGCGGCGCCCATGGAACCCCAGGCGATGCCGTAGCGGGCGCTGTTCAGGCAGCCGAAGGGTCCCTTCAGGCCGCTGACATTGGGCAGCAGGTTCTCTTCCGGCACCTTGACATCGTCCATGACGATCTCGCCGGTGACCGAAGCGCGCAGGCTGAACTTGCCCTCGATCTTCGGCGCCGAGAGCCCCTTCATGCCCTTCTCGAGAATGAAACCGCGGATCACCCCGTCATCGGTCTTGGCCCAGACGACGAAGACGTCGGCGATGGGCGAATTGGTGATCCACATCTTGGCGCCGGAAAGGACGTATCCGCCTGGAGCCTTGCGCGCGCGGGTCTTCATGCCGCCGGGATCGGATCCATGGTCCGGCTCGGTCAGGCCGAAGCAGCCGACCCATTCGCCGGTAGCGAGCTTCGGCAGATATTTCTGACGCTGCTCCTCCGTGCCATAGGCATTGATCGGGTGCATGACCAGGCTCGACTGCACGCTCATCATCGAGCGGTAGCCGCTGTCCACCCGCTCCACCTCGCGGGCGATCAGGCCGTAGGACACATAGTTCACCCCGGCGCAGCCATAGCCCTGGATGGTGGAGCCGAGCAGGCCAAGCCCGCCCATCTCGCGGAAGACCGAACGGTCGACCGTCTCGTGGCGGTGGGCGTCGCGTACCCGCGGCAGGAGCTGGTTCTGGCAGTAGTCCCGGGCGGAGTCCCGGATCATCCGTTCATCCTCGGAGAGCTGGTCGTCGAGGAGGAAGGGATCGTCCCACGCGAACGAGGCACGTTCGGCATGCTTCGTCCTGCTGGCGGGGGCGGGGCTCGCACTCATTGTGAAACTCCTTAAGTCCAGCTTGGCAGGATAGTTGGCAAGTCCCCTGGAATAAAGGGGGCAATCGGTGATCCGGCCGGAACGCGACGACGTCCGGGCCGGGCGGGTCAGGAGGGGATGACGGCGGTGGTCTCGATCTCCACCTTGGCCCGATCCTCCAGCAGCGCCGCGACCTGGACCAGGGTCATGGCAGGGAAATGCCGGCCGATGTGCCGCCGGTAGGCGGCTCCGATCTCGGCCCGGGCCGCCAGATACTCCTTCTTGTCCGTGACGTACCAGGTCATGCGCACGATATGTTCCGGTCCGGCGCCGGCCAGCCTGAGCACTTCGATGGTGTTGGCAAGGGCCTGCGCGGCCTGGGCGCCCAGGGCGTCGCTCTCGAATTCCCCGGCGGCATTCCATCCGATCTGCCCGGCGACGAAGACCTGCCGTCCCTCGGCCAGGACGCCGTTCGAATAGCCCTTGGGCGGCGCCCAGGCGTCAGGATTGAGGAATTGCATTTGTCGCCTCCGGCCTTCTCGATGACACTGCAGCTTCGACCTGCGTCTTGTAAATCGAAACCGGGCGGCGGACAACACGATGGCGCGCGAAATCCTCTTCGAATTCCGGCAAATCGGTTCGAGCCTGCGTGTCGCCGCGCTCGACGCCGAAACCGGGCTCGAAGTGACCCTTGTCGGGCCGGCCGGTGCCGGCGAGGAGGCGCTGAAGCGGCTTGCCATCCGCAAGCTCGAATATGTGCGCCGGAAAAAGTCGGCGGCAGGCCGGGCGGGGGAGGGCCGCAAACCCGGCTCGGAATGAATGCGCTTGCGGCGGCACGAAGCGCCAGCCTATTCTCCGGCCAATGAAAACGACAGGGAGGCTGGCCGTCGTCAGGTGCCGGCGGGTCCGAATGCGGACCGGACGCAGGCGCCCGGCCAGTCGACAGGGACTGGAAGGATCCTGGACGGCCTGACGCATGGAGTATTTCACCCAGCAGCTCATCAACGGGCTCACGCTTGGCAGCATCTACGGGCTGATCGCCATCGGCTACACGATGGTGTATGGCATCGTTGGCATGATCAATTTCGCGCACGGCGAGATCTACATGATCGGTGCCTTCATCGGCATCATCACCTTCTCGCTGCTTGGCGCCGTCGGCATCACCTGGGTGCCGCTCGCCATACTTCTCGTGCTCATCGTGTCCATGTTCTTCACGGCCGTGCATGGCTGGGCGGTGGAACGCATCGCCTACCGGCCGCTGCGCGGTTCGTTCCGCCTGGCGCCGCTCATTTCCGCCATCGGCATGTCGATCGCTTTGCAGAACTACGTGCAGATCATCCAGGGCGCCAAGATCAAGCCGATGCAACCGGTGGTGCGCGGCAATATCCCGCTCATGGAAGCGAACGGCTTCCAGGTGAATATCAGTTATCTCCAGATCATCATCATCGTGCTGACCATCGCCCTGATGGCGATCTTCTCGCTCATCATCGCCCGGACGGCGCTCGGGCGCTCGCAGCGGGCCTGCGAGCAGGACCGGACCATGGCATCCCTGCTCGGCGTCAATGTCGACCGAACGATCTCGCTCACCTTCGTCATGGGTGCGGCGCTGGCCGCGGTCGCCGGCGTGATGGTGACGATGTATTATGGCGTGATTGATTTCTTCATTGGTTTTCTCGCCGGACTCAAGGCTTTCACGGCAGCCGTGCTCGGCGGCATCGGCTCGCTGCCCGGCGCCATGCTGGGCGGCATGCTGATCGGCCTGATCGAGGCGTTCTGGTCCGCTTATTTCTCGATCGAATACAAGGATGTGGCGGTTTTCGGCATCCTGGTGGTCGTGCTGATCTTCCTGCCGACGGGGCTGCTCGGCAAGCCGGAAGTCGAGAAGGTCTGAGCGATGGCCGCGACAACCCTGCCGGGGGCACGGGAGGACAGTCCGCTCGTTGCCCTGCTGAAGGACGCCGGTATCGCCGCCGCCATTGCCTTCCTCCTCGCGCTGCCGCTGATGGGGTTCCAGACGCTGGACAGCGGCACCACCGTCGATCTGCAATACCGTTTTCACTGGGTTGCCATCGCCACCGTCGGCGTCTTCTTCGGGCGCATCGTTTTCACGCTACTTTACCGGCGTGCCGGTGCGGCCCGCTCGAAGGCGCCCGGCATCGTCGGACAGGGCATGGCCCGGGTGGGCGAGGGACTCGGCCGCTTTCTCGTGCCGGCTTTCATCCTGTTCGCCCTGATCCTGCCCTTCCTGCCCTTCGCCGACCGGCGCGAGATCGACCTCGCCACCTACGTGCTGATCTATGTGATGCTCGGCTGGGGTCTCAACATCGTGGTCGGCCTGGCCGGGTTGCTCGATCTCGGCTATGTCGCCTTTTATGCCATCGGTGCCTATTCTTATGCCCTGCTGGCCAAGACATTCGGTTTCAGCTTCTGGCTCTGCCTGCCGCTGGCCGGCATCCTCGCAGCCTTTCTCGGTATCCTGCTGGGTTTCCCGGTGCTGCGGCTGCGCGGCGACTATCTCGCCATCGTCACGCTGGGCTTCGGCGAGATCATCCGCGTCATCCTGGTGAACTGGCAACCGGTCACCGGCGGACCGAACGGCATTTCCGGCGTGCCGCGCCCGACCTTCTTCGGCCTGCCCTTCACCAACGATCCGGCGGAGGGCGAGACCGCGTTTCATGAGTTCTTCAACCTGGATTTCGCCAGCCTGCACCGATTCGTCTTTCTATATTACGTGATCCTCGCATTGGTGCTGGTCACCAACGCGGTCACGCTGCGCCTGCGCAAGATGCCGATCGGTCGGGCCTGGGAAGCGCTGCGTGAGGATGAGATCGCCTGCCGCTCGCTCGGCATCAATCCGACCAATACCAAGCTCACCGCATTCGCCATCGGTGCCATGTTCGGCGGCTTCGCCGGCAGCTTCTTCGCGACCCGGCAGGGCTTCATCAGTCCGGAAAGCTTCACTTTCATCGAATCCGCGGTCATTCTCGCCATCGTCGTGCTGGGCGGCATGGGCAGCCAGGCCGGCGTCGTGGTGGCTACTCTCTTTCTTGTCCTGCTGCCCGAACTGGCACGTGAGTTCGCCCAGTTCCGCATGCTGATCTTCGGTGCCGCCATGGTGCTGATCATGGTCTGGCGGCCGCAGGGGCTGCTCGCGCATCGGGCACCCACCGTTTCGCTCGGTCCGGGGAGCGGAGGCTCGCGATGAACAGGGCCGCGGAGGGGACGCTGCTTCAGGTCGAGCATCTCAGCATGCGTTTCGGCGGCCTGCTTGCGGTGGACGACGTCTCGTTTGAGGCGCGGACCGGCGAGATCACCGGCGTGATCGGACCGAACGGCGCGGGCAAGACGACGGTCTTCAACTGCCTGACCGGTTTCTACAAGCCGACCCATGGCCGCCTGTCGCTGCATCGCGATGGCGAGGTCTATCTGCTCGAGCAGATGGAAGGCCACAAGATCGCCCAGGATGCGCGGGTGGCACGGACGTTCCAGAACATCCGCCTGTTTCCGCGCATGTCGGTGCTCGAGAACCTGATGGTGGCCCAGCACAACCGGCTTATGGTCGCGTCGGGCTACACCTTTCTTGGCCTGTTCGGCGCGCCTTCGTATCTTCGGGCGGAACGCGAGGCACTCGATCTCTGCCGTTACTGGCTCGACCGGATCGGCCTCACCGAGTTCGCCGACGATCAGGCCGGCAGCCTGCCCTATGGGGGCCAGCGCCGGCTCGAGATCGCCCGGGCGATGTGCACGCAGCCAGTGCTGCTCTGCCTCGACGAACCCGCCGCCGGCCTCAATCCGCGCGAGTCCGGCGAACTTTCGGAACTTCTGGTCGCGATCCGGGATGGGGCCGGATCGGACGGGCAGAAGATCGGCGTTCTGCTCATCGAGCATGACATGAGCGTGGTGATGCGCATTTCCGATCATGTCGTGGTGCTCGATTATGGCCGCAAGATCTCCGACGGCAGCGCCGAAGAGGTGCGCGGCGATCCGAACGTGATCCGTGCCTATCTGGGGGAGGAGGAGGACGAGGAACTGCCGCCGGAAGTGGTGGCCGACCTCACCCAGCATGGTGGCGAGACGAGGCCCTGATGCTGCGGCTTTCCGGTGTTCACACATTCTATGGTCGCATCGAGGCCCTGCGCGGCGTCGACCTCACGGTCGAGGAAGGCGAGATCGTGACCCTGATCGGCGCCAACGGCGCCGGCAAGTCGACGCTGCTCATGACCATCTGCGGCAATCCGCGTGCGCGTCGTGGCGAGGTGCGTTTCGAGGGGCACGACATCACGCAGATGCCGACGCACGACATCGTCAAGCTCGGCATCGCCCAGTCACCGGAGGGACGGCGGATCTTCCCGCGCATGTCGGTGATCGAGAACCTGAAGATGGGCGCGCAGAATTTCGGCCTCGCCCATTTCGACGAGGATCTCGACCGTATATTCCGCCTGTTTCCCATCCTCAAGGACCGTCAGTCGCAGCGCGGCGGCACCCTCTCGGGCGGCCAGCAGCAGATGCTGGCGATCGCCCGCGCCCTGATGAGCCGGCCACGACTGCTGCTCCTCGACGAACCTTCGCTCGGCCTGGCACCGCTCGTGGTCAAGCAGATCTTTGAAACCATCCGCGAGATCAACCAGCGCCAGCGGGTCACCGTGCTGCTGGTGGAGCAGAATGCCTATCACGCCCTGCGGCTTGCCCATCGCGGCTATGTGCTGGTGAACGGCCGCATCTCGATGAGCGGCTCGGGCGCCGAATTGCTGGCCAACCCCGAGGTGCGCGCGGCCTATCTGGAGGGTGGCCATGTCTGACTGGCTTGGCTCCTCCCCCGGCGTGTTCATCGGCCTGACGGTGATCCTGTTTGGTGCGGCGGCCTTCATGACCGGACGCGCCATCGCCATCACCTGGCGGCCGTCCTGGCAGCTCTATCCCTACGGCCTGCTGCTCGGACTGACCAACCGCTTCTTCTGTTTCGCGCTGTTCGAGGAAGACCTGCTTTCGGTCGGCGGCTTCATCCTGGACACGCTGGTCATCCTCGCCATCGGAACGTTCGCATACAAAGTGACGCGGGCCTACAAGATGGTGAACCAGTATCCCTGGCTCTATGAAAGGGCGGGGTTGTTCGGCTGGCGCGAGCGCGAAGGGTCGTGAGCGCCGTGCCGGTATTCGTTGATGATGGCCGGTTTGCACCCTAAAATCCCGGCCGAGACCGACGCCGTTCCGAACCGGGCGGCGCCGGACGAAGGACTTTGCGAGGAAGCGTCTGCAAATGCTGCCCGGTCGTTCAAGCCGGGCGGCTAACTCAACCAAACAGGAGGCAATCTATGCGTAAATTCTCCCTCGGCCTGCTTGCCGCGACGGCCGTGGTCGCGCTTGGCGCGACCGGCGCCATGGCGCAGATCAAGATAGCGCTCAACGGGCCGCTGACGGGTCAGCTTGCGAGCTTCGGCGAGCAGATGAAGCGCGGCGCCGAGATGGCGGTCAAGGACCTCAACGACAAGGGCGGCATCAACGGCCAAAAGCTGTCCATTGTCTTTGGCGACGACCAGTGCGACCCGAAGCAGGCGGTCTCGGTCGCCAACAATGCGGTCAAGGAGAAGGTCGCGGCGGTGATCGGGCATTTCTGCTCCGGCTCGTCGATCCCCGCCTCCGACGTTTACAAGGAGGAGGGCATCCTGCAGATCTCGCCGGCCTCCACCAACCCGACCTTCACGGAGCGCGGCTACAAGAACACCTTCCGCGTTTGCGGCCGCGACGATCAGCAGGGCCAGGTAGCCGGTGACTTCATCGCCTCGCGCTACAAGGGCAAGAAAGTGGCAGTTGTCCACGACAAGACTGCCTACGGCAAGGGTCTGGCGGACGAGACCAAGAAGCGGCTCAACGGCACGCACAACATCCAGGAAGTGCTCTACGAGGCGATCACGGCCGGCGAAAAGGACTATTCGGCGCTGGTATCGAAGCTGAAGCAGGCCGCTGTCGACGTGATCTATTTCGGTGGCTACCATCCGGAGGCCGGCCTGATCGTGCGCCAGGCCCGCGAGCAGGGGCTCAATGCCCGCTTCATCTCCGGCGATGCTCTCGTCGACAAGCAGTTCTGGTCGATCGCGGGCGCTTCCGGTACCGGCACCCTGATGACCTTCGATGCCGATCCGCGCAAGAACGCGGTGGCCAAGGAAGTGGTCGACAAGTTCAAGGCGCAGGGCTACGACCCCGAGGGCTACACCCTCTACACCTACGCCGCGATCCAGGTCTTCGCCCAGGCGGCGACCGAGGCGAAGTCGGTCAAGTTCGCCGATGTCGAGAAGGTGCTGCGTAGCAAGACCTTCAAGACGGTTCTCGGCGACACGGCCTTCGACGCAAAGGGCGACGTCAAGTCGCCAGCCTACAAGGTCTATGAGTGGAAAGCCGGCGCCTACGACTACGTGAACTGATATCCAGGGCGAAAGCCGCCCTGAAATGGATCGGCCCGGCGGGTGACCGCCGGGCCTTTCTTTTTCATTCCTGTCTCCGCGACGCCGGCTGGCCGGCGGATGGCGTCACTTCTGCTGCTTGCCGCCGCCGCGGCCCTTGCGGCCCAGCCCGATATTCTTGGCGAAGGTCGAGCGCTGCTTGGCGTAGTTGGGCGCCACCATCGGATAGTCGGACGGAAGTCCCCATTTTGCCCGGTACTGTTCCGGCGTGATGCCATAGGTGGTGCGCAGATAGCGCTTCAGCATCTTCAGTTTCTTGCCGTCTTCCAGGCAGACGAGGTAATCCGGCGTGATCGATTTCTTCACCGGCACGGCCGGGCGCAGCGCGGGCTCGGCGGCGGGGGCAACCTCGGAATCGAGGCTGGAAAGGCAACTGTAGACCGAACGTATCACCTCGGGAATATTGCCGCCCGGAAGCTGGTTGTTGCTGACATAGGCCGAAACGATTTCTGCTGCCATGCGGAGCAGCTCGACTTTCTCGTCGCCCGAAGGAGTAGACTCGGTCATGTTCGTTGCCCGCGTTTTGACTGTGCATCGACAAATACATGGGATGTGTTGATTTGTAAAGACTCACGCCTTAGAGCAAAAGAGAATATTTTTTGATTTTTCTTAATGAGAAGATATTGAAATTGAACGTGACACGAGAACTATGTTCCCGATCAAGTATGCGCTTTCCTCAATCGATGTAACTACTATTGGTTTTGCATTTCAAACTCGGGTTTATCTCCCAGGTTTTGAAAAATTTCTTTGATGATGGTTTGAGCGTCTGTTACCTCCATACCTTGTGGCGCTCTAGCCACTCCCGGCGATATGTGGTACTTGTCCGCTTCGCCGCTGGATGGCCCTTCAACGCCGGAAAATGCCAGACAAGACGATTGCGATCGCCGCCGATCACGCGGGTTTCGAGCTGAAAGCGCTGCTCCGGAAGGAACTGGAGCAGATGGGGTTGCACGTGCTTGATCTGGGCACGGACGGTCCGCAGTCGGTTGATTATCCGGATTTCGGCCGCAAGCTCGCGGAGACGGTGGCGAGCGGGGCAGCGAACCGCGGGGTCGTCATCTGCGGCACGGGCATCGGCATGTCGATTGCCGCGAACCGTGTGCCGGGCGTGCGCGCCGCGCTCTGCCATGACGGTCTGTCGGCGCGGCTGGCACGCCAGCATAACGATGCCAACGTGCTGGCGCTCGGCGCGCGTCTGATCGGGATCGAGACGGCGAAGGACTGTCTCAGGGAATTCATCGGCACGCCGTTCGATGGCGGGCGGCACGCGCAGCGCGTCGCCAAGCTTCGGTAGGCGGCGGTCGGTAGACGGGAAGGAACAGGGTGCAATGAGCAAGGCCAGCCACAGCATCGACACGGTCGCCGGCGACTTCTTCGCCCGCGATCTTGCGCGCGACGATCCGGAGGTCCAGTCGGCGCTGGCAAAGGAGCTGACCCGGCAGCGCGATTTCATCGAGCTGATTGCCTCCGAGAACATCGTCAGCCCGGCGGTGCTGGCGGCGCAAGGTTCGGTGCTGACCAACAAATATGCCGAGGGCTATCCGGGGCGGCGCTACTATGGTGGCTGCGAGTATGTGGACATTGCCGAGCAGCTTGCCATCGAGCGGGCGAAGAAGCTGTTTGGCTGCGGCTTTGCCAACGTGCAGCCGCATTCGGGCGCGCAGGCGAACCAGGGCGTCTTCTTTGCGCTTATGAAGCCGGGCGACACCTTCATGGGCCTCAACCTGGCCGCCGGTGGCCATCTCACCCACGGCGCGCCGGTCAACCAGTCGGGCAAGTGGTTCAACGTGGTGAGCTACAATGTGCGTCGCGAAGACCATCTGATCGATTTCGACGAAGTGGCGGCACTGGCTCGCGCACACCGGCCCAAGGTGATCGTGGCCGGCGGATCGGCCTATCCGCGCATCATCGATTTCGCGCGCTTCCGCGCCATCGCCGACGATGTTGGCGCCTGGCTCATGGTCGACATGGCGCATTTCGCGGGGCTGGTGGCGGGCGGCGTGCATCCGAGTCCGCTGCCGCACGCCCATGTCGTCACCACGACGACGCACAAGACGCTGCGCGGGCCCCGTGGCGGAATGATCCTGACCAATCACGAGGAACTGGCGAAGAAGATCAATTCCGCCATATTCCCCGGCCTGCAGGGCGGCCCGCTGATGCATGTGATCGCCGCCAAGGCCGTCGCCTTCGGCGAGGCGCTGCGCCCGGAATTCGCCGATTATGCAAGGCGCGTCGTCGAGAACGCCAAGGTGCTGGCGGCGACATTGAAGGAGCGCGGCTTCGACATCGTCTCCGGCGGCACCGATACGCATCTCATGCTGGTCGACCTGCGGCCGAAACGCCTGCAGGGCAACCGGTCGGAGGCGGCGCTCGACCGCACGCACATGACCTGCAACAAGAACGGCATTCCGTTCGATCCGGAGAAGCCCGCGGTCACCTCCGGCATCCGCCTCGGCTCGCCTGCCGGCACCACGCGCGGTTTCGGCACCGGCGAATTCCGCCAGGTCGGCGAGTGGATCGCGGAGGTCCTTGAAGGGCTCGCCGCGCGGCCGGACGATAACGGCGCGCTCGAAGCGGCGGTGCGCGAGAAGGTGATCGCGCTCTGCCGGCGGTTTCCTGTCTATGCCGGCATGGAGTAAATGACCCGGTAGGGGTCAGTTCGAGGGGTGGAAAGACATGCGCTGTCCGTTTTGCGCCAATGACGATACACAGGTGAAGGATTCGCGTCCGACGGAGGATAACACGGCGATCCGCCGGCGCCGCTACTGCCCAGCCTGCGGCGCCCGTTTCACGACCTTCGAGCGCATCCAGCTTCGCGAGCTGACGGTGGTCAAGAAGAATGGACAGCGGGTGCCTTTCGACCGGGACAAGCTCGCCCGTTCGATCCATATCGCCACGCGCAAGCGCCCGGTCGAGCCGGAGCGCATCGAGCGCATGATCAACGGCATCGTCCGCCGTCTCGAGAGTTCGGGCGAAAGCGAGATCCCCTCCGACACGGTGGGCGAGATGGTGATGGACGCCCTGGCCAACCTCGATCAGGTGGCCTATGTCCGCTTCGCGTCGGTCTATCGCAATTTCCGCGAGGCGAAGGACTTCGAGGACTTCGTCGGCAAGCTCGGCGGCGCCCACGATTGAGCGGCGTCGCGCCCGCCTTCGATCTCGAGAACATGCGCCTGGCGCTCGGCCTGGCGCGGCGCGGGCTCGGGCGAACCTGGCCCAACCCCGCGGTCGGCTGCGTTCTGGTCCGCGATGGCCGGATCGTGGGGCGCGGCCTGACGCAGCCGGGCGGCCGGCCGCATGCCGAGACCATTGCCCTGGCCGGGGCCGGTGCGGCTGCGGCGGGCGCCACCGCCTATGTCAGCCTCGAGCCCTGCAGCCACCATGGCCGGACGCCGCCCTGCGCCGAAGCGCTGGTGAAGGCCGGGGTGCGGCGCGTGCTGATTGCCCTGGAAGATCCCGACCCGAGGGTGCGCGGCGGCGGGCGCGCAATCCTGGAACAGGCCGGCATCGCCGTGGAAGAGGGGCTTCTGGCCGACGAGGCGCGTGAGGTCAATGCCGGCTTCCTGATGCGGGTACAAAATGGCCGGCCACTGGTCGCGCTCAAGACCGCGAGCAGCCTGGATGGCCGCATCGCCACTGCCGCGGGCGAGAGTCGCTGGATCACCGGACAGCCAGCGCGCGATTTCGGACACCTGCTGCGTGCCCGCCACGATGCGGTCATGGTCGGTATCGGCACCGTGCTCGCCGACGATCCGGAACTGACCTGCCGCCTGCCGGGCCTGGCAGCGAGCCAGCCGGTGCGCATCGTCCTGGACAGCCAGGCGCGATTGCCGGCCCACTCCCGCCTGGTGCGCACCGCCAGGGCGGGGCCGGTCTGGCTGCTGCATGGACCGGGCGTGGAGCCGCAACGCCTCGAGGCCCTGCGCCAGGCGGGGATCGATTGCCTCGGACTGCCGGCGGCCTCCGACGGCCGCGTCGATCTCATGGCGGCCATGCGCGAACTGGGGGCGCGCGGCCTGACAAGCCTGCTGGCGGAGGGCGGCGGGGCCTTGGCGGCCGGGCTTGCCCGGCACGGGCTGATCGACCGGTTCCACTGGTTCCGCGCGGGAATCCTGCTGGGTGGGGACGGCCTGCCGGCGGTTGGCCCGTTCGGACTCTCCGAACTCCCGCGGGCGCCTGGTTTCCGTTGCGTCAGCCGACGCCACCTCGGCGAAGATATGCTGGAAAGCTGGTATAGGGCCGGCTAAGAAAAGGACATGTTCACCGGGATCGTCACCGATGTGGGGCGCGTCGTCGCTGTCGAGCGGCGTGGCGACGTCAGATTCCGCATCGCCACCGCTTATGA